>CBFIFZ010000068.1:0-13563 GCA_965661995.1 Roseicyclus sp.
CAGCGCTACGCCTACGGCTTCGAGGTTCGCTTCACCGACCGCGAGGCCCACCTCGCCTACGAGGGCCACCCTGATCACGTCCGCGCCGGAGGCGTGCTGGTCGCCGCCTGCAAGGGCGGGCACGAGGGCATCTTCGTCGCCGATCTCGAGGTCTGATCTGGCCAGGCTTCCGGTTTGCGGGCATCCTGCCCGAGGTTACGAGTAAAGGTCCGGGCAGACATGACCGATACCCACATCTTCTTCGTCGCCGATGGCGAGCGGCTCGAATGGCAATCGTGGCTGCTCGCGGCCAGCCTCGCGCAGGCGCATGAAGGGCAGGAGGGCGTTCATCTTTACGCCTATGCCGGCGCCGAATGGCTACCGCAGGTGGGCAAGGTCACGAAATCCATCTACCGCGCCGCGGGTGTCGACCTGCGCCCGCTGCCCGCGTCGCCCGACTGGGCCAAGCCCTACCCGCATGGCAACAAGATCAGCGCCGCCACCGATACGCGTGGTCCGGGGAGGCAGATCTTCCTCGACACCGACATGGTCTGCCTCAACCCGCTCACCGCATTGGCCGAGTTGCCCGACACCCATGTCGCCGCCGCCCCCGAGGGCCGCCCCACCTGGGGCCCGGGCAAGCGTTGGCGGCGTGCCTACAACCACTTCGGCCTGCCCATGCCCACCGCCCGCGTGAACCTGCTGCGCGGCAAGCGGCTCGAGTACGTCCCGTATTTCAACGCAGGCCTTGTGGCGATGTCCGACACCCCCGGCCCAGATGGCAAGCGGTTCGCCGATCACTGGCTCGAGACCGCGCTCGACTTCGACCACAATTGCGCCATCGCAAACAAGCGCCCCTGGCTCGACCAGATCACCCTGCCGCTGACCATGGCGCGCTTCGGCTACACCGCGCATGTGCTTGACAAGACATGGAATTATTCCCTCTCGCACCGGGGCAGCAGCATCGAGCAGACGCCGAATGGACAGATCCTGCACTACCATCGCTGCCGTTTCCTCGAGGCCGCGCCGCAGTGGCCCGGCATCCGCGACCGCTTCTTCGATCTCGTGCCGAAGTCCCACCACCCGGCCGCGCGCAAGGGCCTGGCAGACCTCGGGCTGACCGTCCTCTAGCCCTTCATCTTTCCCCAAGTATGCAAACCCGGCGCATACCCCAGCGCGCCCCGGCTTGCCTATCGCGCCAGCAGCGCCTCGACCTCGGCCCGAGCCGGCATCGAGGCCGCCGTGCCATGCTTCGTCACCGACAGGGCAGCAACCGCGGTGGCGAAGCGCAGCGCGTCGTCAAGCGCGCGCCCCTCGGCAAGGGCACAGGCAAAGCCGCCGTTGAAGGCGTCGCCCGCCCCCGTCGTGTCGACCACCGGCCCGGCCTTCATCGCGGGCACATGCCGCGCGCCGTCCGCGTCCAGGACCATCGCGCCATCGCCACCCAGCGTCACGATCGCGGCGCGCCGCACCCCCTGCGCCAGGAGCGACTTGGCAGCACGCGTGGCGCTGTCCCGGTCCGTCACGGCGATCCCCGTCAGTTCCTCCGCCTCCGCCTCGTTTGGCGTGACATAGTCGCAGAGCGCCAGCATCCCCTCGGGCAGCGCCGCCGCGGGCGCCGGGTTGAACACCGTCGTGACCCCGGCCTCCGAGGCGATGCGCAGGAACCGCTCCGCGATATCCACAGGCTGCTCCAGCTGGGTCACCGCGACCTTCGCGCCCCCGATCTCCGCCGCGCGTGTCTCGATGTCCGCCACCGTGATCGCAGCCGCCGCCCCCGGGCTGATGACGATGGCGTTCTTCCCCTCGGTCTCCTCGATGAAGATCCCCGCCGCGCCGGTGGCGCGCGTCTCGTCCCGGATCACCAGCGGGGTGACCCCAGCCTCGGCCCAGGTCGCCATACCCATGTCCCCGAACGTGTCCGCGCCGATCCGCGCGAGGAAGCCCACGTTGCCCCCCGCCTTCGCGGTCGCGACAGCCTGGTTCGAGCCCTTGCCCCCCGGCCCCAGCGTGAAGCCCGTGCCGATCAGCGTTTCGCCCAGTTTCGGCAGCCGCGTGCAGCGGAACGCCGCGTCGGCCACGAAAACCCCGAGGATCACGATGTCATGGGCCATGCCTGCCTCCCGTCCTGTTCCGTCCGGCGAAGCCTAGCGCCGCCCGGTGACCCAAGCCAGCGCCCCTTGCGCGGAAAGCATTGGCGCGGAACACTGCGTAGCGAGGGAGAAACGACCATGAACATCGCCCATTGGCTGACCCGCACCGCCCGTGTTGCAGGCGACAGCCCTGCCCTTATGCTCGGGGCCGAGGTTGTGGCCGATTACGCCAGCTTCCACACCCGCGCCGCGGGTCTGGCCATGTCGCTCGCGGCGCAAGGCATCATGCCCGGCGACCGCATGGCCATCTTCGCCAAGAACTGCCCCGACTACCTGGTCGCGATGTTCGGCATCTGGACCGCGGGTGCCGTGGCCGTCCCGATCAACGCCAAGCTGCACCCGAAGGAGGCGGCCTTCATCCTCGAGAACAGCGGCGCCACCCGCGCTTTCACCAGCGCCGACCTGACCGAGGCATTGGCCGCGGAAACGACCCTACCGCTGACCGAGCTTCATTCCGACGCTTTCGCCGCCCTCACCGCTGCGGAACCCATGCCGGTCGCCGACCGCCGCGCCACCGATCTCGCTTGGCTCTTCTACACCTCGGGCACGACCGGAAAGCCCAAGGGCGTGCAGATCACCCACGGCATGATCGCGGCCACCTCGGCCTGTTACCCGATGGATGTCGACCCGGTCGCCCCGCAGGATGCCGCCCTTTACGCCGCACCCATGAGCCATGGCGCGGGCATCTATGCCCCGATCCATGTCCGCATGGCCGCGCGTCACCTCGTGCCCCCTTCCGGCGGCTTCGATGCGTCCGAGGTGCTGGCGCTGTCGGCGGCCCATGGCCCCACGTCGATGTTCATGGCCCCCACCATGGTCCGCCGCCTGACCGATGCCGCCAAGGCCGCTGGCGGCCAAGGCGAGGGCATCAAGACCATCGTCTACGGCGGCGGCCCCATGTATCGCGCCGACATAGAGGAGGCGGTGGCGTGGTTCGGCCCGAAATTCGTCCAGATCTACGGGCAGGGCGAATGCCCCATGGCGATCACCGCACTCTCCCGCGCCGATGTCGCCGACCGCAGCCACCCGAACTGGCCCACGCGCCTCGCCTCGGTCGGGCGCGCGCAATCCCTTGTCGAGATTGCCATCGGCAATGAAAGCGGCCAGCCCCTGCCGCCGGGAGAGATCGGCGAGATCATGGTCCGCGGCGCACCGGTCATGCCCGGCTACTGGCGGAACCCGGAGGCGACGGAAAAGACCCTGAAAGACGGCTGGCTGATGACCGGCGACATGGGCCATCTCGACACCGATGGGTACCTGACGCTGGCCGACCGCTCAAAGGACGTGATCATTTCGGGTGGCACCAACATTTATCCCCGCGAGGTCGAAGAGGTGCTGCTGACGCATTCGTCAGTGCACGAGGTGTCGGTCGTCGGCCGCCCTTCGGCGGAATGGGGCGAGGATGTCGTGGCCTTCGTCGTCGCAGCACCCGGTCACGCGCTCGACCCTGCAGCGCTCGACGCCCACGTGCTCTCTGAGCTCGCGCGCTTCAAGCGGCCCAAATCCTATGTCGCGCTCCCCGAACTGCCCAAGAACAACTACGGCAAGGTTCTGAAGACCGAGCTGCGCGCGATACTGAAAGACGACACCCAACGACCGGCATGACCGGCAAGACCGCCCTCTTCACCGGCTCCATGCAGGGTATCGGCATCGCCAACGCCGAGGCGCTGGCCCCCGCTTCGAGGAGGTCTGAACCCACCCGCGGGACTTCGGCAGGCCTCTCGCCGCATGTCCGATCCCTCCGCGATCGGGGCGCTCGCGCCGTGGCTCTCCACGCCGGTCGCCCATAACGTCACCGGCACAGCGATGCCCGTCGATGGTTGCTGGACGGGGCAACAGCCGGGGGCTTTTTCCCGGCAGGGACAACTCCGCGGAGTCGTCGGACGCGACAGGGGCAGAGCCACCCCGAATTTTCGTACGAAAATTCGCATCCGCGCCGCGTCAGCGGCGCGCCCGGGCGGCGACGCAGTCGGCGCAAACCCCATCAATTCCCTCGGCGAGACGATGCCGCAAGGGCACAGAGTGCCGAATAAACCGCGCCCGCCTTGTTCCGGGACGAGGCGCACTCTACATCGCGCCACATGAAGCGCTTCATCCCGTTCATCGCCAAGGACCCGACCGTCGCGGTCATTCGCCTGAACGGCGTCATCGCTGCATCGGTCCGCGGCGGCACCCTCAGCGATGCATCGCTGGCGCCCCTGATCGAACGCGCCTTTTCCCGCGGCAAGCCCGCCGCCGTGGCGCTCGTGATCAACTCCCCCGGCGGCAGCCCGGCGCAATCCTCGCTCATCGCCGCGCGCATCCGCAGGCTTGCAGCCGAGAAAAAGCTTCCGGTTCACGCCTTCGTCGAGGATGTGGCAGCCTCCGGCGGCTATTGGCTCGCCTGCGCGGCCGATGACATCTGGATCGACGAGAGTTCCATCGTCGGCTCCATCGGTGTGATCTCGGCCAGCTTCGGCCTGCACGAGGCCATCGCGCGGCTCGGCATCGAACGGCGCGTGCATACCGCGGGCAAGGACAAGTCGATGCTCGACCCGTTCCGCCCCGAACGCCCCGAGGATGTCGAGCGGCTCAAGGGCATCCAGGCGCAGATACACGAGAGCTTTATTGCCCATGTGAAGACCCGTCGCGGCGCCCGCCTTGCCGACAGTGACGACCTCTTCACCGGCGAATTCTGGGTCGGCCAGCGCGGTGTCGACCTCGGCCTCGCCGATGGCATCGCCCATATCGTGCCCAAGATGAAGGAGCTTTACGGCGACAAGGTGCGCTTTGCGGCCTACGGGCCGAAACGAAGCCTCTTTCAGCGCTTCGGCGCCAGCCTCGGCGCAGAGCTGACGGCCGGGATCGAAGAACGCGCCCACTGGTCCCGGTTCGGCCTGTCGTGATGTTGAAGATCGTCTCCCTTTTCCTGATCTTCATGGCGGTGCTCGCCATGTTCGGCCGCTTGCGCATCCCCGGGATCGGCAAGCGATCGGATCGCAAGGGCAGCCTGCCGAAGCCGAGCCTCTGCCCCGAATGCGGGCGCTACAACCTGCGGGGCGGTCCCTGCAAGAAGTGCAGGGACGGGCAGGGCTGACGGCGTGATCTCGGAGTTTCTCTATGCCAGCCTCGGGCTGATCATCCTGCTTCTGGCTGGCGATGTGCTGGTGAAGGGTGCCGTCAACCTCAGCCTTCGTCTGGGAATTCCCGCCCTCATCGTGAGCCTGACCGTGGTGGCCTTCGGCACCTCCGCGCCCGAGTTGCTCATCTCGATCAAATCGGTGCTCAACGGCGTGCCGGGTCTGGCGCTTGGCAATGTCGTCGGCTCGAACACCGCGAACGTCCTCCTGATCCTCGGCGTGCCCGCACTCATGTTCGGCCTTGCCGCGGGCAGCGACACGCGCCGGACCTACCTCTTCATGATCGGCGGCTCGCTCCTGTTCACAGTGCTGGCCTTTACCGGCCCCTTCACCTGGATCAGCGGCCTTGTCCTGCTGGCCGTTCTCTGTGCGATCCTCTTCGACGCCGCCCGGTCCGCCCAGGCGCATCGCAAGGCGGCGAACGGCGCGCCCGCGCCCGAGGAAGAGGACGCGCTGGACGAGGCCGACCCCGACATGCCGTGGTGGAAGATCGGCCTTTACCTCGGCCTCGGTCTCATCGGCCTGCCGCTCGGGGCCGACCTGCTCGTCGACAGTTCGGTCGCCATCGCTCAGGCCTACGGCGTCAGCGACACGGTCATCGGCCTGACGCTGGTGGCGATCGGCACCTCCCTGCCGGAGCTGGCCACAACGGTCATGGCCGCGCTGCGGCGGCATGCCGACGTTGCACTGGGCAACGTGATCGGGTCGAACATGTTCAACCTGCTGGCCATCATCGGCGTTGCGGCCCTGGTCGGGCCAATCCCGGTCGACCCCGCGATCCTGCGCTTCGACATCTGGGTGATGCTCGCCGCCTCGCTCGCGCTCGCGCCCTTCGTCTTCCTGCGCTGGTCGATGGGTCGCCTGGTTGGCGTGATCTTCACCGCGCTCTATGTCGCGTATCTCCTGCTCGTGCTTGCCTGAGGACTGACCCCGATGACCGCACTCGTGACAGGCGCCGCAAAGCGCCTCGGCCGCGCCATGGCGCTGGAACTGGCCTGGCAGGGCCATGATGTCGCCATCCACTACGCCGGCAGCGCAGATGCCGCCGAAGACACCGCCACCGAGATCCGTGCGCTGGGCCGCGCGGCGGTGACCCTGCAGGCCGACCTCACCGTCGAGGCCGAGACCCAGGCGTTGCTGCTCCTTGCAGCCGAGGCGCTGGGCAAGCCCATCACCGTCCTGATCAACAACGCCTCGATCTTCGAATACGACAACATCGCAAGCGCCACCCGCGACAGCTGGGACCGCCACCTCGAGTCGAACCTGCGCGCGCCGTTCGTCCTGACACAGGCGCTGGCCGCGCAGGTGCCGCAGGCCATCGCCGACGAGAACGGCGAGCCGCTGGCGCAGGGGCTTGTCGTCAACATGATCGACCAGCGCGTCCGCAAGCTGACGCCCGAGTTCATGACCTACACCATCGCCAAGATGGGCCTCTGGGCCTTTACCCGCACCGCGGCGCAGGCGCTGGCGCCCCATGTCCGCGTCAATGCGATCGGCCCGGGCCCGACGTTGCAAGGTGCGCGCCAATCCGACAGCCACTTCGCGCGGCAGCGCGCGGCGACGGTCCTCGGGCGCGGGGCCGATGCCGACGGGATCTGCGAGGCGCTGCGCTACCTGCTGACCGCACGCGCCGTCACCGGACAGCTGATCTGCGTCGATGGCGGCCAGCACCTTGCCTGGCAGACGCCGGATGTCCTTGGGGTTGAGTGAGGCCCTGAAATGAGGGCCCGCTGCGACTTTTCCACCGGGCTTCGACGTGTGAAGCTTTTGTTAACGTTGGGTAACAACCCTGCGACGAGTGGGCCGCCGTAAAAAAATACCTACTGATTACAGGCGCTTGGATTGCTGCCTAATTTTTGGGCAAATCCCAGAACCGCACTCAAAACAAAGAAAAATCCGGATGCCCCCGGTTTTCTCCGCAAGCTTATCCACAGGTTCCGTGGAAAGCTGACCTCTTGATCAAACCGCGGTTCCGTTGCAGCCAACAAGGGAATCGCGAAACCAGCAAAGAGCCATGTCAGATACCCCCGAAACGGGCCACGAGGTCATCCAGGGCTACCTGCGCACGCTCGACAATTCGCCGGGCGTCTACCGCATGCTCGATGCCCAAAGCCGGGTTCTCTACGTTGGCAAGGCACGCGCGCTGAAGAAGCGCGTCTCGAATTATGCGAAGCCGTCGGGCCATTCCCCGCGCATCGCGCGGATGATCCGCGAAACCGCCTCGATGATGTTCCTGACCACGCGGACCGAGACCGAGGCGCTGCTGCTCGAACAGAACCTGATCAAGCAGCTCAAGCCGCGCTACAACGTGCTTCTGCGCGACGACAAGAGCTTTCCCAACATCCTTGTCAGCCGGACGCACGCCTTTCCGCAGCTCAAGAAGCACCGCGGCGCGAAGAAGGAAAAGGGTGACTATTTCGGCCCCTTCGCCAGCGCGGGCGCGGTCAACCGGACGCTGAACCAGTTGCAGAAGGTCTTTCTCCTGCGCAACTGCACCGACGCGACCTTCGAGTCCCGCACGCGGCCTTGCCTGCTCTACCAGATCAAGCGCTGCTCGGCGCCGTGCGTCGGCTACATCTCCGAAAGTGACTACGCCGCCTCGGTCAGCGATGCCGTGCGCTTCCTCAAGGGCGACACCACCGACCTGCAGGCGCAGCTGGCGCGCGACATGGCCGAGGCGTCGGAGGCGATGGAGTTCGAACGCGCGGCGGCACTGCGCGACCGCATCCGCGCCCTGACCAACGTGCAGTCGGCGCAGGGCATCAACCCCCGCGGCGTGACCGAGGCCGATGTGATCGCGCTCCACATGGAGGGGGGGCAGGCCTGTGTGCAGGTCTTCTTCATCCGCGCCAACCAGAACTGGGGCAACAAGGATTACTATCCCCGCGTGGGCGCCGACATCGACGAGCCCGAGGTGATCGAGGCCTTCCTCGGCCAATTCTACGATCAGAAGGACCCGCCGAAGCAGATCCTGCTGTCGCACCCGGTCGAGAACCCGGACCTGATGGCCGATGCGCTGAGCCAGAAGCTGGGCCGCAAGGTCGAGATCCTGGTGCCCCAGCGCGGCGAGAAGGCCGAGCTGGTGGACAGCGCGCTCCGGAACGCACGCGAAAGCCTCGCCCGCAGGCTCGCCGAGGGTCAGGCGCAGTCACGGCTGCTCGACGGGCTGGCCGAGGCCTTCGATCTTGCCGCGCCGCCGCGCCGGATCGAGGTCTACGACAACTCCCATATCCAGGGGGCGCATGCCGTCGGCGCGATGATCGTCGCGGGGGCGGACGGGTTCCTGAAGTCGCAATACCGCAAGTTCAACATCCGCGGTGACAGCCTGACCCCCGGCGACGATTTCGGCATGATGAAGGAGGTCCTGACCCGCCGCTTTCAGCGCCTGCTGAAAGAGGATCCCGACCGAGAGACCGAGGCCTGGCCGGATCTGCTGCTGATCGACGGCGGCGCGGGACAGGTGAGCGCCGTGCAGGAGATCATGGATGATCTCGGCCTCGATGACCTGCCCTTCATCGGGGTGGCCAAGGGCATCGACCGCGACCAGGGCAAGGAAGAGTTCCACCGCCCCGGCCAGGCAGTCATGGCGCTGAAGCGCAATGACCCGGTGCTCTACTTCGTCCAGCGTCTGCGCGACGAGGCGCACCGCTTCGCCATCGGCGCGCATCGTGCGAAACGCTCCAAGGCAGTCAGCGCCACGCCGCTCGACGACATTCCCGGCGTGGGGGCGACGCGCAAGCGGGCGCTGCTGGCGCATTTCGGCAGCGCCAAGGCGGTGAGCCGCGCCAATCTCGCCGACCTGAAGGCCGTGGAAGGCGTGAGCGAGGCCATGGCGCAGAAGATCTACGATTTCTTCCACGAACGCGGTTAGGGCGGGGCGAAGGCGCTTCGAAGCGCCTTGGGTCAAGCGCCTTCGAAGGCGCTTTTTCACGCCCTTTCGAAATCGCGTCAGAACGCCCTTTCGAAAGGGCGTGTCACCGCCCTCGACCGGACGCTTCCCTCTGTGCCGCGCGCGCGCTACACGTGGCGCATGCGCTGGACCCTGCCCAATATCCTGACCGTCGGACGGATGATCGCCGCGCCCATGGTGGCGCTGGTCTTCCTCCTGTTGCCGCGGCCCTGGGCCGATTGGGTGGCGATGTTCCTGTTTCTCGGCGCCTCACTCACCGATTACGTCGACGGCTACCTCGCCCGCGCCTGGAACCAGATCAGCCGCTTCGGCGCGATGCTCGACCCGATCGCCGACAAGGCCGTCGTGGTGATCGCGCTGGCGGTGCTCCTCGGCATCCACGGCGTCACCGCATGGCTTCTGGTGCCCGTCACCGCCATCCTCTTCCGCGAGGTCTTCGTCTCGGGCCTGCGCGAATACCTCGGGCACACGGCCGGTACGCTCAAGGTCACGCCCTTGGCCAAGTGGAAGACCATGGTGCAGATGGTGGCCATCACGATGCTCTTCGCCTGGGGCCTCTTCGACCATTACTTCATCATGCAGACCTTCGGCATGAACGGCGAGATCGTGTCGGGCATCCTGTCGGGCGAGATCGCCGACGATGTCGGCCTGATCTGGAAATACAACGCGTTGATGCTCACCTCCTACGGGGGGCTTGTGCTGCTCTGGCTCGCCGCGGCGCTGACGCTGGTGACGGGCTATGACTATTTCCGCAAGGCCATGCCGCATCTGAGGGAGACGTGATGAAACTCGACATCCGCTACTTCGCCTGGCTGCGCGAGCGTGTCGGCACAGCCTCGGAAAAGGTCGAGACCGAGGCCGGGACCGTCGCCGAGTTGATCGCGGAACTCCGCGCCCGCGACGAGGGCTATGCCTATGCCTTCTCTGACACCGCATCGATCCGGGCGGCCATCGACCAGGACCTGGTCGAGATGGACGCGAGCCTCGAGGGCGCGCGCGAAGTCGCCTTCTTCCCGCCGATGACCGGGGGCTGAGGCCTATGCCCGAGCCGGTCCGCGTCCAGTCCGCCCCCTTCGACATGGGGGCCGAGCTCAACGCCTTCGCCGCCGGGGTGACGGGCGCGGGCGCAGTCGTCAGCTTCTCCGGTATCACGCGCGATATCGCCACGGGCGATCTCGATGTGATGGAGATCGAGCATTTCCCCGGCATGACCGAAAAGGCCCTGACCGAGATCCGCGCCGAGGCGATGGCCCGGTTCAAGCTCGCCGATGCGATGATCCTGCACCGCTACGGGCCGCTGAAACCAGCGGACCCGATCATGATGGTCGCCACCGCCGCCCGGCACCGGGGCGATGCCTTCGCCGGGGCGGAGTTCCTTATGGATTACCTGAAATCCCGCGCGCCCTTCTGGAAGACGGAGGTCACTGCCTCCGGCGCGGCATGGGTCGAGGCGCGGGCCGAGGACGAGGACGCGCTCGCCCGCTGGACCACGGGCCACTGACCCGAGCTAGCCCTGACCGACGCCCAGCGACTCGATGTAACGGCGCAGTTCCTCGGTTTCGTGGCGCGCCTCTCGCAACCCGTCCATGGCGGCGCGCAGCTCGGCCTCGGTCTGGCTCAGCTGGCCGGTCAGTTCGGCCTCGCGCTGTTGCAGGTAGGCGATGGCCTGGTCGCGTGTCTCTTCGGCGTCGTGCAGCGCCTTGGCGAGTGCGTCCATCTCGTCGAGATCGGCGCTGGAGACCTGGTTGAAGCGCGCCAGCAGCCAATGCGCAAGCCAACCGAGGACAAAGGCCACGAAGAGGATGATCGCGATCGCGAGGACGAATTCGAACCGGTTCATGGCACATACTCCTGTGCGGCCTCTGCTCTTTCCACGATGCTGTCGGGTCGCGGGATGGGTGTGATCTCGGGCCGCGGCGGGCCGCCGCCGCCACGCTGGATGTCGTCGGTCCCCGCTTCGCCCTCGGCCGTGCCTCCCGTCTCCCCGGAGCCCGCGGTGTCATCGCTGGCCGCCGTGAGCAGGCGGAATTCGATCCGGCGGTTCTGCTCGCGCCCGTCCTCGGTCTCGTTCGAGGCGATGGGCTGGCTTTCACCATAGCCCTGCGCGGTGAGGTTGGAGATCAGCACGCCGCGCGCCAGAAGCCCGTTCAGCACCGCATCCGCGCGCGACTGGCTGAGGTTGAGGTTCATCTCCTCGCGGCCCTGGCTGTCGGTGTGGCCGGCAATCTCCATCCGCACGTGGCGGCAGTCCGGCAGCACCCCGGCGATCCGGTCGAGGATCGTGCCGGCGCTTTCGTTGATCTCGACCGAGCCGGGATCGAAGGTGATCTTGCCCTCGGCCTGGATCGCGCGGATGCGCTCGACGCATTGCTCAGGCGTCGGCTGCGAGGCGATCGGATCGAGCGCTTCGACATAGGCCACGTCCAGTTCGAACGAGGCCGTCTGCCCCAGCGCCTCGGCCAGGAGCCGCGTCAGGTCCGAGACCGCGTCGGGGTTGCCCGTCCGGCCACGCAGGATCAGCGTCTCGGGCTCCAGCACCATCGTGCCGTCGCTAAGCTGCGACAGCGCGTCGAGGCCCGCCATCGCGCGCATCGACCAGCCGCCGGGCAGATCGCCGACGGCGCGCGTTGCGACATCCGCGGTCTGCATCCCGAAGAGCGCACGGGCATAGGCCTCGACCGAGCGGCCCACGGGCCCGTCCGGCAGACGGCCTCGCATGGTCAGCCTGCCCTCCTCGTTCAGCGTCGCGATCAGGCGGGACGGGCCCGCGCTGATGGTATCGTCGGCCGGTTCCGGCAGGACCCCGTCCAGCGAGAACACATCGGGCAGAGCGCCCGACAACTCGCCGATCACCCGGTCGAACCTGTCCTGTTCGGTGCCCTGGGCGGCGATCAGCGTGACGTCGGCATCCGAAAAGGCGACCGTTCCGCCGCCCAGTTGCGAGAGCGCGCCGATCCCTGCGACCACGGCCTGGCCCCATTGCGGCGTCGGCACGCCAAGGCCGATCTGGCAGGTCAGCGGCCCTTCGGCCCCCGCCGCTTCGGCCGCGGCCAGGATGCGATTGCGGGCGGCCTCGGTGTCGGCGGCGCAGGTTTCGAACCGCGCGCCATCGGGGCCGATCACGAAGCGCAGCGTGAAGGGCGTGATGACCGGGCGCGGCGCCGAGATGTCGAGCATGACCTCGACCCCCTCGGGCTGCCCGGTTTCGAGCGAGCGCAGGAAGGCCGTCCGCTCCTCGCCGCTCTCGGCCATGGCCTGCACTTCGACCGCGTCGGCATAGACCGTGACCTTGGACCGCGGCAGTTCCTGCAGGGCGCGCAACCCGTAGTCCAGCGCGGCGGTCCAGCTGTCCGGGACGGGGTAATCCGCCGTTTCGACCAGGTTGGTCACCTCGAGCCCGTTTGCGACCACGGCCATCGCGGCGTCGATGCGGGCGATTCCGGTTTCCGCCGGGACCAGCCCGATCACCTGGATGCCATCCGCACCGCGCAGGATGTCGACAGAGAAGCGGGGCGGGGCCACGTCCTCGCGGCGGGCGACCTCGATCCGCGTGATCACGCGGTCGGCGTCCACGAGTGTCCCCGCGCGCGAGCTGGCGCGAAAGGCCGAGGCCTCGCTCGGGGCCGTGCCGTCCAGAAACACCCGCAACCCGTTGGCCGAGACCTCGACCCAGCCCATGCCGGCGTCGTGCAGGGTGTCGCGCACCAGGTCCACCGACCGCCGCTCGGTCGCCATTGCCAGCAGGATCGAAGTGCCCACGGCCAAGAGGGCCGCAAGGGCGAAGGCTGCGATGGTCAGGAACGTCTGGGAACGGATCATGTGTCGCTTTGGCCACGCTGCCGTACTGGGATGCCGACCGGGTTACAGCCTCGCGTGCCGGGGTTCAATCAAACCAGTGCCGCCACGGCGAAAAACAGCGCAGGGATCAGGCCCGCGTCCCGGTTCGACCGAAACAGCCGCAGGCAAACGCCCGGGTCGTCGATGTCGAGCCGCTGCATCTGCCACAGCATGTGCCAGCCCATCCCCCAGACCCCCGCCAGCGCCAGCACCAGCGAAAGGATCGAGGCCTGGTCGAGCGCCAGCAGGGCTGCAAGCCCGAGGAGCAAGACCGTCGCGACGAGGAAGCCGCGCAGCCACAGCCCGGTGTTCTCGGCAAAGAGGCGCGCGGTGGATTTCACCCCGATCAGCGCGTCGTCTTCGCGGTCCTGGTGGGCGTAGATCGTGTCGTAGAAGAGCGTCCAGCTGATCCCGCCGAGGTAGAGGAACACCGCAGGCCAGCCGAGGCTGCCCGCCTGCGCCGTCCACAACAGCAGCGCCCCCCAGTTGAAGGCGAGCCCGAGGAACACCTGCGGCCACCAGGTGAAGCGCTTGGCGAAGGGATAGACCGCGACCGTCGCCAGTG
>CBFIFZ010000069.1:0-13558 GCA_965661995.1 Roseicyclus sp.
CCACGTGGCCGAGCCCGGCACCTATGCCACGACGATCACGCGGCCCGACCTGTTCGCCAACTACCTGCGCCAGCAGATCGCCCTTTTGCTTAAGAACCACGGCGTCGCCGTTGAAATCGGCCCGTCCCTCACTCCCATGCCGGTGCATTTCGCCGTCGCCAACGACCGCTCCATCACCGTCCCGCAAGAGGGCGCGGGCGAGTTCACGCTGCGCGACGTCTTCGACGTGCCGGACCTGTCGACGACCAACGACGACATCGTCAACGGGCTGGGCTTTACCTACGACGATGGTGCGCATCCGCTGGCGCCCTTCACCGCGCAGCGCGTCGACTACTCGCTCGCGCGGCTGTCGCATTACACCGCGACCGACCCGGTGCATTTCCAGAACCACGTTCTGTTCACCAACTACCAGTTCTACATCGACGAGTTCGAGGCCTATGCCCGCGCGGCACTTGCCGACCCCGCAAGCGGCTACACCAGTTTCGTCGCCACCGGGAATGTCGAGATCACCGACCCAAAGGCGCCACTGAGTTACCCGCAGAAGATGCCGCAGATGCCGACCTATCACCTCAAGCGCGAGGACGGGAACGGCATCACGCTGGTCAACATCGGGGTGGGGCCGTCCAACGCGAAGACGGCGACCGACCATATCGCGGTGCTGCGCCCGCATGCCTGGCTGATGGTCGGCCATTGCGCGGGGCTGCGCAATTCGCAGCGGCTGGGGGATTTCGTGCTGGCGCATGCCTACCTGCGCGAGGACAAGGTGCTGGACGACGACCTGCCGGTCTGGGTGCCGGTGCCCGCGCTGGCGGAGATCCAGGTCGCGCTGGAAACTGCCGTGGCCCATGTGACCGAGCTGGAAGGCTTCGAGCTGAAGCGGATCATGCGCACCGGCACGGTCGCCAGCCTCGACAACCGCAACTGGGAGCTGCGCGACCAGACCGGCCCGGTGCAGCGCCTGAGCCAGAGCCGGGCCGTGGCGCTCGACATGGAAAGCGCCACGATCGCCGCCAACGGCTTTCGCTTCCGGGTGCCTTATGGCACGCTGCTCTGTGTGTCGGACAAGCCGCTTCATGGCGAATTGAAGCTTCCCGGCATGGCGTCGGAGTTCTACAAGACGCAGGTGTCGCGCCATCTTCTGATCGGTGTCAGGGCCATGGAGGCGCTGCGCGACATGCCGCTTGAACGGCTTCACAGCCGGAAATTGCGGTCGTTCGAGGAGACGGCGTTCCTCTGAAGACCGAAAAAAACGCCATCTAGGCCCTGTTTTTGGGCTTTTCCGTTACGCAAAGCGTTGTGTGCGCCAACCATATTCGGTTAGTTTTGACGGAACGGGCCCAACGGCTCGGGCAGTATTCAGGAGAAGAAGACCAATGGCACAGAAACCCATGACCAAGACCCAGCTCGTCGCCGCCATCGCGGACGAGATGGGTGGCGACAAGAAGACCGCGGCCGCAGCCCTGGATGCTGTCACCGCCATCGTCACCAAGGAAGTCGCCGCCGGCGGCGCCGTCACCCTGCCCGGTATCGGCAAGGTCTACTGCCGCGAGCGCCCCGAGCGCATGGTCCGCAACCCGGCCACCGGCGAGCAGATCAAGAAAGAGGCCGACAAGCAGGTGAAGGTCACCGTTGCCAAGGCACTCAAGGACAGCGTGAACGGCTGATTGCCCTTCCATCGCTTTCGTGAAAGGGTCGCGCCGCAAGGGCTGCGGCCCTTTCTCTTTTTCACCTGACGGCATCCATGGACATTCGTGCGCTACTGGCCGGGCTTCTCTTTGCCCTGATCTGGTCTTCGGCCTTCACCTCGGCGCGCATCATCGTCGAGGCCGCGCCGCCGGTCACGGCCCTGGCGATCCGGTTCCTGCTGTCGGGGCTGATCGGTGTCGCCATCGCGCTGGCCATGGGGCAGGGAATGCGCCTGACGCGGGGCCAATGGCGGGCCGTGGTGATTTTCGGCATCTGCCAGAACGCGCTTTATCTCGGGCTGAACTTCGTGGCGATGCAATGGATCGAGGCCTCGCTGGCGGCGATCATCGCCTCGACCATGCCGCTTCTGGTGGCCGCGGCCACCTGGGGGCTGTTCCGTGACCGGCTGCCGGCCCTCGGGATGGCGGGTCTGGCGGCCGGCTTCTTCGGCGTCGGGTTGATCATGGTGCAGCGCCTCGGTGGCGGGGCGGACGCGCTTGGCGTCGCGCTCTGCCTGATCGGCGCGGTGGCGCTGACGGTGGCGACGCTCTCGGTGCGGGGCGCGGCCTCGGGCGGGGGAAGCCTGATGATGATCGTGGGCTTGCAGATGCTGGTGGGCGCCGCCGCGCTGGCGCCGGTGGCGGTGCTGACCGAGACATGGGTGGTGGACTGGTCCACTCCGCTGATCGTGGCCTTCGTCTACACGACGCTGATGCCCGGGCTGCTGGCGACGTTGATCTGGTTCTTGCTGGTTGACCGGATCGGGGCGACGCGGGCCGCGACCTTTCACTTCCTCAACCCCGTCTTCGGCGTGGCCATCGCCGCCGTGTTGCTTGGCGAGCGGCTCAGCTGGGTCGACGCGCTGGGCGTGGCGATCGTGGCTGCGGGCATCCTCGCCGTGCAGCTGGCCCGGGCCAAGCCCGCCTGACCTCACGCGCCAATCACGCGTTTGTCGCATGACAGGGCGTGGCCCCTCGGGCATGACACCCGCATGGAACTTGCTCTCGCATATGGCGCCGGGGTGCTGACCCTCATCAACCCGTGCGTTCTGCCGATCCTGCCGATCGTGCTGGCCGGTGCGCTGCAGGCCAGCCGCTGGGGGCCGCTTGCGCTGGCCGCCGGGATGGGGCTGGCCTTCATCACGCTGGGCTTCGCCGTGATCGCCGCGGGCCATCTCGTCGGCCTGACCGAAGACACGGTCGCCCGCGCGGGTGCGGCCCTGATGGTTGCCTTCGGCTTGATCCTTCTGATCCCGCAGGCCTCGGCCCGCTTCGCCACCGCCACCGCGGGCTTTGCCGAACGCGCCGACACCGGCATGCGCCAGACCCAGACCGACGGCTGGCAGGGCCAGTTCCTCGGCGGTCTGCTGCTCGGCGCGGTCTGGAGCCCCTGTGTCGGCCCCACACTCGGCGGTGCGATCTCGCTCGCCAGCCAGGGCGATGACCTGGTGCGGGCCTTCACCATCATGGTCGGCTTCGCGTTTGGCATCGGAACCGTGATGGTGGCGCTGGGTTATGGCGCGCGGCAGGCGCTGCGCCGCCACATGGGCGCGCTGCAACGGCTCGCCCAGTCCTCGCGCCCGATCCTGGGGGCCGTGTTCCTGTTCGTCGGTGTCGCGATCCTTTTGCGCTGGCACCACATCGCCGAGGCCTGGCTGCTCGACCGGATGCCGGTCTGGCTTCAGGACCTGTCCGTCGCCCTCTGACCCGTTGCAAGGAGTAAACCCATGACCACACGCCGCCAGATCCTGCTGGGCGCCGCCGCGCTTGGCCTTTTCCCCGTTGCCCGCGCCGCGCAGGCGATGATCGACTATACCCCCGGCCTCGTGCAGCAGCGCCTCGCCGCGGGCGAGACCGTCTTCGTCGATTTCTCGGCGACCTGGTGTTCGACCTGCCGCGCGCAGGGCCGGGTGATCGAGGGGCTGCGCGCCGCCAACCCGGCCTATGACGCCGCCATGACCTTCGTGAAGGTCGATTGGGACACCCATGGAACGGGAGAGCTGTCGCGCGCGCTCAGCATTCCGCGCCGGTCGACGCTTGTGGTCCTGCGCGGCGAAGAGGAGCTGGGCCGCGTCGTGGCGCAGACCGCCGAGCGGGACATCCGGGCGCTGATGGACCTCGGTCTCGGTTGAGGAAAGGACGGCTCAGGGCAGGCTGGCGGCGACCACGATCAGGTTGTCGACAGCCCAGGCCGGTGCAGAGTCCGTCGCCGCACCCTCCGCGGGCAGTGGCGACAGGGTCAAGGCGATCTCCTCGCCGGGGGTCACCACGGCCATCTCGACCACGAGCCGTGTTTCGTCGAGCGCGGCATCGCCTTGCGCAAAACCAAACGGTTTCGCCGGATCGAGCCTGCTGCGCAGCATGATGCCGTCACCGCCAAGCTCCTCGGTTGTCTGTGCCTCGATCAGGTCGGGACGGGACGAGAACCGCTGCCGCAGGACAGGGCGGCCGTTCACGGCAAGCTCCAGCCCCTCGAGCGCCCAATCGTCGATCGCGATGAGGTCGAGCCGCAGGGTGGCCTGCACCGTCCCCTCGGGCAGGGGGATGCGACGCTCGAGCGTGGCGTCGCCCGGTTCGACGAGCCAGATCGCGCCGAGGCCGACGTGATCGTCGTTGCGAGCGCCCTCCGACCACGCGGCCTCGTCGCTCGGCGCGCCGTCTTCGAACACCACCAGTGTCTCGGTCGGAGCAAGGGTGCGCAGGCCGCCGACGAAGCTGCCGAACTGCGAGGATTGGCCGACGGACCCTGTGCGGACCACGGCACCCGCGATCACCACTGCGGCCAGCAGCGCGACAAGGATCAGCAAAACATCAAGGCTGATCAGACCACGTCGAGAATATGGGCGCACGAAGCTCCCCATCAGCAGACATCCAGAAATTCCCCAAGTTTGGTCTTAATCGTGCCCAAATGTGGCAGGAAAGCGGCGAGCATCGGGTGCTTTCAAAGCACTGTCAGGCAGATCTGAACAGTTCCGGCAGGGCTACCGGGGATTGTTTCCGAAATCCCCTGGCGTCACCCGCTTTAGGACGCAATTTCAGCCGATTTTGCCGCCATTGCCGCCGACCTGCCCCCGATGCAGAAGCAGGTGGTCGAGCAGGACACAGGCCATCATCGCCTCGCCGACCGGGACCGCGCGGATACCAACACAAGGATCATGCCGGCCCTTGGTCACGATCTCGGTCTCTTCACCCGAGCGCGTGATGGTGCGTCTTGGGGTGAGTATAGACGATGTGGGTTTGACCGCAAACCTTACCACAACATCTTGACCCGTCGAAATCCCGCCAAGGATGCCGCCCGCGTGGTTCGAATTGTAGACAGGGCCATCCGGCCCCATCGTGATCTCGTCGGCATTGGCGCTACCGGTCAGCGCCGCGGCGGCCATGCCGTCTCCGATCTCGACCCCCTTCACCGCGTTGATCGACATCATCGCCGCCGCAAGGTCGGTGTCGAGCTTGCCGTAGATCGGCGCGCCCAGCCCCGCGGGCACGCCCGAGGCCGTGACCTCGATCACCGCGCCGACGCTGTCGCCGGATTTGCGCAACGTGTCGAGATAGGCGGCCCAGTCCTCGGCGGCCTGCGCGTCAGGCACCCAGAAGGGATTGCGCTCGATCTCGCCTTCGTCAAAGCGCGCGCGGTCGATCCCGTGCGGTCCCATCTGCACCATGTAGCCGGTGATCTTCAGCCCCGGCACCATCTGCGCAAGTGCTGCCCGTGCCACGCCACCGGCGGCCACCCGCGCCGCCGTCTCGCGCGCCGAGGACCGCCCGCCGCCGCGATAGTCGCGGATGCCGTATTTCTGCCAGTAGGTGATATCGGCATGACCGGGGCGGAACTTTTCCGCGATGTCTCCGTAATCCTTGGACCGCTGATCGGTGTTCCGGATCATCAGCTGGATCGGCGTGCCGGTCGACTGCCCCTCGAAGACACCCGAGAGGATCTCGACCTCGTCCGGCTCCCGCCGCTGGGTGGTGTACTTGTTCTGCCCGGGCTTCCTGCGGTCGAGCCAATGCTGGATCGCGCCCGCGTCCACCGGCACGCCCGGCGGGCAGCCGTCGACCGTCGCGCCAAGCGCGGGCCCGTGGCTTTCGCCCCAGGTCGTGACGCGGAACAGGTGGCCGAAGCTGTTGAGGCTCATCGCGCGGGCATCCTTTTTCACTCGGCTCTCGGCCTACCGCCCTGCGGCGAAAATGCCAAGCCGCTTGCGAAGCGGACGGGCCGGCGCTACGTGTTGCAGCACCTCGGGGTGGCCTGTTTGGCCTGAGATGCGCGAAGCGACGCGCGAACCCGTTGAACCTGAACCGGTTAGGACCGGCGGAGGGAAGGTTTGCGGGCAATACACACGCCCCACACTTCACTTCGCCCGTCGCAATGGAGGAGTGAAGGATGAAACACACCATCATCGCAGCGGGACTGTCTGTTTTCGCGGGGGCGGCGTTCGCGCAGACCCCGGTGCTGACGGTCTACACATATGACAGCTTCGTGCCCGACTGGGGTGCGGGCCCTGCCATCGAAGAGGCGTTCGAAGCCGTTTGCGGCTGTGACCTGCAATTCGTGGGCACGGGTGACGGCGCTTCGTTGCTAGCGCGTTTGCGGCTCGAGGGCGACGCGACCGAGGCTGACGTGATCCTCGGCATCGACACGAACCTGACGCAGGCGGCGCGCGACTCTGGCCTGATCATGGAGCACGGGATCACGCCAGAGGGCCTGACCGTGCCGATAGACTGGACCGACACGCATTTCCTGCCCTTCGACTGGAGCTATTTCGCCTTCGTGCATCGCCGCGACCTGGAGAATGTGCCGACCAGCTTCGAAGAGCTCGCGGCGAGCGACACCACGATCCTGCTGCAGGATCCGCGCTCGTCCACGCCCGGCCTCGGGACTGTCATGTGGATCAAGACGGCCTATGGCGACCGTGCGCCCGAGATCTGGGAAGGTTTGGCCGACAACATCGTCACGATCACGCCCAGCTGGTCCGACAGCTACGGCCTGTTCCTCGAGGGAGAGGCCGACATGGTGATGAGCTGGACGACCTCGCCCGCCTATCACCTGATCGCCGAGGACGACCCGAACTTCACCTCGGCCGAGTTCTCGGAAGGGCATTACATCCAGGTCGAAGTGGCGGGCATCGTCGCCTCGACCGATCAGCCCGAGCTCGCACGGGAGTTCATGGAGTTCATGATCTCGCCCGGGTTCCAGGACGTGATCCCGACGACAAACTGGATGTATCCGGCGGCCTCCTCCAGCCTGCCCGATGGCTTCTCGGGGCTGACCGTGCCCTCGCAGGCGCTGCTCCTGTCGCCCGAAGAGGCCGCGGCGGTCCGCGACGAGGCGGTGGCGGAATGGCAACGCGCGCTCAGCCGCTAAGCGCCATCCACTGGACGGGCGCGGTTCTCGCCGCGCTCGTCATGGCGTCCGTGCTTGGCCCGCTCGGCGCAGTGATGCTGCGCGCCGATTGGCCACCCGCGCTCGGCCCTGCCGACTGGGCCGCGATCCGCTTCACGCTTTTGCAAGCCGCCTTGTCGGCCTTGGTCAGCGTCACGCTTGCCATTCCGGTGGCCCGCGCGCTGGCGCGGCGCGATTTCGCGGGGCGGCGGGCGCTGGTGACGCTGATGGGGGCGCCCTTCATCCTGCCGGTGATCGTGGCGGTCCTCGGCCTGCTGGCCGTCTTCGGGCGGGCGGGGTGGCTGAACGACCTGCTCGCCGCGCTGGGCGCGGGGCGCGTGGATGTCTACGGGCTTCAGGGCATCGTGCTGGCTCATGTCTTTCTTAACCTGCCGCTGGCCGTCCGGCTGATCCTGCAAGGCTGGCAGGCGGTGCCGTCGGAACGTATCCGGCTGGCGACGTCGCTGGGGTTTTCGACCGCCGACATGCGGCGACAGTTCGAGCGCCCGATCCTGCGCGCGACCCTGCCGGGGGCGGCGCTGCTGATCTTCCTGATCTGCACCACGAGCTTTGCGGTCGCGCTGATCCTCGGCGGTGGGCCGTCCTCGACCACGGTCGAGCTGGCGATCTACCAGGCGTTCCGCTTCGACTTCGACCTCGGGCGTGCCGCGCTGTTGGGCCTGATCCAGGTGGCGATCTGCCTTGGCGCGGGGGCGCTGGCCTTCGGTGCGATCAGGCGACAGGAGGTCGGCGCGGGCCTTGACCGCCCGGCGCTGCCTTGGCCGGGCGACACCGGCGCCGCGCGGGCGCTCGACGTGGCGGCGATCCTCGGCGCGGCGGTCTTCCTGCTGCTGCCGCTCGCCGCCGTGTTGCTCAAGGGCCTGCCCGCGCTTACCGGGCTGCCGCCCGTGGTCTGGGAGGCGGCGCTGCGCTCGATCGTGCTTGCGCTCGCCTCCACCGCGCTGGCCGTCGCGCTGGCCCTGCCCATCGCGCTGTTGGTGACAAAGCTCCGCCGCCCCGGCCTTGTCGAAGGCCTCGCCTTTCTCACCATCGCCGTTTCGCCGCTGGTGATCGGCACCGGCCTGTTCCTGCTGATCCGCGGCGTGACGAACCCAATCCCCCTCGCCCTGCCGGTCACCGGCCTTGTGAACGCGCTGGTGGCGCTGCCCTTCCTTCTGCGCGCGCTGGTGCCCGCCGCGATGGAGGCCGAGGCGACCCAGGGCCGCCTTGCCGAGGCGCTGGGGATGCGCGGGCTTGCCCGGTTGCGCCACGCGATCCTGCCGCGGCTGAAGCGCCCGCTCGGCTTCGGCGCGGGGCTGGCGGCGGCGTTTTCCATGGGCGACCTGGGTGTGATCGCCTTGTTCTCCTCGCCTGGGCAGGGGACGCTGCCACTCGAGATGTATCGGTTGATGGGCTCCTACCGCACCGACGATGCGCAGGGCGCGGCGGTGCTGCTCATGGCGCTGACGCTGGCGCTGTTCTGGGGTTTCGACAGGGGAGGGCGGCTCGATGCTGTCACTCGATGATCTGCGCTTCACGCAAGACGGGTTCACCCTGTCCCTTTCCGGTCAGATCGCGCGCGGCGAGCGCGTGGCGCTTCTGGGCGCGTCGGGCAGCGGGAAAAGCACGCTTCTCGCGCTGATCGCAGGGTTCGAGCGGGCTGATGCAGGGCGCATCCTGTGGGAGGGGCAGGACATCACCGAGGCGCCCGTGGCGGCGCGGCCCGTGTCGATCCTGTTCCAGGACGGGAACCTGTTCCCGCATCTGACGGTCTTCGACAATGTCGCGCTGGGGCTGCGCCCCGATCTGCGGCTTTCGGCGGTGGACAGGGACCGTGTGGCCGAAAGCCTGGGCCAGGTGGGTCTGCGCGATCATGCGGGCAAGCGGCCCGCGGCGCTCTCGGGCGGGCAACAGGCGCGGGTGGCGCTGGCGCGGATGCTGCTCAGAGACCGGCCGCTTGCGCTGCTGGACGAGCCCTTCGCGGCGCTCGATCCGGGGCTCAAGACCGAGATGCTGGCGCAGGTCGCGGAGCTTTGCGCCGCGAGGGGCCTGACGCTTCTCATGGCCTGTCATGACCTGCGCGATGCCGGGCGGCTTTGTGAAAGGCTCTGGCTGCTGGAAGACGGGGCGAAGGTGCTGGACCTGGGTCTGTCCGGGCTGCGGGACGATCCGCCGGATGTCTTGCGCCCGTGGATGTAACGGCGCGGTGGGCAGGATTGCCCAACCTACAAAGAAAAACGCGCCCCGGGGGGCGCGTTTTCTTTTGCGTGGTCGTAGGCCTCACTCGGCGGGCTGCTGGCCCTTCGCGCGCGCCTTGACCGGGGCCCAGATGCGCTTGTTGGTGAGGTAGAGCAGCACCGACAGGATGCTGAGCATCAGGATCGCGGTGAAGCCCATCTGCTTGCGCGCCATCAGGGCCGGTTCCGCGGTCCAGGTCAGGAAGGCGGCGACGTCCAGCGCCATCTGCTCGACCGTGGCCTCGGTGCCGTCGTTATACTCGACCGCGCCATCCCAGAGCGGCGGGGCCATGGCGATGTAGCCGCCGGGGAAGGTCTCGTTCCCGTAGAGAAACGCGCCGAACTCCTCCCGCTCGGACCCGGTGTAGTGGGTCAGGAGCGAGGCGGTGTATTCCGGCCCGCCCATCCCGCGGAAGAGCGGGTTGAGGCCAAGGCCGTAGGGCCCGGAGAAGCCCGCGCGCGCCTTGGTCATCAGGCTGAGGTCAGGCGCGTTCTCGAGGCTCGACATCGGGAAGTTGTCGTTCGGCGTGGCCGCGCGCCAATCCTGCAGATCCGCATCGTAGACCTCGATGAAGTTCTGCTCGATATAGGCGCGCACCTCTTCTTCGCTGAGACCCGGGCCGCCCTCGTCCGAGAGGGTCCGGATCGGCACGTAGCGCAGGCCGTGACAGGCCGCGCAGACCTGCGTGTAGACCTGCAGACCGCGCTGCAGCTGGTTCTGGTCGAAGCGGCCGAAGGGACCTTCGAAGGAGAAGGCGTAGTCTTCGACATAGCCCGCCGCGCCCGCGGCGAGCGCCGCCCCCGAGGAGAGGGCCAGCGTCGCAGCCGTCACGGTGCTGATGGCAAGTTTCCTGAGCATACTCAGTTTCCTTTCTCTCACTCGGCGGGCGATGCGGCGGGTGACGTGACGCCACCATGACCACCATCGTTCTTGCCGTAGTGTTCCTTGAAATCGTCCTCGATCGTGTCGGGCTGCGGCAGCGGCTTCTCGATGACGCCGAGCAGCGGCAGGATCACCAGGAAGTAGGCGAACCAGTAGGCCGAGCCGATCAGGGCGATGTAGGGGTAGATGCCTTCTGCCGGCATGGCGCCCGCCCACATCAGGACGAAGAAGTTCACGACGAAGAGCCAGAACCACCACTTGAACATCGGGCGGTAGCGGCCCGAGCGGACCGACGAGGTGTCGAGCCAGGGCGCCAGCGCCATGACCACGATCGCCCCGAACATCGCCACCACGCCGAAGAACTTGGCGTCGACGATACCGGCGGTCAGGAAGTCGACCAGGATCACCAGCCAGACCTCGCCGTCGAAGGCGCGCAGGATCGCGTAGAACGGCAGGAAGTACCATTCGGGAACGATATGCGCGGGCGTCACCAGCGGGTTGGCCTCGATGTAGTTGTCGGGGTGGCCGAGGTAGTTGGGCATGAAGCCCACGATCGCGAAGAAGACCGCCAGGATCACGGCGAGCGCGAAGAGGTCCTTGATCACGAAATAGGGCCAGAACGGCAGGGTGTCGGCCTCGGCCTCCTTCTTGGAGGTGCGGCGCACTTCAACACCCGTGGGGTTGTTGTTGCCGGTCGTGTGGAAGGCCCAGATGTGCAGGATCACCATGCCCAGGATGACGAAGGGCAGGAGATAGTGCAGCGACAGGAAGCGGTTCAGCGTGGCGTTGTCCACGGCCGGTCCGCCCAGCAGCCAGGTCTGGATCGCTTCGCCCACGAAGGGGATCGCGCCGAAGAGGCCGGTGATCACGGTCGCCCCCCAGAAGGACATCTGACCCCAGGGCAGAACGTAGCCCATGAAGGCGGTGCCCATCATCAGCACGTAGATCAGCATGCCGATGATCCAGGTGATCTCGCGCGGGGCCTTGTAGGACCCGTAGTAGAGACCGCGGAAGATGTGCAGGTAGACCGCGATGAAGAACAGCGAGGCGCCGTTCTGGTGGATGTAGCGGATCGCCCAGCCCCCGTTCACGTTGCGCATGATGTGCTCGACGCTGGCGAAGGCCATGTCGACATGCGGCGTGTAATGCATCACCAGGATGATGCCGGTGACGATCTGCAGGACCAGGGTGAAGGTCAGCACGATGCCCCAGATCCACATCCAGTTGAGGTTCTTGGGCGTCGGGATCATGATCGTGTCGTAGATCAGGCCGACGATCGGAAGGCGCTTCTGCAGGGATTTCTCCCAGTTGGCCTTCGGTTCGTAATGGTCGTGAGGAATTCCAGACATGTCGCGTGGTCCTCCGGATCAGCCGAGCAGGATCGTGGTTTCGTCCACGAACTCTGCAACGGGAATGGGAAGGTTTTCAGGTGCGGGGCCGCGGCGGATGCGCCCCGAAGCGTCGTAGTGAGACCCGTGGCAGGGGCAGAACCAGCCGCCGAAATCGCCGGCGCCGTCGCCAATCGGAACGCAACCGAGGTGCGTGCAAACGCCGATCTGGACCAGCCACTCACCGGTGTTCTCGCCCGAGAAATCGGGCATCGAGCGGTTCTCGTCGGTCGCCGGAACCTCGCCGAGGTTCGGGTTGCGCGCGATCGGGTCGACGAGGTCGTCGACCTCGACGGCGCGGGAGTCGGCGATCTCTTCCTCGGTGCGGTGACGGATGAACACCGGCTTGCCGAGGAACAGCACCGTCAGCTGGGTGCCGACGGCCACACCGCCCACGTCGACGCGCAGCTGGCTTGCCGCCTGCACGTCTGCCGAGGGGTTCATCTGGTTGACGAGCGGCCAAACGCCCGCCCCGACGGTCACGGCACCAACGCCGGCCGTCGCGTAGTACAGAAAGTCGCGGCGATCGCCGCTATGGTCTTCGGCGTGTGACACGGTTTCGCGTCTCCCCTTGCTCTGGGTCCGGGGACTGCCGGACCTTGAAAACCCGAAAGGGCGAGGGACCTACCCACTCGCCCGGCTGGATCGGTGTCTATGGGCTATGGTTATAGGCGTCCAGCGGACAAACGCGCGCATCTAGGCCGAAATGTCGCAGATGAAACAGCTTTCACGCCTTGCCCTGCAACCACTGGCAGAAACGGTCCGAAAGAGGTGCAAGCGACGCGCGAAACCGGTCGTCAGAGCGGCCTTCGCATCATGCGGTGCAGGATGCCCGAGCCGTCGTCGTATTCCGGTCCCTCGGCGACGAATCCCATCGTCTCGTAGAAGCCGATCACGCTCACCTGCGATTCCAGCAGCGCCTCGGTGAAGCCCGCCCCGCGGGCCTCGTCCATCGCGACCTCCATGATCCGGCGGCCCAGCCCCGTGCCACGGGCGCGCGGCATGACCGCGACGCGCCCGATCTTGGCGGTGGTGCCCCGCGCGATCAGCCGGGCGCAGCCCAGCGGGCCGGTGTCATCCTCGGCCAGAAGATGCAGGCAGGTGTCGTCGTCGGCATCCCATTCCTCGGCCTCGGGGATCTGCTGTTCCTCGATGAAGACCGCGCGGCGCACCGCGAAACAGGCCGCGCGGGCGGCCTCGGTCTCGGCCCGGCCGATCTTCATTCCGCCTTGGTCGCCTGCATCGAGGGGCGCGCCGCGAAGCCTTCGAACCACGCTGCCAGCGCCGGGCGCCCCGCGCGCCACGCCTTGTCGCCGTGGCGCAGGTCGAGATAGCCGAGTGCGCAGGCCACCGCGACCTGCCCCATGTCCAGCGGTCCGGCGAGGTGGCTCATCCACTGCGCCTCGATGGCGTCGAGAGCGCGGGCGACCTTGGCCCATTGGCCATCCGTCCAGGGCGCATAGCGCATCTCTTCGGGGCGGAAGCGGGCCTCATAGATGATGCCGACCGCGGCTTCCATGATGCCGTCGGCGGTCGCCTCCAGCGTCAGCACCTCCCACAGCCGCGCCTCGGGGTAGAGGCCCGCGCCGTAATGCGCGTCGAGGAACCGCGTGATCACGCGGCTGTCGTAGACGGTCGGCCCGCTGTCGCGCACCAGCGCGGGGATCTTGCCCAGGGGGTTGGCAGTGTTGATCCGGTCTTCGCCGCCCAGGGGCGAGCTTTGGACGATCTCGTAGGGGACATCCTCGATGCCGGCCTCGGCCAGCATGACGCGGACCTTGCGGACGAAGGGCGAGGCGTCCGAGCCCAGAAGCGTGACACTCATGCCACGCGCCTCAGCCGCAGGCGGGCAAGGCCCGCGAGGTCGATCTCCATCCCCGGGCCGGTCGCGCCGAGGCGGAAGGCGCGGCGCCAGCGCCCGGCGGCGTTCAGCTGCCCCGGCGCATGGCCGATGTGCAGCCCCTCGGGGGTGGCCTCCATCG
>CBFIFZ010000070.1:0-13539 GCA_965661995.1 Roseicyclus sp.
ATCTCGGAGGCGTCCAGCTTCACGCAATGGGCGTGCCAGACATCCGGCCCGGTCCAGCCCAGCTCTTCGGCGTATTGACCGGGGCGGCAGCCGAATTTTTCCAGAGAATAGGCGATGTCCTCGTCATTCTCGGCAAGGTGAGTGTGCAACATCACACCCTTGTCACGCGCCAGCACGGCGGCATCCCGCATCAGCTCGCGGCTGACCGAGAAGGGCGAGCAGGGCGCCACGCCCACACGGATCATCGCCCCCGGCGCGGGCTCGTGGAAGGCGTCGATCACGCGCAGGCAATCGGTCAGGATCGCGGCCTCGTCCTCGACAAGGCTGTCGGGCGGCAGGCCGCCGTCGCTTTCGCCGATCGACATGGCCCCGCGGGTGGCGTGAAGGCGCAGGCCGATGGCCGTGGCGGCCTCGATCGTGTCGTCCAGACGCGACCCGTTGGGATAAAGGTAGAGGTGATCGGACGACATCGTGCAGCCCGACAGCGCCAGTTCGGCCAGTCCGGTCATGGCGGAGACGCGCATGTGCTCGGGCGTGAAGCGCGCCCAGATCGGGTAGAGCGTCTGGAGCCAGCCGAAGAGCGCGGCGTTCTGTGCGCCGGGTACGGCCCGGGTCAGCGACTGGTAGAGGTGGTGGTGGGTGTTCACGAGGCCGGGCGTCACGACGCAACCCGCCATGTCATGCACCTCGCCCGCCGTCTGCAGCCCGTGGCCCACGGCGGCGATAACGCCGTCGCGGATCAGGATGTCGGCATCGGCCAGCTCGGTGCCAGCGTCATCCATCGTCACCACGACGCCGGCGTTCCTGAGCAACGTCTCAGGCATCGGGCACATCGCGCAGCAACGCCAGCGCCGCCGCGTGCAGCGCCGGGTTGGCCGCGGCCAGCGCGCGGCCGCCCTCATGCACCGGCCCGCCGCGCCAATCGGTGACGACACCACCCGCGGCCTCGATCACCGCGATGGGGGCCGAGATGTCATAAGCAGCCAGGCCCGCCTCGATCACGAGGTCCACATGCCCCGCGGCAAGCAGGGCATAGGCATAGCAATCCATGCCGTAGCGCGTCAGCTTCACGCGGTCGCGCACCGCATCGAAGCCCGCACGTTCGGCCGGGTTGCCGACCTCGGGGAAGGTGGTGAAGAGCGTCGCCTCTGACAGATCGGCGGTCGCGCGGGTCGCAAGCGGCGCCTCGCCATGCGGACCCTTGACGGTCGCGCGGCCAAAGCCGCCCTCGAACCGCTCGCCGATATAGGGCTGGTCGATGATGCCGTAGCGCGGGCCGCCCGCATCGCTCAGGGCGATCAGCACGCCCCATGTCGGCGTGCCCGAGATGAAGCCGCGGGTGCCATCGATCGGGTCGATGACCCAGGTCAGTCCGGTGGTACCGGGCGTTGCGGCCTCTTCCTCGCCCAGGATCGCGTCATCGGGACGGCGCATCGCCAGAACGGCGCGCATCGCCGCCTCGGCGGCGCGGTCGGCCTCGGTCACGGGGTCGAAACGCCCCACGCCCTTGTCGTCGGTGGCCAGCCCCGCGTTGCGGAAATGCGGAAGGATCGCGGCCCGTGCGGCGTCGGCCATGGCATGAGCCGTGGCGATCAGGTCGGCGATCTCGGGGGTCGACGCTCCGGGCAAGGGATCGGTCATGTTCGGCTTCCGGCAACTGCGGGTCTGGTCGCAGAGCGGAAGGGACACGATCCCCTGCCCGGGGTCAAGCGGACGCTGCCGTCAGGCGGCGGCGTCCGACAAAACGCGGGCCAGTTCGAACAGGCGCCTGCGTTGGTTCTCGGGGATCGCGTAGTAGGAGCGGACAAGCTCCAACGCTTCCTTGTCGGCGAGGATGTCGCCGGGCAGAGCGCTTTGCCCCGCATCGGCCGTCTGCGCGGCATCGGCCCCGTCCATCCCCTCGAAGAAATAGGCGACCGGCACCGACAATGCCTCGGAGATGTCCCAGAGCCGCGAGGCGCTGATCCGGTTCATCCCCGTTTCATATTTCTGGATCTGCTGAAACTTGATGCCGACCTTCTCGGCCAGCTGCTGCTGTGTCATCCCGACCATCCAGCGGCGATGCCGGACACGCTTTCCGACATGGACGTCTACTGGGTGCTTCACGACCCCCTCCTGTTCTTGCCAAACCAAACCCCGACCCCATCCCCGAAACAATGGCCCGCCGGACACCGCGGCCCCCCGCGACAGGGGGGAGGTAGCGCGCAGATCGGGCGGATCAATCCTTCGGCGACTCCGAAAGGGTGTATTCATCCCATGGGCGCACGCCGAACGACACTCAACCACCATGGCGCGCATGCAGGAGATCATACTCGCCCATTGCGTGTCCGGCAACCTCGGTGGACGACCAGGTCTGGTGAAGGTGTCGCAGCCTCGTTAGGTTCCAGCGACACATCAGGACGCAGGGGGGCAAGATGCGTGCGTTTCAGGTAACCGAGAGCGGCGCCGCACCGCGCCATGCCGACCTGCCCGAGCCCAAGCCCGGACCTGGCGAGGTTCGGGTAAGGATCGCCGCCTGCGGTCTGAATTTCGCCGACCTTCTGATGATCCGCGGCACCTACCAGGAGACGCCGCCCCCGCCCTTCACGCTGGGCATGGAGGTCTCGGGAACGGTGGACGCCCTGGGCGACGGCGTGACCGCCCCCGCGGTCGGCACCCGTGTCGCGGTCTTCGCGGGCCACGGCGGCCTGGCCGAGTTCGGCGTCTTCCCCGCCGCCCGCGCCGTCCCGATCCCCGACTCGATGTCCTTCACCCAGGCCGCGGCCTTCATGGTGGCCTATGGCACCTCGCATCTCGCGCTGACCGCCCGCGCGCGCCTGCGTGAAGGTGAGCGCATCCTTGTGATCGGCGCGGCGGGGGGCGTGGGGCTGACGGCGGTCGAACTGGGCGCGCTGATGGGCGCCGAGGTGATCGCCGTGGCGCGTGGGCCCGAAAAGCTGGCCGTGGCCGAAAGAGCGGGGGCGCGCCACCTGATCGACAGCGAAAGCGCCGACATCCGCGCCGAGGTCAAGGCGCTCGGCGGCGCCGACGTGGTCTATGACGCGGTGGGCGGCGCGGCTTTCGACGCGGCCCTGCGCGCCACGCGGCCCGAAGGTCGCATCCTGTCCATCGGCTTCGCCAGCGGCGAGGTTCCGCAGGTTCCGGCCAACATACTGCTGGTCAAGAACATCTCGGTCATGGGGTTCTACTGGGGCGGCTATCTTGGCTTCGCCCCCGAAAAACTTACGGCGAGCCTGTCGGAGCTGATGGCCCTGTTCGAGGCGGGCCGCATCTCGCCGCATGTGAGCGCGACCTTTCCCCTCGCCGAGGCCGGTCAGGCCCTCGAATTGCTGCGCAGCCGGAAAAGCACCGGCAAGGTTGTCGTGACGATCTGAGCGTCGCAAGCTGCCCATCGCGACGCTCTGGACACGAGCCCGCCACATTCCGCGGCAACAAAGGCAAATTTGCCTAAAACAATCCGCACCCCGGCCCTCCGGGCGGCCATGTGCAGCCCTGTTTCCATTTCAGAAACACCTTGTTGAGGCAGCTGGCTGCGCCGACCGCCCCCCAAGAAACGGCGGCGGCGCGCCTGGCACGGAATGAAAGGGTCGCCCGCATCGTCGGGCGGCAGGGCAGGATGCCGGACGGTTATCTCGTAGACCTGGGCGCGAATGGCGCGCTCGACGATGGCGACGTCATTTCGGGTGGCCTTGTCACCTTTACAACGGCGACGAACCTCGGCGCCGGGTCCTGGTCTTGGACGGGGACCTGGTCGGGCAGCAGTTTCACCAACACGCAGGAGCCGGGCGTCTACTATCTCGCGACCGACGGCAACGTCTATTTCGTGCCCGACTTCGGGCCGGTGGACACGCTCACCACTGCCGGAACGATCACGACACCCACCTACGTGCCCGGCGACGGCGAGGTGACCGGCACCGACGATGCAGACCTGATCGACGCTGCCTATTCGGACGCCAGCGGCGAGGCCGTGAGCGTCGGCGCGGATACGGTCAACGGGTTCGACGGCGACGACACGATCAACGCCGGCGGCGGCAACGACCTCATCTACGGCGATGGCGGGGCGGACTCGATCCTCGGCGGAAACGGGGCCGACACGATCTACGGCGACAGCGGCACCACGGTGCCGGACGTTTCGGGCCTTCTGGCGTGGGAGACTGCGCACAACGATCAACAGGATATCTCGGGCGGCATCACGCTGAGCTCGGGGCCGATCGACGCCGCGGTCACCTTCACCAACACCGGCAACAACGCCCCGATCTTCCAGGCCGAAAGCTCGGACGCCTTATATGTCGGCCCGGGCGAGCCCTTCGGCACCACGTCGTCACTCTACATTTTCGGAAACGGTGACGGGGCGACCGCACGGGTCGAGATCGACTTCTCCGCGACCGATCCGGCCTATTCAGGCGAGGTCGAGAACGTCGCGTTCCGCATCAACGACTTCGACTTCGGCACCGGCAACCACGACGATACCGTCACGATCAGCGCCTTCGACGCCGAGGGTAACCCCGTCAGCCTGACGCTGATCTACGCGACCGACCCGCCGATCACCGGAACGGCGCTGACCCTCTCGGCCGACACCTTCGGCGGCTCGCCCGCCGATCTGGACGGCTCGTTGCTGGTACAGGTCGCGGGACCGGTCGAAAGCATCGTGATCGACTATTCCAACGGCCTGGGAGGAACCCAGGCGATCTGGGTTGGCGATATCGCCTTCGACGCGGTCCCGGCGGTGGAGGGCGACGACACCATCCTCGGCGGTGGTGGCAACGACGATATCTTCGGCGAGGGCGGCGACGACACGATCCGCGGCGAGGCAGGCTTCGACGAGATCGACGGCGGAGCGGGCAACGACACGATCACCGGGGACGGCGGCGACGACACGATCACCGGCGGCGCAGGCGACGACCAGATCGACGGCGGTGTAGGCAACGACCTGCTGTCGGGTGGAACGGGGTCCGACACGGTCCTCGGCGGCGCGGGCAACGACACCTTGACCGTCGGCCAGGGCGATGTGGCCACCGGGGGCGACGGCGACGACCTGTTCGTGCTGACCGACACCGGCGACGGCCCCGCCGACATGACCATCACCGGAGGCGAAGGCGCGGAGACGGCGGGCGACGTGCTCGACCTGGGCGGCCTCAACACCGGGCAGGTCAACTACACCAGCACCGTGCCCGGCGATCTCGCGGGCTGGGTGGAGTTGATCGACGGCTCGATCCTGACCTTCTCGGAGATCGAGGATGTCATCTGCTTCACCCCAGGCACGATGATCCTGACCCCCACGGGCGAGCGCCCGATCGAGAGCCTGCGCATCGGCGACCTGGTCGTCACCCGCGATGAAGGCCCGCAACCGATCCGCTGGATCGGCGCTCGCATGGGGCGTGGCGATGGCAAACACGCACCGATCCGCATCGCCGCGGGCGGGCCCTGCAACGCGCAGCGCCCGCTTCTGCTGTCACCTCAACACCGGATCCTGGTCGAGGGCTGGCGCGCGCAGATGATCTGGGGCGAAGAGGAGGTGCTGGTCGCGGCCAAGTACCTCGTCGACGACCGCTTCGTCCGGCCAGCCCCGCAGGCCTCGGTGACCTACCTCCACATGGTCTTCGACCGTCACCAGGTGATCTACGCCGAGGGGGCGCCGGTCGAGAGCCTCCATCTCGGCGAGGAGGGGCTCAAGGCCCTGAGCAGCGCCGGGCGCGCCGACCTCTTCGCCACCTGCCCGGAATTCCGGGACGACCCGACCCGCTTCGGCCCCACCGCACGGCTTTGCGCGAGGGGGTTCGAGGCGCGGCTGCTGGCGGCCTAGAGACTGCGGAAGCCCCCGCGCGTCAGTTCGACCAGCGCGTCGAGCGGCGCACCCTGGTTCAACTCGGACCGGTAGAGGTTGATCCGGATTTCCGGCAGCGCCGGAAGTGCGCCGCCGTGGGTCACGCGTTCGACATAGGGCGGTTCGGTCCCCTCGATGCAGGCATGCACGGCCAGATCGGCGCTGACCGAGGCCTCGACCGTGCGGATCGAGTCCGACTCGACCGCCATTTCCCAGGGAATGCCCGCCCGATCGAGCGCCGCCTGCACCGAGTTGCGGAAGATGCAGGCATGTTCGAAGGCCAGCCTGAGCGGGCGTTGCTTCCACATCTGGCCGCCCTCGGCGCCGACCCAGACCAGCGGGCGGGTGATCAGCGTCTCGCCGCCCGCGTCGCAACTCGCCTCGGTCGTCAGGATCGCGTCGAGTTCACCGCGCGCGAACATGCGCTTCAGCCGCTCGGTGTAGGACGAGACGAGCTGCACCTTCACGCGCGGGAAATCGACGGCCAGCCGGTGCAGGACCTTCGGGATCGCCGGGTAGACGATGTCATGCGGCACGCCAAGCGTCAGTTCCCCCTCGTAGTCCGACGCGGTGAGACGCGTCAGCACCTCGTCGTTCAGCTCCAGCATGCGGCGGGCGTAGCCCAGCATCTGCTCGCCCGCGCCGGTCAGGATCAGCCGCCGCGTCGAGCGGTCGAAAAGGCCAACGCCCAGCATCTCCTCCAGCCGCTTGAGCTGCATGGAAACAGCCGATTGCGTCAGGTTCAGATAACCGCTCGCCTTGGTCACGCCGCCCGCGTCGGCGACGGCCACGAAAGCGCGGAGGGCGGTGAGGTCGAGGTTTCGGGGCATGGGCCGACCCTCCATCAGGGTTTGTGATTTCAGCGATTAGAAACATTCACTTTCAAAATGCGCAAGCCCCAACATATATCAAGCTTCGAAATATTGCCCCTCATCGAGTTCACGATTCAAGAAAGGAAACGGCATGTCCGATTTCACCGTTTCGCGCCCCTTCGTCCTGCCCACCGGGGCCTTTTCCATCCGCGCGCTTCTCATGAGCCCGATCGCGCATCTGCTCGCCTGGGAGGCGGGATGGGTCCAGCGGCAGCGCCTGCAGAGCATCGACGCCCATCTCGCCCGCGACATCGGTCTGCCGGTCGACACGACCCCGCGCGCCGCCGTGACGGTCGGTTGGGACCGCCCGCTGGCCGGCCTCTACTGATCGGAGGGGCGCGGTAAAGGGCGAACAGCCCTCACCGCCGCAAGTTGATTGGAAAAAACTATCGCGCCGCGCTCCTGCAGCGTGGCGCGCTTCGCTTGAAAAACAGGGTGTCCTCGCCGATATTCACACCCAAGGATGGGTGCGCGCGCGCGGGATGCGCGTGGCGGCCCGGCCCAACGCGTTTCTTAGGAGGGATACATGGCTGACTACCAGACGATCCGGGCCGGCATCTCGGGTGCCCGCGCCGCCGAGATCGATCAGGGCCTCAAGGCCCACATGAACAAGGTCTACGGCACCATGTCGGGCGGCATGCTGATCACGGCAGCCGCAGCATGGGCCATCGCGAACCTCGCCGTCACGGCTGACCCGACCGGTGCCACCGTTGCGCTGCGCGAGGGCCAGTACCTGACCAGTCTTGGCGAAGTTCTCTACACGACGCCGCTGCGCTGGGTGGTGATGTTCGCGCCGCTCGCCTTCATCCTGTTCGGCTGGGGCGCACTGATGCGCCGCGGCTCGGCGGCGGCGGTCTCGCTCGGTTTCTTCACCTTCGCCGCCGTGATGGGCGTGTCGATGAGCTCGATCTTCCTCGTCTTCACCTCGTCCTCGATCGCGGAAACCTTTCTGGTAACCGCCATCGCCTTCGCGGGCCTCAGCCTCTGGGGCTACACCACGAAAAAAGACCTTTCCGGCATGGGCACGTTCCTAGTGATGGGCGTGATCGGCCTGATCGTGGCGATGGTGATCAACATCTTCCTGCAGTCGCCTGCGATGATGTTCGCGATCTCGGCCATCGGCATCCTGATCTTCGCGGGCCTCACCGCCTTCTATACGCAGGAGATCAAGTCGACCTACGTGGCGCATGCCGCGCATGGCGACCAGGAATGGCTGGACAAGGCCGCGATCGACGGGTCGCTCAGCCTCTACATCTCGTTCCTGAACATGTTCCAGTTCCTGCTGATGTTCATGGGCCAGCAGGAATAACGCCTGCCGCCAGATGTATCGCAAAGGGCCGGGTCACCCCCGGCCCTTTTTGCGTGCCCCGTCATGAAAGTTTCACGGGGATTTCCCCCGCCCCAGCGCCATATGGGTGAGCCATGACGGACGCCGCCCCCCCTGCCCCTGCACAGCTCGGAGAGCTGACCGTCGTCTTCGCGCGGATCGGTCTTCTGTCCTTCGGCGGCCCCGCCGCGCAGATCGCGCTGATGCACAAGGAACTGGTCGAGGATCGCCACTGGCTGACCGAGCGGCAGTTCCTCAACGCGCTCAGCTTCTGCATGCTCCTGCCCGGCCCCGAGGCGATGCAGCTGGCCACCTATGCGGGCTGGCGCATCGGCGGAGTGAAGGCCGGGCTGATCGCGGGGCTGCTCTTCGTCATCCCCGGGGCTGTCATCATCCTCGCGCTGGCCTCGGTCTACGCAGCCTATGGCGGCGTGCCGCTGGTGCAGGCGCTGTTTCTCGGCATCAAGGCCGCGGTGATCGTGATCGTCGTGCAGGCGCTCGTTAAGGTCTCGAAAAAGGCGCTGACAGGCACCCTGCCCTACGCGCTGGCCGCTGCGGCCTTTCTCGGCCTCTTCGCGTTTCAACTGCCCTTTCCGCTGATCGTGCTAGGTGCGGGGCTCATCGGCGCGCTCTTCATGGCAAATGCCCCGCCCGAGGCCGCACCCGCCCCCGTCTCCGCCCGCGGCACGGCCCGCACCGTCGCGCTCTGGACGGCGATCTGGCTCCTGCCGCTTGCCGCCATCTGGGCCGTGGCGCCGGGCGGGTTGCTGGCCGAGATCGGCCTTTTCTTCGCCAAGCTCGCCGTCGTGACCTTCGGCGGGGCCTACGCGGTTCTGGCCTACATGGTACAGGAAGTCGTGGCCGATCACGGCTGGCTGACCACCGCGCAGATGATGGATGCCCTGGGGCTTGCCGAAACCACCCCCGGCCCCCTGATCCTCGTGACCGAGTTCGTCGGCTTTCTCGCCGGCGCGCAGGCGGGCGGCTGGGGACTGGGCCTTGCCGCGGCCCTGGTCACGCTCTGGGTCACTTTCGCGCCCTGCTTTCTCTGGATCTTCGCGGGGGCGCCTTATGTCGACTGGATCGCTAGCCGCCCGCGCCTGACCGGGGCGCTGTCGGCGATCACCGCCGCCGTTGTCGGCGTGATCCTGAACCTCTCGGTCTGGTTCGCGGCCCATGTCCTCTTCCAGCAGCTCGAGACGGTGGCGCTGGGGCCGGTGTCGCTGCTGCTGCCGGTCCGGGACAGCATCGATGGCGCGGCCCTTGCCCTCACCGCGCTTGCGGCGGGGCTGATCCTGGGGCTGCGGCTCGATCTTCTGAAGGCCCTTCCGCTGATGGCTCTGGCGGGTCTGGGCCTTTCATGGGGCACGACCGGGATTTGAGGTGTTGACTCGGACGGCTGCCCAAGTAAAAGGCGACGTCTCAAGAGATACCGCAGCGCGCATCCCGCGCCGCCCCGACATTCCGCAGGAGCCCGACCATGGCGAAGCCGACCACCATCAAGATCCGCCTCAACTCGTCCGCCGGGACGGGCCACTTCTACGTGACCAAGAAGAATGCCCGCACCATGACCGAGAAGATGACCGTACGAAAGTACGATCCGGTGGCGCGCAAGCACGTCGAATACAAGGAAGGCAAGATCAAGTAATCCGCCTTTCATATCCGACCTGAGGGCCGCGCCGGGAAACCGACGCGGCCCTTTTTCGTTTCCGTTTCACGAAAGGTCGAACCCATGGCCGACGAAATCACGATCAGACCCACCGGTACCGCCGATCTTGCGGCGGTCGATGCCCTGCTGGCGGCAAGCTACCCGGCGCTCCTGAAGCGCGATTATGCACCCTCGGTGCTGGTGACGGCCCTGCCGCTGATCGCGCGCGCGCGCCCCGAGCTTCTGCGCTGCGGCTCCTACTACATCGCCGAAGATGGCGAGGGGCGGGCGCTTGCTGCGGGCGGCTGGACCCGCTCGCCGCCGCAAGGCGGTGTGGGGCGGCCCGAGATCGGCCATGTCCGGCATGTCGCGACCCATCCCGCGCATCTGCGCAAGGGGCTGGCGCAAGCGATCCTGACCCGGGCGCTGACACATGCGCTGTCCGAAGGGGTCGCGCGGATGATCTGCCAGTCGACGGTGACGGCGGTGCCCTTCTACACCGCCATGGGGTTCCGACCACGCGGCGAGATCCTCGTCGCGCTGCGGCCCGGCATCACCTTCCCGGCGGTCGAGATGGAGCGGATGCTCTGACACCGGGCGCGGGCAAGATCCTTGTAAGGGCCTGCGCAGCCTCTTGCAAGAGGCTGGCCTGCTCAGAGCTCGACGGTCTCGCCCGGATCGGGGTCGAGAACGGTGACCCCCGGCAGGGCCGCCTTCATCGCCTCGGCCGACTGCTCGAGCAGCGGGAAGGTCCTGTAGTGATAGGGGATGACGGTCTGGAAGCTGAACAGCTTCGAGGCCGCATAGGCCGCGCGCGTCATGTCCATCGTGAAATGGCCACCGGCACACAGGATGCCGACGTCAGGCGCATGGATATCGTTCCAGACGCGCATGTCGGCCATCACGTCGGTATCGCCCGAGACATAGACGCCGCGCCCTTCGCCCTCGATGATGTAGCCCGCCTCCGAGCCGACGAAGACCGGACCGTCAGGCCCCGACATCGACGAGGAATGGGTCGCGTTCACCATGGTGACGGCGACCTCGCCGATCCGAACGGTCCCGCCCTTGTTGAACCCCGTGGTGTTCAGCCCGTGCGCCGAGGCCCAGCGGCCCATCAACTCGACCATGCCGTAGACGGGCAGGCCCATGGCGGCGGCGATCTCGGGCACCCCGCCGGTGTGGTCGTCATGCCCATGCGTGATCAGGACCGCCGTCGCCCCGGCAAGCATCTCGGCCCGCCGATCCTGCGGGAACATCGGGTTGCCCTCGATCCACGGGTCGATCAGCAGCACCTCGCCGCCGATCTCGAGCCGCACGCCGGCATGGCCCAACCAGGTATATTTCATCGCGCACCCTCCCCGTCGCTGTCATCCGGTCAAAGGTTAACCGCGGCGAGGTGGCGGGGAAAAGGGGGTTCAGGCCGCGACGCGTTCCATCAGGCGGCGCGCTGCCGGCATTCCAAGGCAGATCATCGCCGTGACCAGACCGGTCAACGGGATCACCGCCATGGCGCTCGGCTGCAGCCCGGGCATGGCCCAGACGGCGACAGGCAGCAGGAGCTGCAGTGTCACGACGAAGCCGACCGCCGCCGGGAAAAGGACGTTCAAAATGAGTCTCAGGGCCCACATGGGACATCTCCCTTCGATTGACGTTCTGTGCCTTCGAGGGAGAGGCTCGACCTGAAACCGGGCAGCAATGCGGCCACGAAAGGGAAAAACCGGTGATGCCACCACATTCGGTCCTTGCACCGACGCAGATGCTTGCGGGTCCTGCGGCACGCCGCTAAACCGCGCCCTGTTCCCGTTCGAGAGGCACCCATTCCATGTCCATCGACAGCGCAACCGCCGCCAAGGTCGCCAAGCTCGCCCGCATCCGCGTCGAGGAGGCGGACCTGCCCGCGCTCGCCGACGAATTCAACGCGATCCTCGGCTTCATCGAACAGCTGCAGGAACTGAACGTGGACGATGTCGAGCCAATGGTCAGCGTCGAGCCGATGCGCCTGAAGCGGCGAGAGGACGTCGTGACCGACGGCAACCAGCAGGCAAAGGTCCTGTCGAACGCACCCGATGCGCGCGAAGGGTTCTTCGCCGTTCCCAAGGTGGTGGAGTGATCATGTCCGAGCTGACGAAACTGACCATCGCCGAGGCCCGCGACGCGCTGCGCCGTGGTGACGTGACCAGCGTCGAACTGACCGAGGCCTGCCTTGCCGCGATCGACGCGGCCGACGCGCTTGGCGCGGTCGTCCACAAGACGCCGGATCTGGCGCTCGAGCGCGCCGGCGCCGCCGACGCGCGGATCAAGGCCGGCGACGCACCCGGCATGTGCGGCATCCCGGTCGGCATCAAGGACCTCTTCTGTACCGAGGGCGTGCCGTCGCAGGCCGCCTCGAAGATCCTCGAAGGGTTCCGCCCCGAATACGAATCCACCGTCTCCGGCCAGTTGCGCGACGCGGGCGCGGTGATGCTGGGCAAGCTGAACATGGACGAGTTCGCCATGGGCTCGTCGAACGAGACATCGGTCTACGGCAATGCCGTGAACCCCTGGCGCGCCGAAGGCTCGAACGCGGCGCTGACGCCCGGCGGCTCCTCGGGTGGCTCGGCCAGCGCGGTCGCGGCCGACCTCTGCCTTGCGGCGACCGGCACCGACACCGGCGGCTCGATCCGCCAGCCCGCCGCCTTTACCGGCATCGTGGGCCTCAAGCCAACCTATGGCCGCTGCTCGCGCTGGGGCATCGTCGCCTTCGCCTCATCGCTGGACCAGGCGGGCCCGATGACCAAGACCGTGCGCGACGCGGCCATCATGGGTGCCGCGATGATGGGCCATGACCCCAAGGATTCGACCAGCGCCGACATCCCCGTCCCGGATTTCGAGGCGATGCTGACGGGCGACATCCGCGGCCGCGTCATCGGCATCCCGCGCGAATACCGCATGGACGGCATGCCGGGCGAGATCGAGGCGCTCTGGACACGCGGACGCGAGATGCTGGCCGATGCCGGAGCCGAGATCCGCGACATCTCGCTCCCCCACACGAAATACGCGCTGCCGACCTACTACGTGATCGCGCCTGCCGAGGCCTCGTCGAACCTCGCGCGATACGACGGTGTGCGCTACGGCTACCGCGCGAAGCTCGCGCAGGGCGACGGCATCACCGAGATGTACGAGAAAACCCGAGCCGAGGGCTTCGGCCCCGAGGTGCGGCGCCGCGTCATGGTCGGTACCTATGTCCTGTCGGCAGGCTACTACGACGCCTATTACAACCGCGCCCGCAAGGTCCGTACCCTGATCAAGCGCGACTTCGAAGACGTCTTCGCGGCAGGCGTCGACGCGATCCTGACACCCGCCACCCCGTCCGCGGCCTTCGAGCTTGGCAAGGAGTTCGACGATCCCGTGCAGATGTATCTCAACGACGTCTTCACTGTGACGGTGAACCTCGCCGGGTTGCCCGGGCTCGCGGTGCCCGCGGGCCTTGATGCGCGGGGCCTGCCGCTCGGCCTGCAGCTGATCGGCAAGCCCTGGGAAGAGGGCGAGTTGTTGAACATCGGCTACGCGCTGGAACAATCCGCCGGTTTCGTGGCGAAACCCGACAAATGGTGGTAATGTCTCGAAAACGATAAGCTTTCGAGGCAGTGACATGGTGAGTTTCGGCAAGGGCGGCATCGTCCTCATTCTCGGTGTGATCGGATTGGCGGCCTGCGGCGGTGGTGCGCCGCCGAACGATGTCTCGCCCAGTGTCGGGTTCCAGGATTACCAGGCCTACCAGGCCCGGCGCGCAGCCCTCAGGGGTGAGCCGCCAGCCCCGGTGACGACGGTCGTGCCGCCCTCGACCCCGGCGATGGCTCGTGTCACCGCGCCGCCTCCCGAGGCGGCA
>CBFIFZ010000071.1:0-13237 GCA_965661995.1 Roseicyclus sp.
ACCAGCGCCGCGGCCCCGCTTGCCGCCGCCTGCGCCGCGATGGCCGCGCCGATCCCGCGGGCCGCGCCCGTGACGAGGATCACCTTGTCCGACAGCGTGACCTCCATCTCAGACCTGCACCTCGATCCGGCCGGCCGCGATCCGCGCCGGGTAGGTCGCCAGCGCCACGCAGGCCGGTGTCCGCAGCGCCGCGCCCGTCTTGTAGTTGAAACGGCCGTTGTGCCTGGGGCATTCGATCGTGTCGTCGAGGACCAGGCCGTCGGCCAGGTGCACCTGCTCGTGGGTGCAAAGCCCGTCGGTGCAAAAGACCGCGCCCGCCTCGTCGCGGTAGACGGCAAAGGTGCGTCCATCGTGGTCGAAGCGGATCACGTCCTCTTCCTCGATCTCGTCCTCGGCGCAGACATCGACCCAATCGGGCATGCTGGTGTCCTTTCAGGCGGTCGGCGTGCGCGGCACGCTGGCGTCATCATGCAGGTCTTCGCGGTAGGGGCGGGCGGTGGGCGGCAGGGCCTTGCGGATGAAATACCCCTTCTCCCGCCGCTGCCGGATCAGCGCGCGGATCATCTCGCCATAGGCCTCGGCCATCGAGCGGTTGGCGGGCGGCAGGTCGTGTTTGATCAGGTCGTGGAGCCGGGGCAGGGCGTGGTAGGGCACCATCGGGAACATGTGATGTTCGACGTGGTAGTTCATGTTCCAGTATATCCAGCGGCTGACCGGGTTCATCAGCACCGTGCGGCTGTTCAGCCGGTGGTCCAGCACGTCCTCGGCCAGCCCGCCATGCTGGAGGAGGCCCGTCAGCACCATGTGCCACGTCCCGTAGATGCGCGGCCCCCCGATCAGCATGAGCGGGATGAACGACCATGACACAAGCGCGGCCAGCACCGCCGCGAGGTGAATCGCGACGAAGATGCGCGCCCAGAGGATGGCGCGTGGAAGCTCGGCCTCGGGGATGTAGTCGCGCTCGTCCGGGCCGAACCGCCCCAGCGCGTTGCGCCAGAGCACGGCGAAATGCAGGAAGACGTCGGGCAGGCCGACGAAGGCCAACGCCTTGCGCGCGATGTCGGGCGGGCGCATCACCGCGATTTCCGGGTCGCGGCCCACGATGATCGTGTCGGTGTGGTGGCGCGCATGGCTCCAGCGCCAGCTGACCGGGTTCCGCATCACCATGAAACTGGCAAGGATGTAGACCCAGTCGTTCATCCAGTCGGTGCGGAAGGCCGTCCCATGCCCGCATTCATGCCAGCGCGAGTCGCAGGCCGAGCCGTAGAGCACCCCGTAGGCCAGCCAGAAAGGCATCGCCCACCAGCTGCCCCAGAGGGCGACGCCCCCGGCGCCGGTCGCCACCAGAAGGCCCAGCCACAGGACCGTATCGCGGATCGCAGGCCCATCGCTGCGCTTCATCAGCGCCTTCATCTCCTTGCGGGGAATATCGGAATGGTACCATTCCGCCGAGGCCAACCCGCGCGCGATCGCCCGCTCCCGCTCGGGGCCGGTCAGGGAATAGTCGCGTTTTGGATAGGTCGTCTCGGCCAGTGCCATCGGTCCCGCGCCTCCCTCGCGTGACGAACGTCCGGCGTTCATCGGGGCGCGATCCGGGTGAACCTGTCAACGACGAGCCGATGAGATTTGAGAGGATTGGACGGAAATTCTTGCCTTCTCCAGCAAGATCACCTCAAAATACCTCAATTTCAACCGACGCCCCTCGCATGCGCCCCACGCTGACCGATATCGCCGCTGCCGCGCGTGTCTCGCCCGCCACGGTCGACCGCGTGTTGCATGACCGGCCCGGCGTCTCGGCGCGGACGCGCGCGCTGGTGCGCTCGGCGGCGCGGCGGTTGGGCTACCTGCCCGACCTGCCCGAGGCGCCCGCGCCCGTCACCTTCCACCTCGTCCTGCCCTCCGGCTCGAATGCCTATATCGCCGAACTGGCCCGGCAGGCGCCGTCGCGCGCTCCCGCCCATGCCACGGTCGAAATCCTGCGCGCCCCCGCGCTCGATCCGATGGCGCTGGCCCGCGTTCTGGCGGGCATCGGGGCCAGCGACGGCGTCGCGCTCGTCGCCCTGAACCACCCCGCCGTGGGCGAGGCGATCCGGGCGCTCGACGCGCGCGGAGTGCCGGTCGTGACGCTGGCCTCCGACCTGCCGGACGCGCCGCGCCTTGCCTATGTCGGCATCGACAACGGCAGGGGCGGGCGCCTTGCGGGCTACACGCTCGGCCGGTTCCTGGGCCGCGACCCCGCGGGGCCGGTCGCGCTGATGGCAGGCCACCTCGACTATCGCGGCCACCAAGAGCGCGAGATGGGCTTTCGCCAGGTCCTGGCCGAGGCCTTTCCCCGCCTCACCCTTCTGGAGCTGCGCGAAAGCCGCGAGGACCGGGCCAAGGCGCGGGCCGAGACGCTGGCCTTGCTGGCCGCGCATCCCGTCCTCGTCGGGCTCTACAACGCGGGCGGCGGGACTGTTGGCATCGGCGCGGCGCTTGCCGAGGCGGGGCGGCGCGAGGTGGTCTTCGTCGCGCATGAGGCCACCGCCGAGAACAAGGCGCTGCTCCTCGACGGCACGCTCGACGCGGTGATCGACCAGTCGGGCGCCGAGGAGATCCAGACCGCCTTCGCGCTATTGGCGCGGGCTGCGCAGGGGGAGCGCACGGCGCCGCTGCCCCTCGCCCCCCGTCTCATCCTGCGCGAGAACCTGCCCTAGCCGAGGACGGCGAGCCGCGCCTCCTGCCGGGCGATCAGGGCCTCGGTCTCGGCGATGGTCGCCGCGCTTAGGGCGGGGCCGGGTCGGCGTACCGTCGGGTGCGCGATGGCGCCCCGTTTGGCGAGCGTGTACTTGCGGATCGCAAGGCCGAGGCCCGGCTGGCTTTCGTAGCGGATGAGCGGCAGGTAGGCGTCGAAGAGGTCGCGCGCGCGCGCCTCCTCGCCCGCCTGCATCAGGCGCACCACCTCGGACATCATCTCGGGGTAGGCAAAGCCGGTCATCGCGCCATCGGCGCCCCTCAGCATCTCCTCCAGCAGGAACATCCCGCCGTTCCCGCACAGGATCGAGAGGCGCCGCGCGCCGTCGGCCTCCATCCGCCGGAGCGCGCTGATCTTCTCCAGCCCCGGCCAATCCTCGTGTTTCAGCATCACGCAAGTGGGGCAGGCGTCGAAGACCTGGCGCAGCACCCTGGGCGTGATCTGCACGCCGGTCACCAGCGGGAAATCCTGCAGCACCCAGGGGATATCCCCCAGCGCATCGGCGACCATTTCGAAATAGCCGATGATTTGCTCGTCCGTCCTGAGCCCCGCGGTGGGCGCAACCATGACGCCCGCGGCCCCGCGGTCCATCGCGGCCATGGCCATCGCCTTGACCGCGGCAAGGCCGGGCGCCGAGACGCCGACGACGACGGGAACCGTCGCCCGCGCGGTCACACGGTCGATGACGATCTTGCTTTCCTTGTCGGAAAGCTTGCCCGCCTCGCCCATCATGCCGAGGATCGTGAGGCCGGTCGCGCCCTTGTCCTCGTAGAACGCGACCATCCGGTCGAGGCTTTCGGGGTCGAGCGACCCGTCCGGCAGGAAGGGCGTGGCGGCGATGGTGAAAACGCCCTTGGCGGTTTCGTCGAGCAGCACGGGTTTGGGCATGTCAGCCTCCTCCGGGTCTGTGGGTCTGGGCGAGCGCGATGCGCCCCTGGAGCATGGCGACGGCGGCCTGGCAGGGGTCGATCACGGGCACTTGCAGCGCGTCTTCCAGCGTGGCGCGGTAACGGGCCATGCCTGCGCAGCCGAGGATCAGCACCTCGGCCCCGTCCTTGTCGCGCAGGGCGCGGCCCGTGTCGATCAGGCGGGTTTGCGTGGCGGCAGGGTCGGCCAGCGCGGCCACGCAGAGGTTCAGCGCGCGGTCGCCGGCCAGCCGGTCCAGCACCCCCATCGCTCCGAGGCTGCGCAGGTGGCGCGGAATCGAGGCGGGCAGGATCGCGATGATGCCGAAGCGCTGGCCGAGGGTCAGCGCGGTCGAAACGGCGGCCTCCTGGATGCCGAGGACGGGTTTCGCCGTCCGGTCGCGCAGCGCATGGGCGCCGGGGTCGCCGAAACAGGCGACGACAAAGCCCGCGGCCTCGGGTTCCAGCCGCCGGGCAAGGGCCAGCATCGGCGCGATGGTCTCATCGGCCTGCGCCTGGCTTTCGATGCCGGGCGGCCCTTCGGCGAGCGTCAGACAGGTGACCGGGGCGGGCAGGTTGCGCAGGGGTGCGATGGCCTCGGCGATGCCCTCGGTGACGGTGTCGGACGAGTTTGGGTTGATGACGAACAGTGTGCCGGTCATCGCGTCGCCTGCTGGATCTCGACCTGGTATCCCTCGGGGTCGCGGAAGACGAAGGCGCGGATTCCGATCTTTTCATTTTCGAACATCTGCGACAGGCCGTCGACCTGTTTTTCATGCAGATACGCATACCAGGAATCTACATCCTCAACCCTTACACAGACCTGTACACATTTGTCCTGTTGCCAGTCGTTCATCCCCTTGGCCTCGTCCACCAGCCCCAGGTGCGCGTTCGGCGCGATCCGGAGGATCTTGGCGAGGTCGCCCTGGTCGATGGCCAGGGGAAAGCCCATCACGTCCCGGTAGAAGGCATAGGCGCGGGGCATGTCGCGGTAGTAGAGAAAGGTGATCGCCAGCACGTTCGGCGCAGTCGGTCGCTCGGTCATGATGCCTCTCCGGTGATGTCGGCGGGCCGCGTCCCGATGGCCGCGCGCATCAGCCAGCGCCCTGCGCCGGGTACCCCCAGATACTCCCCTTCGCGCATCACGGCCTGCCCCCGCAGGTAGGTGGCGACGGGCCAGCCGGTGACGGTGGTGCCCTCCCACGGGTTGTAGCCCACGTTGTCATGCAGGTCGTCCGCCCCGTAGGTCACGGCGCGGCCCCGGTCCCAGAGCACGAGGTCGGCGTCGTATCCCGGCGCGATCCTCCCCTTGCCGGGTAGCCCGTACAGCGCCGCGGGCGCCTCGGCGGTCAGCCGGGCGAAGTCCGCGGGGCCAAGCCGCCCACCGTTCACCATGGCGTCGAACATCAGCGGCAGGCGCGGCTCCAGCCCCGGCATGCCATTGGCGATGGCGGGGAAGGGCGCGTCGGCTCCGTTCGAGAACTTGCCCGTCTCGTCGAAGCGATAGGGCGCGTGGTCCGAGGAGACGAGCTGCAGATGCCCCGCCGCCAGCCCGGCCCAGAGCGCCGCCTGGTCAGCCTCGGTCCTTTGCGGCGGCGAGCACATCCATTTCGCACCCTCCATGCCAGGGCGGTCCAGCACCTCTTCGGTCTGGAACAGGTAGTGCGGGCAGGTCTCGGCCCAGACGGGCGCGCCGCGGGCGCAGGCGGTGGCGATCTCGGCCGCGGCCCCGGCGGTCGAGACGTGGAAGATCATCACCGGCGCGCCAGCCACCTCGGCCAGGCGGCACATGCGGGCGACCGCCTCGATCTCGGCCTCGCGCGGGCGGGAGGCGGCGTGGTCGATGGGCCGCGTGCGTCCCTCGGCCAGAAGCCGCGCGCGGGCCTCGGCGATGATCGCATCGTTTTCGGCATGGATGCAGGTCAGCGCGCCGGCCTCGCCCGCGAGGCGCAGGATCTCGAGGATATCGGCGTCTTCCAGCTTGATGTTGTAGGTCGTGAAGACCTTGATCGAGCGGTGACCTTCGGCGATCAGCGCGCGCAGGTCCGCCTCGAACCCCGCGACCGAGGGGTCGCTGACCGAGATATGAAAGGCGTGATCGACCGCGGCACCGCGCCGGGCGCGGGCGGCATAATCCTCGACCGCATCGCTCAGGCGCTGCCCCTTGGCCTGCGCGGCGAAGGAAATCACGCTCGTGGTGCCGCCCATCGCGGCGGAGCGCGTCGCGGTCTCGAACGTGTCGGCGTTCATCAGGCCCATGCCCGACATCTGCTCGATATGGCAATGCGGATCGACGCCGCCGGGGGTGACCAGAAGCCCCGCTGCCTCGACCAGTTCGGCCCCGTCGAGGCCCTGGCCCAAAGCCGCGATGCGGCCCTCGGAGATGGCGATATCGGCCTCGACCACCGCGCCGCCGGTCACGACGCGCCCGCCACGGATCACCAGATCATGTCCCATGCGCACCCCCTGTCGGGCGTGAGCATGGGCCAGAGCCAAAGGCCTGTCCAGAGCGCCGCTCAGGCCCCTGTCACGCTTCGATCAGCGCCCGCATCTCGGCCAGTTTCGCGGCCACCAGCTCGGGCTTGCCGCGCGCCTCGATGTTCAGCCGCAAAAGCGGCTCGGTGTTCGAGGCGCGCAGGTTGAACCGCCAGTCGCCGAAGGAGAGCGACAGCCCGTCGGTCTCGTCCCGCGCCTCGGCCTTGGGGCCGTACGTCACTTCGATCGCCTCGATCACCGCCTTCTGGTCGCCCACGCGGAAATTCACCTCGCCCGAGGAGGGGTAGGCGGCGCGCCGTTCCGCCAGCAGGTCCTTGAGGCTCTCGCCCCGGCGGCAGATCAGCTCGATCATCAAGAGCATCGGGATCATGCCGCTGTCGCAGGCCATGAAATCGCGGAAATAGTGATGCGCCGACATCTCGCCGCCATAGACCGCGCCGGTCTCGCGCATCGCCTGCTTGATGAAGGAATGGCCGCATTTCGACTGGATCGCTTCGCCGCCCATCTGCGCCACCACCTCTTGCGTGGCCCAGACGACGCGGGGGTCGTGGATGATCTTCTGCCCCGGTTCCTTGGCGAGGAAGGCCTCGGCCAGAAGGCCCACGACATATTCGCCGGGCACGAAGCCGCCTTCGTGATCGAAGAAGAAGCAACGGTCGAAATCACCGTCCCAGGCGACGCCCATGTCCGCGCCGTGTTCCTTCACCGGGTCGGCGGTCAGGTGCTGGTTCTCGTCGAGAAGCGGGTTGGGAATGCCTGCGGGAAAGCTGCCGTCGGGGTCGTGGTAGACGCGGACGAACTCGATCGGCGCGCCCGCTTGCGACATGGCCTCGGCCAGCGCGTCGAAGCTGGGGCCGGCCGCGCCGTGGCCCGCGTTCACCAGCACCTTCAGGGGCGTCAGGGCGGTGACATCGACGAACTCCATCAGCTTGGCGACGTAGGCGCCGCGCGTCCCGCTTTCGTCGGTCACGCGGCCGCCGGGCACCTCGGCGGCGAACGCACCGCTTTCGGCCAGCGCCTTGATCGCGTCCATCCCGTCGGCCGCGCCGATGGGCGCCGAGCCCGCCTGCACCATCTTCATCCCGTTGTAATCCATCGGATTATGGCTGGCCGTGACGCAGATCCCGCCATCCGCGCCGAGGTGCGTGACGGCGAAATAGGTCTCTTCCGTGCCTGACAGCCCGAGGTCCAGCACCTCGACGCCCGCCGCCATCAACCCGCGCGCGACCGCGCCCGCCAGCGCCTCGGAGGTGGGGCGCACGTCGCGGCCCAGCACCACGCGTTTCGCGCCCATCACCCCGGCGAAAGCGCGGCCGATGCGGTAGGCGATCTCCTCGTTCAACTCGTCGCCGAGGCGGCCGCGGATATCATAGGCCTTGAAGCACGTGAGCGGGGGAAGCGGTGTCATCTGGAAGGGTGTCCCTGTCGGTTCCGGATTTGCGCCCAGACCTACCCTATCGCGCCCGGATCGGAAAGCGGGGCATCGGTCCGACCCCTCAATCCCATTGGCGCGCGCCGGGAACGCGCTAGGGTAGGGCGCATGTTGATCGTGACCGATGACACCATCACCAACCGCGCTGTTCTGGAGACGCGCAGCCTGCCGAAGAAGTTCCTCGGCCGGGTGCAGCTGGTGCCGCGCCGCGGCGGGCTGCGCCTCTGGGCGCGGCTGATCGTGGAAATCCAGATCCTGCGCTATCTCTCGGCTCTTCTGCCGTTCGTGGCGATCCCGCTCATGTCGCGCGACCTTGCCCTGCCCGTGACGCAGGCGCCGCTGGCGATGCTGATCGTCATCGCCTTCGTGGAGATGAAGGTGCTGCGCCTGTCCAAGGCGGGGCGCGCGCGGGCCGTCGACGAGGATGAGGCCGCCCGCCGTCTCGACACGCTCGCCTTCCGCGCGCGGGCCTGCCTGCGCCGCATCGCCGCCCGGCACGGGGTGACCGAGGGCGCGCTGCGGTTGGTGATCGAGCAATCGGAACTGGCGCGCATCGCGCCCCTGACGCTCGTGTCGGTGCAGACCGACCAGCCCGGTCCAAGGCTCTTGTCGCTGGACGAGGGCGACCGCGCCGTGCTGCGCGAGGGCCTGTTCGACGCGGAGCTTACCGAGCGCGATCTGCTTGCGGTCAACCACCGCGACGACCTCTACATCCGCGACATCACGCAAGAGGCGCGCGCGGTCTCGGCCCATGCGCGGCTGGCCGCGGCGCTGGAGAAACGGCAGGCGGCAGGATGAGCGTGAACGCGACCACGGTCTCGGCGGGCGAGGCGCTGCGCGTGCTGGAGGCAGGCTGGGCGGCGCAAAAGGCCGGGGGGCTGACAGCAAGCTGGATGCTGCACGGGCGCCCCGGCGTGGGGAAAACCGAGCTGGTCCAGATGCTTGCGGGGCGCATCGGGGCCGAGCTGTTCGACCTGCGCCTCACCACGATCGAGCCGCAGGACCTGCGCGGTTTGCCCTATTTCGACCACGAGAGCGCGAAAACCGTCTGGTACCGCCCCGAGGATCTGCCCGATACCGACGCGCCCGCGGTGCTGTTCCTCGATGAGCTGACCGCCGCTGCCCCCGCGCTGCAACCGACCGTCTACGGGCTGTTGCAGGAGCGGCGCGTGGGCCGCCACCGACTGCCCGACAGCGTGATGATCGTGGCCGCCGGCAACCGGGTCGAGGACGGGGCGATTGCCTATGACATGGGCACGGCGCTGTCGGACCGGCTGATCCACATGATCGTGCAGGCCGCCCCCGAGGATTGGCTGAAGCACTACGCCGTTCCCGCGGGCATTCACCCGTCGGTTGCCGCCTTCATCCGCACGCGGCCTGACTTGCTTGAGACGACAGAGGATTCATTGCGGCAGGGCCGCATGATCGCCTGCACCCCGCGCAGCTGGACGCGCGTGTCCCGGATCATGGAGACGGTCCCTGACCGCGCCACGCGCTCCGTGATGATCGCGGGCACCGTGGGCGAGGCCGCGGCCGCCGAGTTTGCGCTGCTCGCCGACGAGATCGCGGCGACCGTGCAGGTGACCGAGATGCTGGCGACCCCGCGCCGCGAGCGCGCGGCGCTCTACCCCAAGACGCTGCACGGGTTGACCGCGATGATCTACGGGCTGATCGGCGCGGTCACGCACGAAAACTTATCCACAGGGATCGAGATTCTTGCGGATCTTCGGGGGCTTGGCGGGCAAGGCTACGGTGGATTACCCGTCGGCGAACTGGCAAGCTTCGGCTTCGAGTTGCTGATCGGCCGGGCTCTCGAGCAGGGTTGGGAAGAGGTCTTTGCGGCCAGCCCCGACTACGCCGCCTATGCCGCCGAACGGCATGCCGCGGGCCTTCCGTGACTGGGCATTCCGCCCGCGCGGCCCGTGCGCTCGCCCACCTGGGCGAGGTCGATCCGGCGTTGGCCGTGCTCGCGCTCTGGTGCCGCCACCGCGACGGGGCGGGGGCCACGCGCACGGACGGCGACACCATCAGCTACGGGCCCGGTTTCGACACGCTCGGCCTGCCCGAGCAGGTGGGGCTGGTGGCCCATCACGTGCTCCATGTCGCGCTGCGCCATTCCGAGCGGCAGGCGGCGCTGGCCGAGCGGTTGGGCGACGGTTTCGACGCCTCGCTCTTCGGCCTCGCCGCGGACGGGATCATCAACGAGACGCTGATCCTTGCCGGACATGCCATTCCACGGCCTGCCGTGACGCTGACCGAGTTGCTGGAGGAGGCGGGCCAGCCCGCGAAATCGCCTGTCGATGCGCTGGAACGCTGGGATGCCGACCGGCTGGCCATGGCGCTGCACCGCGACACGCGGCTGGCCGAGAAGCTGCGAGAGTGGGGGGTGACGCGCGGGTTCGCGGTTGACCTGGGTCTCGGGGAACCCGATGACGAGGGCGAGACGCAATCCGCCGCCGACTGGCGCAACCAGATCCTCCGGGCGCTGGAAGCGGGCCGGAAGGCGGGCAGCGGCATCGGCCGCCTCGGTGCGATCCTCGCCGACCTCGCCCCGCCGCAGGTGCCGTGGGAGCTGCAGCTGCGCGGGCTGCTGGCGAAAGCCCTGACCGAGCGCCCGCACCGCAGCTGGCGCCGTCCTTCGGGGCGCTGGGTCGCGCAGATGGCTGCGGCTGGGGCCACGGGCGGCCCCGTGCCGGTCTACGAGCCGGGGCGCGCGCGGATGGACCGGCGGCCAAGGCTGGTGGTGGGGCTTGATACTTCCTCGTCCGTCGATGCGCAGACCCTGCGCCTCTTCACCGCCGAGGCCGAGGGCATCGCGCGCCGAACCGGGGCCGAGGCGCATCTGATGGCCTTCGACGAGGCGGTTTTCCGAGAGGAGCGGCTCGACCCCGCCGGGTGGCAGGGGCTGCGCGACGCGGAGTTTCGCACCGGGGGCGGGACGGATTACGGCGATCTGTTCGCCAAGGCGGGCCGCCGCGACCCGTCGATGTTGGTCATCCTGACCGACCTCGATGCAGTGCTTCCGCCCGCGCCGTCCTTTCCGGTGCTCTGGGCGGTGCCGCGCGCGGTAGAGGCACCCGGTTTCGGCCGGGTGCTCGTGATTGGCGAGGGCTGACGTTTTCCTCGAGGAAAACGATGGGAAAACTGCAGTTTTCCCACCGCAAAACTGCAGTTTTGCGCCTACTCCGCCGCGCGCGCCGGCGCGGCGCTTTCGCGTTGGGCCGTCTGCCACTCGGGTGCGATCCAGGGCTCGAGGTTCTCGCGCGGCAGCATGCCCCGCCCGAGGATGTGATCCGCCGCCTTCTCGCCCACCATGATCGAGGGCGCGTTGAGATTTCCGTTCGGAATCAGCGGGAAGACCGAGCTGTCGGCCAGCCGCAGCCCCTCGACCCCGATCACCCGCGCCTCGGGGTCCACGACCGCCATGGGGTCGTCCGCCCGCCCCATCCGGCAGGTGCCGCAGGGGTGATAGGCGCTTTCGGCATGCTCGCGGATGACGGCATCCAGCTCCGCGTCCGTCTGCGCCGCGCCGGGCTGGATTTCATGATCCACGAAGCCCGCAATCGGGTCGGTCGCAAAGATCTCCCGCGTAAAGCGGATGGCGCGACGAAACTCCTCCCAATCAGAGGGTTGCGACATGTAGTTGAACAAGATGCGCGGTGCATCGGCGGGGTCGCCCGAGCGCAGCGTCACCGCCCCCCGGCTTTTCGACCGCATCGGCCCGACATGGGCCTGGAACCCGTGGCCCTGCGCCGCCGTCTTGCCGTCGTAGCGCACGGCGATGGGCAGGAAATGGAACTGGATGTCGGGGTAGTCGATCCCCGCACGGCTGCGGATGAAGCCGCAGGCCTCGAAGTTGTTCGACGCGCCCAGACCCGTGCGCGTCAAAAGCCACTGAGCCCCCACCAGCGCCTTGCCCCAGAGCGACCAGTAGGGCGCCAGGCTGACCGGCTTGGTCGAGGCATACTGGATATAAAGCTCGAGGTGATCCTGCAGGTTCTGCCCCACGCCCGCGCGATCGGCGACCACGGGAATCCCGTTTTCCGCCAGATGCTTGCCCGGCCCAATTCCACTGAGCATGAGAATTTTAGGCGAATTGATCGCGCCTGCCGCCAGCACCACCTCTGCCCTTGCGCGGATCACGCGACCGGCCGCCAGCCGCACGCCCACCGCGCGGCCCTCTTCGATCTCGATGCGCTCGACCAGCCCGCGCGCCATGGTGCAGCGCCCGGTTTTCAGCGCGGGGCGCAGGTAGGCCTTGGCCGCCGACCAGCGTTCGCCCTGCCAGACGGTCATCTCGAAGGCGCCGAAGCCCTCCTGCCGCTGGCCGTTGTAATCGTCGGTCGCGCCGTAGCCCGCATTGGCGCCGCTTTCGATGAAAGCATCGAAAAGCGGGTTCTTCCGCGGTCCCCGCGTGATGTGTAGCGGCCCGTCATGGCCGCGGAACGCCGGGTCGCCCGCATCGCCGTGCCATGTCTCGGCGCGTTTGAAATAGGGTAGGACATCGGCATAGCCCCAGCCCTCGGCCCCCATGTCGGACCATGTGTCGAAGTCGCGCGCATGGCCGCGGACGTAGATCATCCCGTTGATCGAGGAAGAGCCGCCCAGCACCTTGCCGCGCGGGCAGGCCATGACGCGGCCACCCATGTGCGGCTCGGGCTCGGTCACGTAGCCCCAGTCGTAGCGGCGCATCCCCATGGGGTAACTTAGGGCGGCGGGCATGTTGATGAAAGGCCCCCAGTCGGACCCGCCATGTTCGACCACGATCACGGATTTCCCTGCCGTGGCAAGCCGGTAGGCGATGGCGCAGCCGGCAGACCCGGCGCCGACGATGACGTAGTCCGCTTCCATCAATAGGCCGCCTCCACCGGGGTCATGCCGACATAGACGGTCTTGAGCTGGCTATAGGCCTCGAGCGCGGCGCGTGAGTTCTCGCGCCCCACGCCCCAGCCCTTCACGCCGCCGAAGGGCACCTCGACGGGGGTGAGGTTGTACTGGTTGATCCAGACCGATCCTGCCTCGATCAGGCTGACAACGCGGTGCCCGCGGGTCAGGTCGCGGGTGAACACCGCCCCCGACAGGCCGAGGTCGGTGGCGTTGGCACGCGCGATCACCTCCTCCTCGGTGTCGAAGTCGAGGACGGACATGACCGGCCCGAAGATCTCTTCGCGCGCGATGGTCATCTCGTCGGTGACATCGGCGAAGATCGTGGGCTGGATGAAAGCGCCCGGCTGGTTCAGCCGGTTGCCGCCATGGGCGAGGCGCGCACCCTCGGAGACGCCTTTTTCGATGTAGCCCATGACGATCTGCAGCTGGTCCTCGCTCACCATCGGGCCGAGGTTGGTGGCCTCGTCGCGGGGGTCGCCGATCACGGCCTTGGAGACGCGCTCGACCAGCCGGGCCAGGAAGGCCTCCTTGATCCCGGCTTGCACGAAGACCCGCGTGCCGTTCGAGCAGACCTGCCCGGTGGCGAAGAAATTGGCGTTGATCGCGGCGGAGACGGCGGACTCGAGCTCGGCGTCGTCGAAGATGATCAGCGGCGACTTGCCGCCCAGTTCCATCGTGACATGCTTCATCTGCGCCGCCGCCCCGGCGTAGACCTTCTTGCCGGTCTCGGCCGATCCGGTCAGCGAGACCTTGGCGACGCGCGGGTCTTCAACCAATGCGCGG
>CBFIFZ010000072.1:0-13228 GCA_965661995.1 Roseicyclus sp.
CTGGATGACGCCCGCGCTTTCGGCGCGACCGACGCGATCCCCGCGACCGATCCGAAACCGTGGAAGGCGCTGGCGCGCATCACCGGCGGGCGGCTGGCCGATCATGTCTTCGTCGCCGTGGGCGCAATCCCGGCCTATGACGTGGCGCTGCGCCTGATGGCCCCCGGCGGCACGGCCTATGCCGTGGGCATGCCGCACACGGGCGACACATCCGCCTATGAGCCGGTGATCCTCGCAGCCCTCGGGCAGGGCATCCGCGGCACGCTGATGGGCGACGTGGTGCTGGCGCGCGACATCCCCTGGATGGTCGACCTGCACGGGCAGGGGCGGCTGAAGCTTGACGAGCTGATCTCGCGCCGCTGGCCCTTCGAGCAGATCAACGAGGCCATCGCCGACACCAACCGCGGACAGGCGCGGCGCAATGTCCTGAGCTTTACAAAGGATTAAGGTTAACGCGCCCGCCCCATCTCTATCCCGAAAATATGGCGGGGGGAGGGCGGGCGAAGCCCGACCGGGGGGCGGAGCCCCCCACCAGCAAAGCATCGGCCAAGCGGAGCCACGCAAATGAAACTCACATCCCTCGAAACCTTCGCCATCGCGCCCCCGCCGCCGGGATGGGGCGGGCGCTACTGGTTGATCCTGCGGATCACCACCGACAGCGGCATCACCGGACTGGGCGAGGTCTATGCCGCGGGCGTCGGCCACACCGCGATGCAAGCCGTCATCGCCGATGTCTTCGCCCGCCACATGGAGGGCGAAAGCCCCGAGAACATCGAGCTGATGTCGCGCCGCGCCTGGTCCTCGGGCTTCACGCAACGGCCCGATCCCACGGTCTTCGGTGCCTTCGCGGGGCTCGAGATGGCTTGCTGGGATATCCTCGGCAAGATGCGTGACCGGCCGGTCTGGGCGCTTCTGGGCGGGCGGATGAACGACCGGCTGCGCGCCTATACCTATCTCTATCCGAAGGACGGCGCGCCCGAGGCCGAGGTCCGGCGCTTCTGGATCGACGCCGACGCGCAGGCCGAGGCGGCCGCCGCCCGGCTCACCGAAGGCTGGACGGCGGTGAAATTCGACCCCGCGGGCCCCTACACGATCCGCGGCGGGCATGCGCCCGCGGCCTCGGACATCAGCCGCTCGGCGCTGTTTTGCGAGAAGATCCGCGAGGCAGTGGGCGACCGGGCCGATCTTCTCTTCGGCACGCATGGGCAGTTCACGCCGGGTCATGCGATCCGGCTGGCGAAGGCATTGGAGCCCCACGATCCCCTCTGGTTCGAGGAGCCGATCCCGCCCGACGACATCACCGGGCTGGCCGAGGTGGCGCGCGGCACCTCGATCCCGGTCGCGGTGGGCGAGCGGCTGTGCGGCAAGATGGAGTTCGCCGCCGTGCTGCGCGCGGGCGCGCGGATCGTGCAACCGGCGCTGGGGCGCGCGGGCGGCATCTGGGAAGGGCGAAAGATCGCGCTCATCGCCGAGACCCACGGCGCGCAGATCGCGCCGCATCTCTACGCGGGGCCTGTGGAATGGGCGGCGAACGTGCATCTCGGCGTGACCTGTCCGAACCTGCTGATGGTCGAGGCGATCGAGACGCCCTTCCACAAGGCGCTCGTCACCGGGCGGCCCGAGGTCGGGGAGGGGTTCGTCGAGGCGCCGAGCGCGCCGGGGCTGGGGATCGAGCTGGATGACGCCGTGGCGGCAGCGAATGCCTATACCGGCGACCGGCTGCATCTCGAGATGCAGGAGGCACCCTGCGACTGGAAGAACGGCAATGCCTTCGCAGGGGGCGCGGCGGACTGACCCTCAGCCCTTCTTGCGCAGCGGCACGCCGTAGAGCTCGAGCTTGTGACCCTTCAGCCGGTAGCCGAGCTTCTCGGCGATCTTTTCCTGCAGGGCCTCGATCTCGGGGTCGCAGAACTCGATCACCTCGCCCGAGTTCATGTCGATCAGGTGGTCGTGGTGGTCGCGTTCGGCATCCTCGTAGCGGGCACGGCCGTCGCCGAACTCGAGCCGGTCGATGATGCCCGATTCCTCGAAAAGCTTCACCGTGCGGTAGATCGTGGCGATCGAGATGCGCGGATCGCGGGCCGAGGCGCGGGCGTAAAGCTCTTCGACATCGGGGTGATCGTCGGCGGCTTCGAGCACCTGCGCGATGACGCGGCGCTGCTCGGTCATGCGCAGGCCCTTGGCCTCGCAGCGTGCCTCGATCGTGTCGGTCATGGGCCGGCCCCCGCGTCGGTCTCGTGGGCGGCAGGTGTAGGGGATTTGGGGCCGCGAGAAAAGGCTTCGCCTTGACTTGCCCGGCTCCCGGCGGGAGACCGGGGGCGGGCAGGGAAGGGGAGGGGCAGGCGATGGCGCAGAAAGACCGGATCGACGCGTTCGGGGCGGCGGGGCTGACCGTATTCGCAGCACTTCTCGCCTTCAACCAGGTGGTGATCGCGGTCGGCAACGAGGGGTTGCAGCCGGTGTTCTTCGCCGCTCTCCGCTCGATCGGCGGGGCTGTCTGCATCTTCCTGTGGATGAAGGCGCGCGGCATCGCGGTGGAGGTCGCGCCGGGGACATGGCGCGCGGGCCTTGCGATGGGGGCCTGTTTCGCGGTGGAGTTCGTCTGCCTTTTCGTGGCGTTGGACCTGACGACGGTCACGCGCACCTCGATCATCTTCTATTCCATGCCGGTCTGGCTGGCGCTGCTGGGCCATGTGCTGATCCCCGGTGAGCGGATCACGCGGGTCAAGGGCGCGGGGCTTGCGCTGGCTTTCGCGGGCGTTGTGCTGGCGATCACGCGGCGCGACGGGGCGGGGGGCGAGGCCTCTCTCGTGGGGGATCTCTGCGCGCTGGTGGCTGCCCTCACCTGGGCGGGTATCGCGCTGCTGGCCAAGGCGTCGCGGCTGCGCGCGGTGCGGCCGGAGGTGCAGCTGTTGTGGCAGCTTGCCGTGTCCGCGCCGCTCCTGTTGCTGGCGGCCCCGCTCTTCGGGCCGCTCCTCAGGGGGCCGGAGCTGATCCATTGGGGCGCGCTCGGCTTCCAGATCGTGGTGATCGTCTCGGCGGGGTTCCTGTTCTGGCTCTGGCTTCTGTCGATCTACCCGGCGGCTTCGGTCGCGGCCTTCAGTTTCCTGTCGCCGGTCTTCGGCGTGCTCCTGGGCTGGAGCCTGCTGGGCGAGCAGGTGGGATGGGAGATCATCGCGGCGTTGGTGCTGGTGGCGGCGGGGCTGATCCTGATCAACCGGCCCGCGCGGGGGTGAGACGGGGTTGCGCCGCCTTTCGTCGCCCCTCCGGGGCGCCTTGAAAGCCGTCGCCGGGGGCGCGCCGCTGGCGCCGCGCGAGCCCTTGGCCGGTGCTGCGCCAGGGCCTCGGATGGTGCGCGGGTGGCGCGGTCGGGCCGTGCATATTTCTGGAAAGATGAAGGGGTCAGGTGCCGCAGAAGGTGCGCAGGACGCGCTGGTCGTCGGTCGGGGGGTCTTCGAATGCGGTGAAGGCCGGGTCGTCGGTGAACGGGTGGGCCAGGGCCTGCATCAAGGTCTCGAAAGGCGTGTAGTCGCCCGCGACGCCTGCGGTGATCGCCTCTTCCACGCGGTGGTTGCGCGGGATGCGGGCGGGGTTCGTGGCCTGCATTGCGGCGATGCGGGCCGCGTCGTCCGGTCGTTCGGTGGCGAGGCGCGCCTGCCAGCTGTCGAGCCAGGGGTCGAGCGCCGTGGGGTCGATGAATTCGTCGCGGGCGGTTTCCGGGGTCTCGCCCGAGAGGGCGCGGAAGGTGCGGGTGAAATCGGCGCTGTTCTTCGCCATGCGCTCGAGCAGGTCGAAGGCGAGGTCGGCGTCCTCATCGGTTTCCGTGACGAGGCCCAGCTTGGTGCGCAGGACGGCGTGCCACTCGGCGTCGAACCGGTCGGAGAAGCCGTTCACCAACTCGGTGAAGCGTTCTATCCCCGCGTCGCGGTCGGGCAGGAGCGGCAGGAGCGCGGTGGCGAGCTGCGCGAGGTTCCAGACCGCGACCTGCGGCTGGTTGGCATAGGCGTAACGCCCGAACTGGTCGATCGAAGAGAAGACCGTGTCGGGGTGGTAGGCGTCCATGAAGGCGCAGGGGCCGTAGTCGATGGTCTCGCCCGAGAGGGTCATGTTGTCGGTGTTCATCACGCCGTGGATGAAGCCCAGCCCCATCCATTGCGCGACAAGCCGCGCCTGTGCGCCGATGACGGCATCGAGCAGGCCCTCGGGGCCTGTCGCGCCGGGGTAGTGGCGGGCGATGACATGGTCGGTGAGCGCCTGCAGCGCGTCCACGTCACGGCGGGCGGCGAAATACTGGAAGGTGCCCACGCGGATATGGGAGGCCGCCACGCGCGCGAGGATCGCGCCGGGCATGACCGCCTCGCGCAGGACGGGCTCACCCGTGGTGACGGCGGCGAGCGCGCGGGTGGTGGGCACGCCCATGGCGGCCATGGCCTCCGAGACGATGTATTCGCGCAGGACGGGGCCGAGCCAGGCGCGGCCGTCGCCCATGCGCGAATAGGGCGTGCGGCCCGCGCCCTTGAGCTGGATGTCGAACCGTGCGCCGTCGGGCGCCACCACCTCGCCCAGGAGGATCGCGCGCCCGTCGCCCAGTTGCGGCGACCAGCCGCCGAACTGGTGGCCGGCATAGACCTGTGCCAGCGGCTCGGCGCCTTGGGGCAGGGCGTTTCCGGCGAAGAGGCGGGCGGTTTCGGTCGCGTCCTGGGGTAGGGTGAGGCCAAGGCGGTCGGCCAGCGGTCGGTTGAGCGCGATGAGGCCGGGCGCTTCGACCGGGGCGGGGGCCTGACGAGTGAAGAACCGCTCGGGCAGCCGGGCGTAGGAGTTGTCGAAGGGGAAACGGGGGGTCATGGGCAGTGTCCTTTGCCTCACGAGATAGGGATCGTACGGGGCGGTGCAAATCCCTTGCAAGGGATTTTGAAGGCCCTTGCAAGGGCCTTCGCCCCGCTCAGAGCCGGGCGAGACGTCCGGTCAGCAGGTCGTAGAACCCCTGTGCGTCCACGTCGCCCATGAACATCGCGTTTGGCGGGCGGTCGGTGACGCCCCACCAGTCGGCCACGGTCATGCCGCGGGTCAGGGGCGACATCGTCTCGATCTCGACATTGATCTGCCGCCCGGAGAAGAGGCCGGGGCGCACCAGGTAGGCGGTGACGCAGGGGTCATGGAGCGGCGCGCCGTCATGGCCGTATTTTTCCATGTCGAAGCGTTCGAAGAAATCGGTCCAGGCGGCAACGGCGTGACCGACTTCGGTGTCCAGATCGCGGATCGCCTCGATCCGGGGGCGGGTTGTCAGGACCTTGTGGGTCACGTCGAGCGGCATCACCGTGAGGGGAACGCCCGATTTGAAGACGATCTCGGCGGCCTCGGGATCGACGTAGATGTTGAACTCGGCGGCGGGCGTGATGTTGCCCACCTCGAAATAGGCGCCGCCCATCAGGACGATTTCCTGCACGCGGCCGATGATGTCGGGCGCGGTCCGGAAGGCGGTGGCGATGTTCGTCAGCGGGCCGAGCGGGCAGAGGGTGACGGTGCCCGGCGGCTCCCGTCGCAGGGTCTCGATGATGAACTCGACGGCGTGGGTGTCTTGCAGGGGCATCGTGGGTTCGGGCAGCGCAATGCCGTCGAGGCCGGTCTTGCCGTGGACATGCTCGGCGGTGACGAGGGTATGCGCGAGCGGTCTTTCGCAGCCCGCGAAGACCTTGACGTCGCGCCGCCCCGCCAGTTCGCAGACGATGCGCGCGTTTCTTTGCGTGAGCGCCAGCGGCACGTTGCCCGCGACAGCGGTGATGCCCATGACCTCGATCTCTTCGGGGGAGGCCAGCGCCAGCAGGATCGCGACGGCGTCGTCCTGTCCGGGGTCGGTGTCGATGATGATCTTGCGGGTCATGGGCGCGCTCCTGCCTGTTCGCGGTGCGAGGGTTCACCGTCGGGGAGAAGACTTCAATGCCTCCGGCGGGCATATTTTGGGGAAAGATGAAGGCCCAGGATGAAAAAAGGCCGCCCGGCTGAGGGGCGGCCTTTCGATGTCTTGCGCGAAGCCGGGTGTCAGCGGTCCTCGATCTCGACGTAGTCGCGCAGCGTTTCGCCCATGTAGAGCTGGCGCGGGCGGCCGATCTTCATCGCGGGGTCGGCAAGCTGTTCCTTCCACTGGGAAATCCAGCCGACCGTGCGCGAGACGGCGAAGATGGGCGTGAACATCGAGGTGGGGAAGCCCATCGCCTCGAGGATGATGCCCGAGTAGAAATCGACGTTCGGGAAGAGCTTTTTCTCGACGAAATACGGATCGTTGACAGCGATCTTCTCGAGCTCCTTGGCGACCTGGAGAAGCGGGTTGTTCTCGACGCCCAGGAGGTCCAGCACCTCGTCGGCGGATTGCTTCATCACCGTCGCGCGGGGATCGAAGTTCTTGTAGACCCGGTGGCCGAAGCCCATCAGGCGGAACGGATCGTTCTTGTCCTTGGCGCGCGCGATGTATTCGGGGATGCGGTCGACGGTGCCGATCTCCTTCAGCATCTCGAGGCAGGCCTGGTTCGCGCCGCCATGGGCGGGGCCCCAGAGGCAGGCGATGCCGGCGGCGATGCAGGCAAACGGGTTCGCGCCCGAGGACGAGGCCAGCCGCACCGTCGAGGTGGAGGCGTTCTGCTCGTGATCGGCGTGCAGCGTGAAGATACGGTCCATCGCGCGTTCGAGCACCGGGTCGACCACGTATTCCTCGGCCGGAACGGCGAAGCACATGCGCAGGAAGTTCGCGGCATAGCTCAGGTCGTTGCGCGGATACACGAAGGGCTGGCCTATCGTGTATTTATAGGCCCAGGCGGCGATCGTCGGCATCTTGGCGATCAGGCGGTGCGAGGCGATCTCGCGCTGGCGCTCGTCGGTGATGTCGGTGCTGTCATGGTAGAAGGCCGACATCGCGCCGACCGTGCCCACCATGACCGCCATCGGATGAGCATCGCGGCGGAAGCCGCGGAAGAAGTTGCCCATCTGCTCGTGGATCATCGTGTGATGGGTGATCGTCGTCTCGAATGTCTCGAGCTCGGCGGCGGAGGGCAGTTCCCCGTAGAGCAGCAGGTAGCAGACCTCGAGGTAATGGGATTTCTCGGCCAGCTGGTCGATCGGGTAGCCGCGGTGCAGAAGCTCACCCTTGATGCCGTCGATATAGGTGATCGAGCTTTCGCAGGCCGAGGTCGAGGTGAAGCCGGGGTCGTGGGTGAAGACGCCGGCCTGCCCGTAGAGCTTGGTGATGTCGATCACGTCAGGGCCCACGGAGGGCGAGTGCATCGGCAGATCATACGTCTGCCCGTCAATCGTCAAGGTGGCGGTTCTGGTCGTCTCAGCCATGGTCGTCCCTTCTTCAACGTGGCCGCGCGGGGCACCGGGCTTGGCGCCGCCTGCGGGATCGGTCGGGGCCGGCACGGTCGAGGGGCCCCGCGTTTCTCGGGCCACCCCCCTTGATCACTCGTCGCGGGAAGCGGCGTCCGTCAGGCGGGCGATGGTTTCGTCCCGGCCGATGACGAGCATCATGTCGAAGACACTCGGGGTCGCGCTGCGGCCTGCGAGCGCGGCCCGAAGGGGGCCGGCCAGCTTGCCGAATTTCAACCCGTGGGCTTCTGCGGCCTGGGTCAGCGTCGCCTCCAGCGTGTCGCGCGTCCAGCTAGCATTCTGCAGGTGCGCAGTCAATTCATTCAGTATACCACGGGATACCGCGTCCAGCTGGGCGGCGGCCTTCTCGTCGGGCTCTATGGGCCGGGAGGCCAGTGCAAATTGGCCTTTTTCCAGCAGATCGGGCAGGGATTTCGCGCGATCCTTGAGGCAATACATCGCAGCCGTCATCAGGTCATGCTGCGCCTGCGAAAGGGCGGGCTGGCCCGTCAGGGCGAGGAAGCTGTCGATCTCGCCCATGAGATCGGCGTCTTCCATCCGGGCGATGTGCCAGCCTGCGACGCTTTCCAGTTTCTTCATGTCGAGCCGCGCGGGCGAGCGGCCGATGCCCTTCAGGTCGAACCACTCCAGCGCCTGCGCGTCGGTGAAGAGCTCGTCGTCGCCGTGGCTCCAGCCGAGCCGCGCGAGGTAGTTGCGCATCGCGGCGGGGGGGATGCCCATCTCGGCGTATTCCATCACGCCGGTCGCGCCGTGGCGTTTGGAGAGTTTCTTGCCGTCCGGCCCGTGGATCAGGGGGATATGCGCCCAGACCGGTTCCGCCCAGCCCATCGCGCGGTAGATCTGCGCCTGCCGTGCTGCGTTGTTGAGGTGGTCGTCGCCGCGGATCGCGTGGGTGACGCCCATGTCATGGTCGTCCACCACCACGGCCAGCATGTAGGTGGGCGTGCCGTCCGAGCGCAGCAGGACCATGTCGTCGAGTTGGTCATTGCGGAAGGTGACGGTGCCCTGCACAGCGTCCTCGATCACCGTTTCGCCCGCGCGGGGGGCCTTGAGGCGAACGACGAAGGGGGCGTCGGGGTGATCGCCCTCGGGCGTATCGCGCCAGGGGCTGAGGTAGAGGGTCGAGCGGCCTTCGGCGCGCGCGGCCTCGCGGAAGGCTTCGATCTCATCCTGGCTGGCGAAGCACTTGTAGGCCGTGCCCTCGGCCAGCATCCGGTGGGCGACCTCGGCGTGGCGCGGCACGCGCTCGAACTGGCTGACCGCCTCGCCGTCCCAGTCGAGCCCGAGCCAGCGCATCCCGTCGAGGATCGCCTGCGTCGCCTCGGGGGTGGAGCGCGCGCGGTCGGTGTCCTCGATCCGCAGGAGGAACCTGCCTCCGCGCCCGCGGGCGAAAAGCCAGTTGAACAGCGCCGTGCGCGCGGTGCCGATATGCATCGTGCCGGTGGGCGAGGGGGCGATACGTGTGACGATCTGCGAGCTATCGGCCATTTGATCCCTTCCGCGCCGGGTGTCGGTCCGGCGGCGCGTTAACCTGATGGAAACCATGTCTGGGCTAGACTTGGGCGCTCGTTACCCCATCCCGGAGGGCGCTGACAAGGACGTGACGGACGAGAGCTATTCCAGCGCCGCGGGCCATCCGACCCGGTTCGCGCCCGGCGCATGGGCGGGTTGGCTGAACGCCGTGCAGCAGGAGCAGCGCGGCGCGCTGATGCCGTGGTCGGCTGTGATGCTGGGGCTTGGCGTGGCGCTCTATTTCGCGCTGCCGGTGGAGCCGGGGGCGGCGGGCTACGGGCTGGCCGCCGCGGTCATGGTCCTCGGCATCGGCGTTGCGCTGCGCTGGCGCGAGGTCATGGGGCCGGTCGGGCTGGGTGTGGCGCTGGTGGCGCTGGGGGTTTGCGCTGCGGGCTTGCGGGCGCATCAGGCCGCGGGGCCGGTGCTGGATTTCCGCTACTACGGCCCGATCGAGGGGCGGGTGGTGGCGATCGACCGCTCGGCCTCTGACGTGCCGCGGCTGACGCTGGACGAGGTGCGGCTCGACGATCTGGCCCCCGCGCGCACACCACGGCGCGTCCGCGTCTCGCTGCATGGCGACTGGCCGGGGGCGGAGCCTTCGCCGGGGGCCATCGTGATGCTCACCGGGCATCTGTCGGCCCCCGCGGGGCCCGCCGAGCCCGGCGGGTTCGACTTCCAGCGCCATGCGCATTTCCTGTCGCTGGGCGGCGTCGGCTATTCCCGCACGCCGCTGGTGCTGCTCGAGGACCGCGCGCCCGGCGAGGCGCGGCTGTTTCACCTGCGCATGGCCATGTCGCAGGCGATACAGGCCCGGATCGAGGGGCAGGCCGGCGCCTTTGCAGCCGCGGTGCTGACCGGTGACCGGTCGGGGCTCGAGGCCGGCCCGGTCGAGGCGATGCGGGACGCCAATATCGCGCATCTGCTCGCCATCTCGGGCCTGCACATGGGCCTGCTCACCGGCTTCGTCTATGGCGCGCTGCGCGCGATCCTCGCCCTGGTCCCGGCACTTGCGCTGCGCTACCCGATCCGCAAATGGGCCGCCGTGGTGGCGCTGGCGGCGGGGGCCTTCTACCTCGCGCTGTCGGGGGGGAACGTGGCGACCGAACGCGCCTTCATCCAGGTCGCGGTGATGTTCGCCGCCGTGCTGATCGACCGGCGCGCGATCACGCTGCGCTCGGTCGCCATCGCGGCGGTGATCGTGCTGCTGCACCGGCCCGAGACGCTGATGTCACCGGGCTTCCAGATGTCCTTTGCCGCGACCGCGGCGCTGGTCGGCGCGTTCGGCGCGCTGCGCGGCGCCACGTGGCTGCAGGGCTGGCCGAAATGGGCGCGCGGGGTTCTCGCGCTGGTGGTCTCGTCGGCCGTGGCGGGGGCCGCGACCGCGCCCTTCGCCGCGGCGCAGTTCAACCAGATCGCGGTCTACGGGCTGGCCGCGAACCTTCTGACCGTTCCGGTCATGGGCAGCGTCATCATCCCCGGCGCGGTGCTCGCGCTGATCCTCTGGCCCCTCGGCCTGTCGGCGCCGGTCTGGCAGGTGATGGAATGGGGGCTCGACTGGATCCTCGGCGTGGCCTCGCGGATATCGGCCCTGCCCGGCGCGGTAGACCAGGTGGCGACGCCACCGGGCTGGACATTGGGGGTGGTGGCGCTGTCGGGGCTTTTCGTCCTGCTCTGGCAGGGGCGCTCGCGCTGGATCGGGGTGCTGCCGCTTCTCGCCACGCTCCTGACCTGGACCGCGGCCGAGCGCCCCACGCTGCTGGTGTCCGAGGGCGGTCGGCTGGTGGGCCTCTGGGCGGACGGCGCGCGCGGCCTCAGCCGCGACCGGGGCGAGGGGTTCGTTGCGCGCATCTGGCTGGAAAATGACGGCGATGCCGCCGATCAGGTCGGCGCCGCTGCGCGCCCTGTCTAGCAGGCCGAAGGGCAGGGCGCGCGCGCCGCGTTGCCGGGCCTGACGGTCTGGCACGGCTCCGGCCGCCGCGCGCTGGAGGAGGCGGCAGAGGCCTGCGCCCGGCACGACCTTGTCATCTTGTCCGAAGACGCGCCGGAGGGTGCGCTGCGAGCCTCGGCCACCGAACTGGCCGCAAGTCTGGGATCCGCGGTTCCCGTTCGGGTGCCGCTGGAACAGCCCTGCCTCGTCTTTGACGGCCCGCTTCTGGCCACCACCGGCGCGCTGTCGCTTGCGCTGCACCCGGAGGGCGTAACCGTCACAACGGCCCGCATGGAGCAGGGCCGCCGCCTCTGGTCACCGCCTTGAGCTGCGCTCAATAGCTGCGGATCAGCCCCACCAGCTTGCCCTGCACGGTCACCTGGTCGTCGCGGAAAACGCGCGTCTCGTAGGCCGGGTTCGCGGCCTCAAGCGCGATCATCCCGCCCTTGCGGCGCAGCCGCTTCAGCGTTGCCTCCTGCCCCTCGACAAGGGCTACGACGATCTCGCCGTTCTCGGCGCTCGCGCCTTCCTCGATCACCACGATGTCCCCATCGTTGATCCCGGCCTCGATCATCGAGTCGCCCTTGACCTCGAGCGCGTAATGGCTGCGCCCGCCGCGCAGCATCTGCTGGGGCACGGCGACATGGCTCGCCACCTCCGAGATCGCCTCGATCGGCGTGCCGGCCGCGATGCGGCCCATGACGGGCAGTTCCATCGCCGCCGCCTCGACCGGCATCGCGCCGCGCGGCGGATCGCTGCGGTCGCCCTCGATCACGCGGGGGGCGAAGCCGCCCTTTTCCATGCCCTCGGGCATCTTCACGATCTCGATCGCGCGGGCGCGATGCGCGAGCCGCCGGATGAAGCCGCGTTCCTCCAGCGCCGTGATCAGCCGGTGGATGCCGGATTTCGACCGAAGGTCCAGCGCCACCTTCATCTCGTCGAAGGAGGGCGGCACCCCGTCGCGCTGCACGCGCTTGTGGATGAATTCCAGAAGGTCACGCTGTTTGCGGGTCAACATCACTCGATCCTCCGAAGGGCGCTGTTCGTCGCGTTCGGGCAATGTTCTACCCCTGTTCCCGGTCCGTGTCAACGAATCAGGCGAAAAGCGGGGTGAGCGGCATGTAATCCACGATGTCGCCCGCCCGACGCGCCGGATCATGCGGCGCGCGCACCAGGAGCGCGTTCGCATCCGACAGGACGGTCAGCAAAGAACTGTCCTGCGAGCCATAGGGCGTGATCTCGGGGAAATCGTTGCCCGGCATCAGGTCCGAGCGCATGTAATGCTCGCGCGGTCCGTTCGCGGGCAGGTCGCAGCCCAGCCGTGCCGGAAAGCGCCGCCGCTCGCCCGCGGGCAGGCCCATCATCGCGCGCAGCATCGGGATCAGGAAGATGTGCCCGCAGACCATCGAGGAGACCGGGTTGCCTGGCAGCCCCAGCAGCGCCGCCGCGCCCAACCGCCCCGCCATCAGCGGTTTGCCGGGTCGCATGGCGACCTTGTAGAAGGCGCGCTCGAGCCCCATCGCGGCCGCGACCTCGCCCACCAGGTCATGATCGCCCACCGAGGCGCCGCCGATCGTGACGATCAGGTCGGCGCCCGCGGCCAGGCGCAACACCTGCTCCAGGCTCTCGCGATTGTCCCGCGCGATCGGCAGAAGGCGGGCGCAGGCCCCCTCGGCCTCGACCATCGCCTTCAGCCCGTAGCTGTTCGAGGCGACGATCTGGTCGGCGCGCGGCTCCTCTCCGGGGCTGACCAACTCGTCCCCCGTGGCGATCAGCGCGACCTCGGGGCGACGCGAGACCGCCACCTCGGGCACGTTCATCGAGGCGCAAAGCGCCACGTCGGCAGGCGACAGCCGCCGTGGCGCCTCGATCCGCGCGCCTTGCCGGAAATCCGCGCCCGCGGGGCGGATGTTGGTGCCCCCGTCCAGCCGGTCGCCCAGCGTGATCGCGTCGCCGTCGCGCGTCACGTCCTCCTGGATCACCACGCAGTCGGCCCCCTCCGGCACCGGTGCGCCGGTGAAGATGCGCAAGGCCTCGCCCGGCCCGATGACCCCATCCCAGCCCCGGCCCGCGGGCGCCTCACCCACCACGCGCAGCACCGCGCCCGGCACCCGGTCGCCTGAGCGCAGCGCATAGCCATCCATCGCCGAGGCCGGGAAGGGCGGCTGGTCGCGCCGCGCGATCACGCTTTCGGCGAGCACCCGGTCCCCGGCCCGCGCGAGCGGTACCGTCTCGACCCCCACGGGGCGGGCCAGCGCAAGACAGGCCGCAAGCGCCTCCTCGACCGGGATCATCGCGATGCCTCCCGCGTCTGCCCTTCATCTTTCCGAAAATATGCAATTCCGCCGCCCGCCACGGGCCCGACCGCCAGGGACAGCGCACATCCCGCACCACGGGCACCCCGCGATTTTC
>CBFIFZ010000073.1:0-13199 GCA_965661995.1 Roseicyclus sp.
TGGGCCAGGGCGTGACCAAGTTCCGCCTCCGCGACTGGGGCCTGAGCCGCCAGCGCTACTGGGGCTGCCCCATCCCCGTCGTCCATTGCGACGACTGCGGCGTGGTGCCCGAGAAAAAGGAAAACCTCCCCGTCGAACTGCCCCGCGACATCGACATGTCGATCCCCGGCAACCCGCTCGACCGCCACCCCACCTGGCGCGACACCCCCTGCCCCGCCTGCGGCAAGCCCGCCCGCCGCGAAACCGACACGATGGACACCTTCGTCGATTCGTCGTGGTACTTCGCCCGCTTCACCGCGCCCCGCGCGACCACGCCCACCGACATGGCCGAGGCCGAGTACTGGATGAACGTCGACCAGTATATCGGCGGCATCGAGCACGCGATCCTGCACCTGCTCTATTCCCGCTTCTTCGCCCGCGCGATGCACATCTGCGGCCACCTGCCCGAGAAGTCGAAGGAGCCCTTCAACGCGCTCTTCACGCAAGGCATGGTGACCCACGCGATCTTCCAGACCAAGGACGCCAACGGCCGCCCGGTCTATCACTACCCCGAGGACGTGGAGCTGCGCGACGGCCGCGGCTTCCTGAAGGACGGCACCGAGGTCGAGATCATCCCCTCCGCCAAGATGTCCAAGTCCAAGAACAACGTCGTCGACCCGGTCAACATCATCGCCACCTACGGCGCCGACACCGCGCGCTGGTTCGTGCTCAGCGATTCGCCCCCCGAGCGTGACGTGGAATGGACCGCCGCGGGCGCCGAGGCGGCGGCCAAACACCTCGCCCGCGTTCATCGCATCGCCTCGGATATCGCGGCCGATGACAGCGCGCCGAACGACGCCGACGAGTCGCTCCTGCGCGAGATGCACAAGACGGTCTTCGACGTCACGAACGGCGTCGAAAGCTTCGGCTTCAACGCCGCCATCGCCAAGCTCTACGCCTTCACCAACAGCTTGGGCAGATCGACGGCAGGCGCCGACACCAGGCGCCAGGCCGCGAAAACACTGGCCCAGCTCATGTCGCCCATGACCCCCCACCTCGCCGAAGAGGTCTGGGCGATGCTGGGCGGCGAGGGCCTGATCGCCAACGCCCCCTGGCCCGTCGCCGATGAGTCGATGCTGACCTCCGACACCGTCACCCTGCCGATCCAGATCAACGGCAAGCGGCGCTCGGAAATCACGGTCGCCAAGGACGCCTCGAAGGAAGAGGTTGAAAAACACGCGCTGGCCGACGACGCTGTGGTCAAGGCGCTGGCCGGTGGCCAGCCGAAGAAACTGATCGTCGTGCCGGGGCGTATCGTGAATGTCGTCATCTGACCGCCGCACCTTCCTGACGCTTCTGGCCGCGGCCCCGCTCGCGGCCTGCGGTTTCACGCCCGTCTACGGGCCGGGCGGCGCGGGGGGCGCGCTGCGCGACCGGCTCCGGATCGAACCGCCCGACACGCGGCTGGGCTTCGTCCTCGTCGCCCGGCTCGAGGATCGGCTGGGCCGGGCCACCGCCCCCACCCACGTGCTGACCTGGGACATCGAGACCTCCGAGCGCAACCTCGCCATCACCGGCGCCGACGACATCACCCGCATCAACGTGATCGGCACCCTCACCTTCGCCGTGACCGAGGCGGGCAGCGACCGGACGGTGCAATCGGGCGAGCTGTCGACCTTCACCGCCTATTCCACCACCGGCTCGCCCGTTTCCACCGCCGCGGCGCGGCGCGATGCCGAGGACCGGCTGATGGTGGCGCTGGCCGATCAGCTGGTCTCGCGCCTGTTCGCGGGCGCGCCCGACTGGGCATGAAGCTTTCCCCGCGCGACGTCGCAGCCTACACGCGCAAACCCGACAGCTCGGCCGCCGGCTGCCTGATCTTCGGCGATGACGCGATGCGCGTGGCGCTGCGGCGGCAGGAGCTTGTGAAAAACCTGCTCGGCCCCGGCGCCGAAGAGGAAATGCGCCTCACCCGCATGGACGCCGCCGAGCTGCGCTCGGACCCCGCCCGGCTGATCGACGCGATGAAGGCCACGGGCTTTTTCCCCGGCCCCCGCGCCGCCTTCGTCGAAGGGGCCGCCGACGGCCTCGCGCCCGTCTTCGAGGCGGCGCTGGCCGACTGGCAACCGGGCGATGCGCAGATCATCGTCACCGCCGGGCGGCTGACCGCGAAATCCGCGCTGCGCAAACTCTTCGAGGGCCACAGGACCGCGCGGGCCGCCGCGATCTACGACGACCCGCCCGGCCGCGCCGAGATCGAGACGCTTCTGACCGAAGCGGGCCTGCGCGACCTCCCGCGCGAGGCGATGGGCGATCTCGAGGCGCTGGCGCGCAGCCTGCCGCCCGGCGATTTCCGCCAGACGGTCGAGAAACTGGGCCTCTACAAGCGCGGCGATCCCGCACCGGTCTCGCCCGCCGATATCGCCGCGGTCGCCCCCCTGACCATCGAGGCCGAGCTCGACGATATCCTGCACGCCACCGCCGAATCGGAACAGGGCGCGATCGGCCCGATCCTTGCCCGGCTCTCCGGGCAGGGGGTGACGCCGGTCTCGCTCTGCATCGCCGCGCTCCGCCACTTCCGCGCGCTCCACGCCGCCGCCTGTCACCCCAACGGCCCCGCTGCTGGCCTTCAGGCCCAGCGCCCCCCCGTCTTCGGCCCGCGCCGCGACCGGATGCTGCGACAGGCGCAGCGCTGGGGCACGCCGCAGCTGGAAACCGCCCTCAGCCTGCTGGTCGACACCGACCTGACCTTGCGTTCGGCGCAAAGCGCGCCGCAAATGGCGCTGATGGAACGCACATTGATCCGGCTCGCGATGATGCCGGGCAGACGGGGGCGCTGATGGGCTACACGGTGATCGGCAACATCAAGTCGCGCGCGCTGCGCGTGCTCTGGACACTTGAGGAACTCGGCCTCGACTACGACCATGTCGACGCGCCCCCGCAGTCGGACGAGGTCACGCGCATCAGCCCCGCGGGCAAGGTTCCGGTTCTGGTCGCCGATGGCGTGCCGATCACCGATTCGGTCGCGATCATGACCTTCCTCGCCGACCGCCACGGCGCGCTCACCTTCCCCGCCGGCACGATCGAGCGCGCGCGCCAGGACAGCCTCACCCAGATGATCCTCGACGAGATCGACGCCGTCCTCTGGACCGCCGCGCGCCACAGCTTCGTCCTGCCCGAGGAATTGCGCGTCGCCTCGATCAAGGACAGCCTCAAGTGGGAATTCGCGAAAAGCGAAAAAGCCCTCGTCGCCCGCATGGCCGAGGACGGCCCCTTCCTGATGGGCGAGACCATGACCATCGCCGACATCCTGCTCGCCCATTGCGGCGGCTGGGCCATCGCCGCGAAATTCCCGATCTCGGAACCGCGCCTGCGCGACCACATCGCCATGATGCGCGACCGCCCCGCCTTCCACAAAGCCCTGGGCGCGTAACCCCCCGTTAAGGTTAACGCGCGCCCTCCCCCCTTCTCCGTTTCACAAATATCCTGGGGGAGTCGCGGAACGCGACGGGGGCAAAGCCCCCCTCTTTTGGAGCGACCTCGCCGATATGCACGCGGTGTGTACGGGGTGTGTACGGCCTGTGTACGCGACCCTCAGGCGCCCCACCCCGCCGCATGCCGCCCGGCCCAGCGCCCCGTCGCAAGGCACCCGGTGATGAGATAACCGCCCGTCGGCGCCTCCCAATCCAGCATCTCGCCCGCCACGAAAACCCCCGGCAGCGCCCGCAGCATCAAGCCTTCGTCGACCGCAGCGCGGGTGACCCCGCCCGCCGTCGAAATCGCCTCGTCCATCGGCCGCGGCCCCTGGTGCCTGATCTCCAAGCCCTTGATGAGGCGTGCCAAATCCACACCGTCCGGCAAGGGTCGCCCGAACTCCTGCAAGAGCGCCCGCTTCACCGGGTCCAGCCTCAAGACCTTCTCGAAATGCTGGCTCACCGTCCGCTTCCGCGGCCTTGCGGCCAGCCGCGCCGCGACCTCCTCGAGCGACAGGTCGGGCAACAGGTCCACCACCAGCGCCGCGCCCTCGCGCACATCCGCCGAGACGGCATAGATCCCGCCCCCCTCCACCCCGCGGGCCGAGACCACGAACTCTCCCATCACCCAGGTATCATTGGCTTTTTTCAAAGCCACGCCCTTCACCGGGCTGCCGAAATGCGCCGCCATATGCGCCGACCAATCCACCGCGAATCCCATGTTCGCAGGCTTGAACGGCGCCAGTTCCACGCCCCGTTCAGAGAGCCTCCCGGCCCATTCCCCGTCCGAGCCCAACCGCGCCCAGCTCGCCCCGCCAAGCGCCAGAACCACCACCTTTGGGGCCAGCACACGCGGCCCCTGCCGCGTCTCGAACACCCAGCCCTCGCCGTCCCAGCCGGTCCAGCGCCAGCCCAGCCGCAGCTCCGCGGGAACCCGCCGCAGCCACGCCCGCAACAGCGGCGAAGCCTTCATCGACACCGGGAACACCCGCCCCGATGAGCCGGTGAAAACCGGCTGCCCAAGCGCCTCCGCCCAGGCCATCACCTCGGCCGGCCCCATGTCCCGCAACATCGGCGAAAGCCAGGGCGCGGCTGCGCCATAGGCAGCGGCAAACCCCTCGAAAGGCTCGTCTTTCGTCAGGTTCAGCCCCGACTTCCCCGCCATGAGGAACTTCCGCCCCGCCGAGGGTTTGCCCTCCACGATCACCATGGACCGGCCCGCGCGCGCAAGCTCCTCGGCGGCCATCAGCCCGGCAGGGCCCGCCCCGATCACCAGCGCATCGACCGCCTCAGCCATGCCCTTGTCCCCGGCCAACCCGGCACCACACTCCCCCACCATGGAGGACACGACCATCTGCCCGCTCTGCGAGCGCCCGATCCCGCCCGGCGCGAAGCAAAGCCTGCATCACCTGACGCCCAAGCTCAGGGGCGGCAAGGGCGGGCCGACCGTGCTGTTGCACCAGATCTGCCACAACGAGATCCACGCGACCCTCTCCGAGGCCGAACTGGCCCGCAATTACAACACGGTCGAGGCGCTGCGCGCCCATCCGCGGTTGGCGGTCTTCCTCGCCTGGGTCGCGAAACGCCCGCCCGATTTCCATTCCAAGACCCCCGGCGCACGACGCGGCTGGAAAAGGCGCTAGCACCTAGCGCCCCTCGCACATCTCCTTGATCCGCTGGAGGATCTCGGGTTTGCCGCCGCGCGCGTCCTCGGCGATATGCGCGGCCTGCTCCATCAAGTGCTCGGGCAGCGTGATCCGGTCGATCAGGCCGAAGGCGTAGGCCTCGTCGGCACTGAACTTCTGCCCGCCCAGCAGCAGCAGTTTCGCCCGCGCCGGCCCCATCAGCGCCACGAGGCGCCCCGGGTCAGAAGGCTGCGGCAGGAAGCCCAGCTTCGCCACCGGGTAGAAGAACCGCGCGTTGGGCACCGCGATCCGGACATCGCAGGCCAGCGCCATCCCGAAGGCGCCGCCCGCCAGCGTCCCGTTCAGCGCCGCGATGGTCAGGCAGGGCAGCGCCGCGATCCCGCCCGAGACCTGTTCCCAGAGCGGCGAGGTCGCCAGCCCCGCCCGCGCCTCATCGAGGTCGGCGCCCGCGGAAAACACCTTGTCCCCCGCCCCGGTCAGGATCAGCGCCTTGATATGAGGATCGACCGTCGCCTCGACCAGGATATCGGCGATCCGCGAGAGCATCTCGGCGGTGAGCGAGTTCGCCTTTTCGGGCCGGTTCAGCGTGATCCGCCACAACCCGTCCTCGCGGTGGCAATCGATCATGGGCCGACCCCCACCGCGCGGCGCACGTCCGGGTCGCGGAGCGAAATGTCGTCGCCGAGCCAGGCGTCGGCCTCGGTCCCGCACATCCAGACCAGCGCCTTGGCGGGCCATTCGGGCGGGATGTGATCGGTCCACTCCAACTGGCTCACGGGGTTCACGCCCGAGGCCTTGATCTCGCGCTGCATGTCGGTGGCGACCGTGCCGGGCGAGAGGCCGAGCGCGCGGATGCCCTGCCCTCCCAGTTCCTTGTGCAGGCAGGCGGTGAACATCTTCACCCCGGCCTTCGACGTGCAATAGGCGCTCCAACCCTCCAGCGCGTTCACCGCCGCGCCCGAAGATATGTTGATGATCGTGCCACCGCCACGGGCCAGCATCAGCGGCACGGCGGCGCGGGCGCAGTGGAAAACGCCCTTCAGGTTGATGTCGATCAGCTGGTCCCATGCGGCGGGATCGGCGGTGGCGATATGGCTGATCGGCTCGATCACGCCGGCGTTGCTGACCAGCACGTCGAGCCCACCGAAGGTGTCGGCCGCAGCCGTCAGGGCGGCCTCCACTTCCCAGTAGCGCGTGACGTCGCAGGGAACGGCAAGAGCGGTCTGCCCGATCTCGCCTGCCAACACCGTGATCGCCTCGCGGTCGCGGGCCATGAGGACGACATTGGCCCCGGCCTCGGCAAAGCTGCGGGCGGCTGCGGCCCCGATCCCGCGGCTTGCGCCCGTGATCGCGACGGTTTTTCCGGTCATGCTATCCGGCATCGGCGTGCTCCCCCTCGTGATGTGCGGTCGAACCCTCGAGGCAAAGAGCTATCGCGCCGCGGCGCGCGGGACCAGCCCCCGCGTCCAGGACGTGCGGGCTATCCCGCCCTTGACCCACGCCGCGCGGGCCGCGAACATCGGCACATCATTTCAGCATCGGATGGATCCCATGCCCAAGACGAACCTCCTTTCCATTTCGCTTTCCGCCTGTGCGCTCGTCGCCGCGGGCCCGGCCCTCGGGCTGACCGCAGACGAGCTCTGGGCACAGTGGCAGAGCCAGGCGGCCGCCACGGGCCAGGTGATTTCCGCCGCCGGGGTCGTGCCCGGCGACGGCACGCTGACGCTCAACGGGTTGAGCACCACCTTCTCCGACGGCGAGGTGTCGACCGTGGGCCGTGTCGAGCAACTGGTGATGACCGAGAACGGCGACGGGTCGGTCTCGATCGCCATCTCGGACCGCTACGATTTCACCATCACCTTCGTGCCCGATCCCGGCACCCCTCCGGTCAATCTCGGGATCATCCTGACCGCGCCCGACCTCGAGATGACGGCACGCGGGACGCCCGAGGCGATCGTCTACCAGTATTCCGCGCCCATGATCACGGTCGAGGACGGCCCGATCACCGGCGGCGACGGCCCGCCGCCCACGATCGACATGACCATCGCCGTCGCCGATGTCGAAGCGACCTACCAGGTCGATGCCAGCGACCCGACCAACCTGGGCTACGACACCACCTCGTCCTTCTCGTCCATGGCGGGTGCGGTGAACATCCTGCCGCCCCCGGGCGAGGAAGGGCGGATGAAGCTGGTGCTTTCGGCAGGCGCCACGAGTGCCACCGGCAACGGGCGGCTGGGCAACATGGCCGAGCTTGCGGCGAACCCCGACATGATCCCCACGGGTTTCGACCTGAATGGCTCGTTCGAATACGAGAGCCTCGGCCTTGAGCTGACCTTCGAACATCCGCGCGACGCCTTCAGCCTGATCGCCTCGAACGAGGGCGGCAGCCTGTCGAGCAGCTTTTCCGAAGCGGCGCTGGCCTACAGCCTGACGACGACGGGCAGCTCGACCCATATCTCGGGGGCGGAAATTCCCGTGCCGGTGGAGTTCTCGGTCGACAGCGCCGAGATCGCCTTCAGCTTCCCGCTCGCGCCCGGCGGCGACAGCCAGCCGGTGGCGATGCGCGTCGCCTACAGGGACCTCGTTCTCGGGGCCGGGGTCTGGCAGATGGCCGACCCGACCGGGTCCTTCCCGCGCGATCCGCTGACCGTGATCGCCGATCTGAGCGGGAGCGTGCGGGTACTGGAGAACCTGCTGATGGCCGACATGGAGGCCGGTCCGCCCCCCGTCGAGTTGCAGCAGATGACGCTGAACGAGCTGCGCATCTCGGCCGCGGGCGCCACGTTGACCGGCACCGGCAGCGCCGAGTTCGCGCCGGGCCCGGTGCCGATGCCGGTGGGCTCGGTCGATCTTCAGCTGTCGGGCGGCCTGGCGTTGCTCGACACGTTGCAGGGCACGGGGATCGTGCCGATCGAGCAACTGGCGATGGCGCGCGGGATGCTGGGGGCGTTTGCCCGGCCGGGCGCCACGCCCGACACGCTCGAATCGACCATCGAGTTCACCGAGGGTGGCGGGATCACGGCGAACGGCGTTCCGCTTCAGTGACCCCTTGATCGCAGCGCGGCCCGCCCTCGGAACCCGGGGGCGGGCCGTGGTCTGTCTTGCGCAGGGGGCGGGACGGCACTAGGTCCGATACCAACCCCATGAAAAGGTGCCTTTCCGCATGTCCGAGCCACTCGCCCCCCTGACCGATGCCCTGCTTGCGGCCGCGACGCGTGCGGGTGCCGATGCCGCCGATGCCATCGCGGTCGACGGCACCTCGCTGTCGATCGGGGTGCGCGCCGGTGCGCTGGAACAGGCCGAGCGGTCGGAGGGCGTCGAGATCGGGCTGCGGGTGATGGTGGGGCCGCGACAGGCCTGCGTCTCGGCCTCGGACACGAAGCCCGAGACCATGCGCGAAATGGCCGAGCGCGCCGTCGCCATGGCGCGGCTAGCGCCGGAGGACCCGACCATCGGCCTTGCCGATCCGTCGCAGCTGAGTGCCCTGCGCGACGGGCGCGCGCTCGACATGTCGGACTGCGGGGCGGACCCCGACCCCGCCGCGCTGGAGGATGCCGCGCGGAGGGCCGAGGCCGCCGCGCTGGCCGTAGCCGGCGTCAGCCAGGTGCAATCGGCAAGCGCGGGGTTTTCGCGTCGCCGCATCCACCTAGCCGCGACGAACGGGTTTTCCGGCGGCTACGAGCGGTCGGACCACGGGCTTGGCTGCGTCGCCATCACCGGCGAAGGGCTGGGGATGGAGCGCGATTATTTCGGAGACGGGCGTAACCACGCCGCCGACCTGATGAGCCCGGAAGAGGTCGGGCGCATCGCGGGCGAGCGCACGGTGGCCCGCGCGGGTGCGCGCAAGCCCAAGACCGGGGCCTACCCGGTGATCTACGACGAGCGGATTTCCTCGGGGCTGATCGGTCACCTCCTGGCCGCCACCAACGGCAGCGCCATCGTGCGTGGCGCATCCTGGGCGCGCGACCTGTTGGGCGAGCAGGTGCTGCCAAGGGGCCTGTCGCTGATCGAAGACCCGCACCGCCCGCGCACCTCGGGCTCCAAGCCCTTCGATGCCGAGGGGCTGCCGACCGCGCGCCGCGCGATCGTGGAGGATGGCGTGCTGACCGGCTGGACGCTGGACCTTGCCACGGCGCGGAAGCTCGGGATGACCTCGACCGCGAGCGCCAGCCGCGGCACCTCCTCTCCGCCCTCGCCAAGCGTGGGCAACGTGGCGCTGACCCAGGGCGCGACCGACCTTGCCGGGCTGATGGCCGAGATGGGGACGGGCCTTTTGATCACCTCGATGATCGGCTCGTCGATCAACCCGACGACGGGCGATTATTCCCGCGGCGCCTCGGGCTTCTGGGTGGAGAAGGGCGAGATCGCCTACCCGGTCAACGAATGCACCGTGGCGGGCAACCTGCGCGACATGCTGAAGACGATCCGGCCCGCGAATGACGCGCGCGCGCATCTGAGCCGCGTGGTGCCCTCGCTGCTGGTCGAGGGCCTGACCCTTGCCGGCGCCTGATGCGTCCGAGGACCTCGCGCTGCTGATCGAGGCGGCGCGGGGGGCGGGGCGGATCGCCGCGCGCTATTTCCGCGACGAACCCGAGACATGGGACAAGCCCGACGGCACCGGCCCCGTGACCGAGGCCGACCTGGCGGTCGACGACATGCTGCGCGACCGGCTGTGCGAGGCGCGACCCGGCTACGGCTGGCTGTCGGAGGAAACGCCGGATAACCCGGAACGCTTGACCGCGAGCCGCGTCTTCGTGGTCGATCCGATCGACGGGACCCGCGCCTTCATCGAAGGCAGCTCGGCCTTTTCGCATTCGCTGGCGGTGGTTGAGGGCGGCGAAGTCGTCGCGGCGGTCGTCTACCTGCCGATCCGCGGCAAGCTCTATGCCGCGGCGAAGGGCGGGGGCGCCACGCTGAACGACGCGCCGATCCGGGCGTCGGAGACGGCGCGCCTCCACGAGGCGGAAGTTCTGGCGACGAAACACACGCTCTCGCCCGCGCATTGGCCGCGCGGCGTGCCGCCGGTGACGCGGGCCTATCGCCCGTCGCTGGCCTATCGCATGGCGCTGGTGGGCGAAGGGCGCTTCGACGCGATGGTGACCTTTCGCGCGACATGGGAATGGGACATCGCCGCCGGAGCGCTGATCATCGAGGAAGCCGGCGGGCGCGTGACCGACGCGTCCGGCGCGGCCCTCGGCTTCAACCGGCAGGTGCCGCAGGTGCCGGGCGTGCTGGCTGCGGGCGGCGCGCTGCATGCGCCACTTCTGCAGGCCAGGGGCTAGACCGGCATCGGTGGCGCGGCCATCGAAAGCGATGCAAGCACGGAGAGCAGGAGGAGCGTTGCGACGGCGATGAGGCTGATGCGAAATGTCATGGCTGCTTGAAATCCGTATCTCGAAATGTCCGCCGACCGGGAGGGGACACCCTCCGTGCCTGCGCGGAAAAGCCTAGGCGCAGGCCCCGTCCTGCGCGAGTAAGGCATGCCTTACCCCGCGCTTGACCCCGGCGGGCCAATCCATAGGGTGCGCCGCGATCCGCCCCCTCGACCGGAAGGACACCCAGATCATGAACCAGCGCCTGCACCTCGTCTTCGGCGGCGAGCTGACCGACCCGCAAGGGACCGAGTTCCGCAACATGGACGACATTCACCTCGTCGGCCTGTTCCCCGATTACGCCAGCGCCTACGACGCGTGGAAGGCCGAAGCGCAGCGCACCGTCGACAACGCGCACACGCGCTATTTCATCGCGCATCTGCACCGCCTTCTCGAAGAGGGGTCCGAGGCCTCGGGCACCGAAGAGCTGGGCGGCTGAGCGCGCGCCCGATGTCAGGTTCCTTCGCCCTCGGCGTCTACCGCGCGTGGTCGGCCCGCTTCGGCCGCGGCTTCGCCGAGCGCAAGCTGCGCGAGCGCGCGACCGAGGGCAAGGAAGACCCCGCGTGCCTCGATGAGCGGCGCGGGATCGCGGGCATGCCCCGGCCCGAGGGGCCGCTGATCTGGTTCCACGCCGCCAGCGTGGGCGAGTCGCTGGCCCTGCTGGAGCTGATCCGGACCCTGCTGGCAGAGCGGCCGGAGATGACGGTCCTCGTCACGACCGGCACGGTCACATCGGCCGGCGTCATGGCGGATCGCCTGCCCGAGGGGGCGTTGCACCAGTTCGTGCCGCTCGATGCGCGGCCCTTCGTGCGGCGGTTCCTCGATCATTGGCGGCCCGATCTCGCCGTCTGGACGGAAAGCGAGCTTTGGCCGACGCTGATCTGCGAGACCCATGCGCGCGGCGTGCCGATGGTGCTGCTGAATGCGCGGATGTCCAAGGCGAGCCATGACCGCTGGCGCTTCTTGCACGGCATGGCGCGCAGCCTGCTGGGGCGGTTCGACCTGGCGCTGGTGCAGGACGACCTGACCGAGATCTACCTGCGTCGCCTCGGCATGCTGCCGACGAAGATGGAGGTCACGGGCACGCTCAAGGAAGGGGCCGCGGCCCTGCCGGTGAACGAGGCGGAGCTGTCGGTCATGCGCGCCGAAATCGGCGGGCGGCCTGTCTGGGTCGCGTCCTCGACCCATCCCGGCGAGGAGGAGAAGGTTCTCGAGGCGCACCGGATCGCGCTGAGGACGAACCCACGGCTTCTGCTGATCCTCGTGCCGCGCCACCCCGACCGCGGTGACGAGATCGCGGCGCTTCTGGATGAAAGCGGCTGCGTCTACACCCGCCGCAGCCTCGGCGAGGGTCCGGAGCCCGAAGCGGGCGTCTATCTCGCCGACACGATCGGCGAACTGGGGCTGTGGTATCGGCTTGCGCCGGTCAGTTTCGTCGGCGGCTCCTGGGTTCCGATCGGCGGGCACAACCCGTTCGAGCCTGCGGCACTTGGCTCGGCGATCCTGCACGGGCCCTATGTCACGAATTTCGTCGATATCTACCAGCGCCTGACAGAAGCGCGCGCCGCGCGGCTGGTCTCGGCACCGCAAACGCTGGCCGAAGCGGTGGACGACCTGTTGTCGCCCGACCGCGCCGCGGCGATGGCCACTGCGGCATGGGAGGTGGTCTCGGCCGGGGCGGATGTGACCGAACGGGCGAAGACCGTCCTTCTCGAAAAGCTGGACGGGGTGTGATGCGGCCGCCCGCCTTCTGGCACCTCGAACCGGGGCTGCGCGCGGCGCTGCTCTCGCCGCTTGGCGCGGTCTATGCCGCGGGCACGCGGCGGCGGCTGGCGCAGGGCGCGCGCGCAGGGGTGGGCGTGCCGGTGATCTGCGTGGGCAACCTGAACGCGGGCGGCACGGGCAAGACGCCCACGGTGATCGCACTGGCCGGACGGCTGGCCGAGCGGGGGATCACGGTCCATGCCGTCACGCGCGGCCATGGCGGGTCACTCGAGGGGCCGGTGCGCGTCGACGAGCGCGCGCATCGCGCCGACCAGACCGGGGACGAGGCGCTGCTGCTAGCGGCCTTCCTGCCCACATGGGTGGCCAAGGACCGGGCCGAGGGCGCGCGCGCGGCGGTCGCGGCAGGCGCGCAGGCGATCCTGCTCGACGACGGGTTCCAGAACGGGGCGTTGGCCCATGACCTGTCGCTGATCGTGGTGGACGCGCATATCGGCTTCGGCAACGGGCGGGTGATACCGGCGGGGCCGCTGCGCGAGCCGGTCGCAGCGGGGATGCGCCGCGCCGATCTGCTCTTGTCCATCGGCGATGCCGAGGGGCAGGCGCGGTTTGCCGCGCGCTGGGGCAAGGCCGTCACGGTGCCCCGGCTGGAGGGGGCGCTGGTGCCGCTGGCGACCGGGCTGCCGCTGAAAGGGCTGCCGGTGCTGGCCTTTGCCGGCATCGGCCACCCCGAGAAATTCTTTCGCACGCTCAAGCATCTCGGCGCCGAGCTGAAATCGACCCATGCGCTGACCGACCACCAACCGCTGACCGATCAGCTGATGGCGCGCATGCTGCGCGAGGCCAAGGGCATCGGCGCGCAGGTCGTGACGACCGAGAAGGACGCCGTGCGCCTGCCGCCCACTCTGCGCTCGCAGGTGATGACGGTGCCGGTTCGGCTGGGCATCGACGATTGGGCGCCGCTGGATGCGGCCTTCGACCGGGTTTTCGCGGGGTAGCGCCGTCCG
>CBFIFZ010000074.1:0-12919 GCA_965661995.1 Roseicyclus sp.
GCCACCGCCGCGCGCAAGGCGGGGTTCCCGGCGCAGGAGGCTGACAGCGTCGCCACTGCCCTCGCCGCGATCACCGCAAGCGACCCGCAAGCGCGCGTCCTGATCTGCGGCTCGCTCTATCTTGCGGGCGAGATCCTGAAAGAGAACGGCTAGCGCCCTTGACGCAGCCGCGCCCGCGTCCACACTCCCCAACATGAAACGTCTCACCCTGACCGCCGCCGCGACCCTCCTCGCGGCCCAGACCGCCGCCGCCGACACCGCCCGGTTTCAGTTCTGCTGGATCGGCGCGAATGGCTACACGATGGAGGGCGTGATCGAGTTTCCCGAGGCGCTGCTCGACACCGACATCATTTCCGAACGGCAGGTCACGGGCTTCCGCATCCAGGGTTACAAGGATGGCGTGCCCGTAGGCTTCTGGTCGCTCGACATGGCGACGTCTGAGACCTCCTGGACCCTCAGCTTCGATACCCGCAGCTTGCGCTTTCCCACCGGCGGCAGCCGCAGCCAGCAGACCTACCAGGAATGGAACGCCAACGGCGAGGTCAACGATTGCGGCGCCGAGGGCGGTTTCGGCTTCAACGGCGGCAACTGGGCGCAGGATGTCTGCATCAACAACCGCTGGATCGAGGACAGCTCGATCGACCCGTTCACGCCGCTCAGGGCCTTTCCGATGGACGTGCGCCTGAACTGCGACCCGGTCGTCCCGGTCAGCTGACGCCCGAGCGCAGCGCAAAGGCAAGAAAGAGCAACAGGATCGCCCCGATCCAGCTTGCGACCACCCGCCAGCCGATCCGCATCCACTCCGCCCCGACGCGCTCCATCGCCAGCGCAGACGCGCCCGAAGCCGCGGCAAGCACCAGGTTCGCCCCGAAGAGGATCCCGAGGTGGATCATCACCGGCAGTTCGAACAGCCCATGCCCCTCCAACGCCGCCGCGATCGCGCCAAGGCCCGTCAGCCCGGCCAATCCGGTCATCACCGCCCGGTTGCTGACAGGCCAAAGCGCCGCCAGCACCGCCACCACGACGCCAAGGCCCATGAAGGCCACGGCCACCCAGACCCCCACGACCGAAGCCGCGAAGATGCCCAGCACCTGCCCCGCCAAGGCGTAGGGCCAGACCCGCGGCAGCCCCTCGGTGTCCCACAGGCTGACGGCGACGCCCAAGGCAAGGATCGGCAACAGGATGCCGGGATAGGTCAGGATGACCGATGCGCCCTCGACGAATTGCGCATAGCCATCCGCGCCACCCTGAAAGGCATGCGCCGCGGCCTGACCGGCGGGAAAAACCCCCGCCGCCGCCAGCGTCAGGATACGGCGCAAGGCGCTCAGGCCAGCCCGAAGAGAAACGCCGCGCCGACCAGCGCGATCACCCCACCGGCCCCGCGCACGGCCATCTTGCCCGCCTCGGATTTCGTCAGGAAGCCCAGCGCGATCCCCGCCATGTGCAAAAGGCCCGTGCCCACGACAAAGCCCACCGCGTAGCCATAAGGGCTGAACGCCTCGGGCAGTTCGGTGCCATGGGCGTGGCCATGGAAAATGGCGAAGACGCCCACGATCACGGCGGCCACCCAGATCGGCGCGCGCACCGCAAAGGCGATCAGCAGGCCCAGCACGACGCCGGACAGCGCGATACCCGTCTCGATCATCGGGATCGGCACGCCGATCACCCCCAGCGCCCCGCCGAAGGCCATGACCAGCGGAAAGACCACCGGCAAGATCCAGATCGCGGGCGCGCCAAGGAACGCACCCCACAACCCGACCGCGACCATGGCGACCACGTGGTCCCAGCCGTAGATCGGGTGCCAGAACCCGCTGGCAAAACCGGTGTTGATCCCCTCGCCCACATGCGCGCCCGCCTGCGCGGCCAAAAGCATCATCGGAAAGGTCAGCGCCACGATGCGCGCGGTTCGGGTCAGGGTCGTCATGGAAACACCTCGGAACAGGACTGGTCTCCGGAACAGTAGCGGACGGGCCTCCGGCGTCAACGCAAGGGGCGGCGGCGTATGCACGGGGTGTGTACGCGATGTGTACGAGCTGTGCATATCCGCCGGATCACCCCAGCCCGTCGCGCCCGGTGCCCCAATCGGCCCCCTGCATCTCGCGCAAGCGGCTGGCGGTGCGTTCGAACTCGAAGCTTCCCGACCCCTCGAGGTACAGCCGCTCCGGCTCATCCTCGGCCGAACAGATCAGCCGCACATGCCCCTCGTAAAGCGCATCGATCAGGGTCACGAACCTCTTGGCTTCATTGAATTTTGTCGCATCCAGCCGCGGGATGCCCTCCAGCACCAAGAGCTTCACCGCACCCACCAGCGCCAGGTAATCCGCAGGCCCCAAGGGCTGCCCGCAGAGGTCCCAGAACGAGGCGCGCGCCATCCCCGCCCAGTAGCGCGGCAGATGCACCTCGCGCCCCTTCACCTCGAGGCAAAGCTCCTCCTCCCGCCCACCGGTCAGGTCGCGCCAGATCTCGTTGATCGCCCGCGTCGCCTCCGCGCCAAGCGGTTGGAAATAAACGATTTCCCCGGCCAGCCTGTCCTGCCGGTAATCGGTCATCGCCTCCAGCTGATCGACCTCCAACCGCTCCTCCAGAAGCTTGATGAAGGGCAGGAACAACTGCCGGTTCAACCCGTCCTTGTAGAGCTCCGAAGGATGCCGGTTCGACGTGGTCACGATCACGACCCCCGCCGCGAAGAGCCGCTCGAAGAGCCGCCCCACGATCATCGCATCCGCGATATCGGTGATCTGCATCTCGTCGAAGCACAACAGCTTGAGATCGCGCGAAATTCCTTCCGCAACAGGCTTGATCGCATCGTCCACGCCGGTCTTGCGGGCCTCGTGCAACGCGGCCTGCACCTCCTGCATGAAAGCATGGAAATGCACCCGCCGCTTCTGGGTCGTGGGCGCATGCTGGTAAAACAGGTCCATCAGCATCGACTTCCCGCGCCCCACCCCGCCCCAGAGGTAAAGCCCTTGTTTTCCTTGCGGAACTTCCGGCTTTCGAAACCGCGCCAACAGCCCCGACCGCGGCGCGGGCCGGTTCTCCAGCCCCTCCCGCAGCTCCTCCAGCCGCAGAAGAGCTGCCCGTTGCACCGGGTCCGGCCGCAAAAGCCCCTCGGACACGCGCGTGTCGTAAATCGCTTGCAGATGCTGTCCCATCGCGCCCTGACTACAGCGATTTCCGCGCGGCGTTAAGCGGGCTTCAGCAGGCAGATCACCACATCTGATTTGACGCGACCGCGCCCCCATGCAGAGTGCCCGCCATGACGCGCGATGCCTCCATCTTCACGCCGGTCCTGATCGGCGGCTGCCTGATCATCATGATCAGCTTCGCCATCCGGGCGAGCTTCGGCGTCTTCCAGATCCCCATCGCCGAGGAGTTCGGCTGGCTCCGCGCCGAGTTCTCGCTCGCCATCGCCATCCAGAACCTCGCCTGGGGCATCGGCCAGCCGATCTTCGGCGCCATCGCGGAACGCTTCGGCGACAGGCGGGCCATCGTGCTGGGCTCACTCATGTATGCCGCGGGGCTGGTTCTCTCGGCCTACGCGATCACGCCGGGCCAGCACCAGATGCTTGAAATCCTTGTCGGTTTCGGCATCGCGGGCACCGGTTTCGGCGTGATCCTCGCCATCGTGGGCCGCGCCGCCTCGGACGCCAACCGCTCCATGGCGCTCGGCATCGCCACCGCCGCGGGCTCCGCAGGCCAGGTCTTCGGCGCCCCCCTGGCCGAGGGGCTCTTGTCGGTCTTCCCCTGGCAAACCGTCTTCCTGATCTTCGCCGCGATGATCCTCGCCAGCCTCTTCGCGCTGCCCCTCCTGCGCGCACCCGCGCCCGCGGCGAAGGCGCAGCTCGAGGAAAGCATGGGCCAGATCGTCGGAAAGGCGATCCGCGACCCCTCCTTCGCGCTGATCTTCATCGGCTTCTTCTCCTGCGGCTACCAGTTGGGCTTCATCACCGCCCATTTCCCCGCCTTCGTGACCGAGCTCTGCGGCCCCATCGCCCCCGGCTCGCTGCTGCACGGCATCGGCATCACCACGACCTCGGCGCTCGGCGCCGTCGCCATCTCGCTCATCGGGCTGGCAAATATCGCGGGCACCATCACCGCGGGCTGGCTCGGCCACCGCTTCCCGAAACGCTACCTGCTGGCAGGCATCTATACCGGCCGCACCATCGCCGCGGGCCTCTTCATCCTCTTGCCCATCACCCCCGCCACGGTCATCGCCTTCTCCATCGTCATGGGCGCGCTCTGGCTGGCCACCGTGCCGCTCACCTCGGGGCTGGTCGGCTACATCTACGGGCTGCGCTACATGGGCACGCTCTACGGGCTGGTGTTCTTCTCCCACCAGCTGGGCAGCTTCCTCGGCGTCTGGCTGGGCGGCGCGCTCTATGATGTCTACGGCGATTACACGGCGGTCTGGTGGATCGGCGTCGGTATCGGCGCGCTCTCGGCCGTGGTCCACCTGCCGATCCGCGAGACCCCGCTCAAGGACCGCAGCCCGGCCATCGCAACCGCCTGATCCTTCTCCGTTTTCCAAGTATCCCGGGGGAGTCGCGAAGCGACGGGGGCAGAGCCCCCCCTTCGGGAGCGCGGTCAGCCCTACAACGCGCCGCGGATCAAGGGCGCCGACCGCACCGCGGAACGCGGTGCCACCGCGGTCGTGGGCGCAGACCGCAGGTCGAGCCACGCCGCAAAGCCCCCCTCCGCAGTGCGCCAAGGGGCGCAGCCGTTCGGGTCAGGGCGTCACGAACTCCGCCCGCGCATAGCCCTGCGCGAACAGCAGCGCCGTGAGGTCGCCGTGGTTGACGGCGTGGGCGGCCTGCGCCTGCACCACGGGCTTGGCGTGGACCGCGACGCCCAGGCCTGCCCTTTGCAGCATGCCCAGATCGTTGGCGCCGTCGCCGATGGCCAGCACGTCATCATCCGTCAGGCCCAGCTTCGCGGTCAGGTCTTCCAGCGCGGCGACCTTGGCCTCGCGCCCCAGGATCGGTTGCGCGACCGCGCCGGTCAGCACGCCACCCTCGACCAGAAGCGTGTTCGCGCGGTGCTCGTGAAAGCCCAGTTGCGCGGCCACGGCCTCGGTGAAGGCGGTGAACCCGCCCGAGACCAGGGCTGCATGGGCGCCATGGGCGCGCATCGTGGCGACCAGCGTCGCGCCGCCGGGCATCATGGTGATGCGGGTCGCCAGCACCTCGGCGATGGTCGCCTCGGGCAGACCCTTCAGAAGCGCCACGCGCTCGGTCAGCGCCGCCTCGAAATCCAGCTCGCCGTTCATGGCGCGGGCGGTGATCGTGGCGACCTGTTCGCCGATCCCGGCGGCGGCGGCCAGTTCGTCGACGCATTCCTGCCGGATCATCGTGGAATCCATGTCCGCCAGAAGCAGCCGCTTGCGGCGGCCCGCGCTGGGCTGGCAGATCAGGTCGACCCCCTCGACGTTCAGGCTTTCGCGGATGTCGCCGAGGTTCTTCGGCAGCTTCGCGACCTCGAATTCGGCCGCGCAATTGGGGTCGAGCCAGACGGCATCGCCGCCGCCCATCGCGTCGCGCAGCGACCGGACAAGCGCCGGTTCCAGGATCAGGGCGGGGTTGGTGATGAGGGTGATGGTGAGCATGGCGGCCGACCCTGGTACAGTTTCGCGCCATAGACCACGAAGTGCCGCAGCGGGCCAGAGGCTTTGGCGGTTGGCACCGGCGCAAACCTGTCTAGGTTGCGTGCCAGACATGGTTGACGGACACGTTGCATGACCCGGCATATCCTCATCGCGATCCTGGCGCTGGCCGCGCTGGGGGCGGGCCTATGGGGGCTCGAGGCACCGCGTGAGGGCCTCGAGATCCGCCATGCGCAGGTGAGCGAGACGCCGGTGACCGTGATGCGCGCGCCCGAGGCCGAGGGGCCGGTCGTCGTGATCGCCCATGGCTTCGCAGGGTCGCGGCAGTTGATGTCGGCCTGGCAACTCAGCCTCGCGCGGGCCGGGTTCATCACGGTCAGCTTCGATTTCGAAGGGCACGGGCGGAACCCCGTTCCGATGTCGGGCGACGTGACCAGCATCGACGGCACGACGCGGCTGTTGATGGAGGAGACGCGGCGCGTGACCGACTATGCCGTCACCCTGCCCGGCGCGCAGCCGCGGGTGGCGCTGGTGGGGCATTCCATGGCCTCCGACATCGTCGTGCGGCAGGCGCTGGAGGACGCCCGCGTCGAGGCGGTGGTGGGTATCTCGCTTTTCAGCCAGGCGGTGACCGAGACCGAGCCCGCGAACCTCCTGATCGTCAATGGCGCCTGGGAGGGGGCCCTGCGCGCCGAGGCGCGCCGGGTCATGCGCGAGCTGGGTGCCGAGGAGGGCGAGACCGTGGGCATGCCCGGAGGGGCCTTCGCCCGGCGCGCGATCGCGGTGCCCTTCGTCGAGCATGTCGGCGTGTTGTTCGCGCCCGCGGGGATCGCGGCGGCGACCGACTGGCTGGGCGCAAGCTTCGGCATCGCGCCCGAGGTGCGGGCGGTATCGCTGGGGCCGTGGATCCTGCTGGCGCTGTTCGGGGCGGTGCTGCTGGTGCGCCCTCTGGCGCGGCTGATGCCCGGGGGCGAGGCGCCATGGCATCCGCTGCGCCGCGTGTTCTGGGCGCTTGCGCTCGCCCCGGCGGTGCTGACGCCGCTCGTGCTGAGCCTGTTCGAAACGCGCTTCCTGCCGGTGCTCGTGGCCGATTACCTTGCCCTGCACCTTGCGCTTTACGGTGCGCTGGTTCTGGCCGGTGCGGCCTGGTCGGGCGGCCTGCCCGCGCGGCGGGGCGTCGTCGCGGGGCTGGCGCTGGCGGCTTACGGCATCCTTGTCTTCGGGGGCATCATGGATCGCTACGTGGGCAGTTTCATGCCCCATGCGGGCCGCATTCCCGTGATCCTCGCCATCCTGCCCGGTGCCATCCTCGCCATGCTGGCCGACGCGGTGCTGTCCGAGGGGACGCGCGCAGCGCTCTGGCGGCGGGTGGTGGCACGGGGGGCCTTCCTCGCCTCGCTCGGCATCGCGGTGGCGCTCGATTTCGAGCGTCTGTTCTTCCTCATCATCATCCTGCCCGTCATCCTGCTCTTCTACCTCAGCTACGGGACGATGGGCCGCTTCGTCGGGCGGCGCACGGGATCGGTCGTGGCGATGGGCGTGGGTCTCGGGATCATCCTGGGATGGGCGCTCGGCGTGACCTTCCCGATGTTCGATCCCGGGGCGTAAGGCGCGCCGTCAGCGCCGGTAGCGCGCGAGGAAGGTCTTGACCGCCTCAGACGCGATGCGGTCGATCTCGGCCTCGGCGGGGTCTTTCTCGATCCCGAACAGGACCTTGAGCATCAGGTCCGCCCGGCACAGCTGCGCCAACTGATCGGCGGCCAGCGCCGTATCCTCGATGTCCAGCGCGCGCTGCGCCTTGGGGCTGTCGAGGTAGAGCGCGATCTTGCGGCCCCATTTCTTTGGCCCGCTGTCGTAGAAGGTCCGGCCAAGTTCGGGAAAGCGCTGCGCCTCGGCCACGCAGACGCGGAACATGTCCTGCCCGAACCGCGAAAGGATGAAGGTCATCAGGGCCTTGCAGATGACATGCAGGGTCTCCTCGACGCTCAGGTCGCCCGCGTCCATCAGGAAATCCACCTCGCCCTGTTGGGCGCATTCCGATTCCAGCACGGCGAGGAACAGGTGCTGCTTGTCGGGGAAATAGCTGTAGAGCGTCGCCTTGGAGACGCCCGCATCGCGCGCGATCTCGTCGACGCTGGCGCCCTCGTAGCCTTCGCGCATGAAGACCGTGCGTGCGCCCTCGATCACCTGATCGAACTTGCGCCCCTTCTTGATCTGCGCTGGTGCGTTCATCCGCCTTCCCCTTCGTGCCGATAATGTAAACCACTTGGTTCAGTTTCGGCAAGGATTTCGGCAGATCGGCGGTACGCGTTCGGGAATCAGTGGGACAGCGCGGTGCAGATGGACTCTCCGGCGGGGGCGGATTAGCGAAGGGGGGATGATCGAGATCTTTCTCAAGACGCTGCCGTTCTTCGCACTGATCGGGCTGGGCTACCAGGCCTGCCGGACAGGGTTTTTCACCGCCGAGGCCGCGGCCTATCTCACCAAGTTCGTCTTCTACTTCGCGCTTTCGGCGATGCTGTTCCGCTTTGCCGCGAACCTGTCGCTGGCCGAGATCTTCGACTGGTGGTTCGTGGCCGCCTATCTCTGGGGCTGTTTCGTGGTCTACGCGATCGCCACGGCGGTGGCCTTCCTGCGCCGCCGATCCATCGAGGAGGCGGCGGTCGAGGCGCAATGCGCCGTGATCGGGAACACCGGCTTTCTCGGCGTGCCGATGCTGATCGTCCTGATGGGCGAGGCGGCGGCGGGGCCGGTCCTGATGGTGCTGTCGCTCGACCTGATCGTGTTCTCGTCGCTGATCGTCATCCTGATCACCGGAAGCCGGGACGGGCGGATGTCGCTGGGCATCCTCAAGACGGTGGGCATGGGGCTGGTGAAGAACCCGATGATCGTGTCGATGGTTCTGGGGTTGGCGTGGTCGGGCACGGGCTGGGCGGTGCCGGGGCCGGTGAACGAGTTTCTCGCCATCCTCGGGGCTGCCGCGACGCCTGGCGCGCTTTTTGCCATCGGTGCCTCGCTGGCGGGGAAATCGGCGGAACGTATCCAGGTCGCGGGCTGGCTGAGTTTCTGCAAGCTGGTGCTGCACCCCCTGGCGGTGGCCTTCGCCGCGCTGATGCTTTTCCCGGTCGAGACCTTCGACGCGGCGGTGATGATCGCGGCGGCCTCCCTCCCGGTGGCGGGGAATGTCTATATCCTCGCGCAGCATTACGGCGTCGCGCCGCAGCGCGTCTCGGCCTCGATCCTGATCTCGACGGCGATCTCGATCGTGACCGTCTCGGTGGTGATCGCATGGGTCAGCGGCATGGCCGGGATCGTGCAGGGCGGGTGATCCGCTTGCGCGTGCAGGGCGCGGCGCGTTACGGCTTGGCCAAGGGCCAGAGGAGGGCAGGATGGACACGATTTCCGAGAACCGCTGTTTCGGGGGCACGCAGGGCGTCTATCGCCATGGCTCGGACGCGCTGGGCTGCGAGATGACATTCGGCCTGTTCCTGCCGGCCGAGGCCGGTGACGGACCGGTGCCGGTGCTGTGGTACCTGTCGGGGCTGACCTGCACCCACGCCAACGCGATGGAAAAGGCGGGCGCGCAGCAATGGGCCGCCGAGCAGGGCATCGCGCTGGTCTTTCCCGACACCTCGCCCCGCGGCGCGGGCGTGCCGGATGACGCGGCCTATGACCTGGGCCAGGGGGCCGGGTTCTACGTGAACGCCACGCAAGACCCCTGGGCCGAGCATTTCCAGATGTGGAGCTACGTGACCGAGGAATTGCCCGAGCGGCTCTTCAAGCGCTTCGCGCTGGACGAGGCGCGACAGGGGATCACGGGGCATTCGATGGGCGGGCATGGCGCCCTGACCATCGCGATGCAGTTTCCGGACCGTTTCGCCAGCGTCTCGGCCTTTGCGCCGATCTGTAACCCGATGGAAAGCGACTGGGGCCGCAAGCAGTTCACCGCCTATCTCGGCGAGAACACCGCGCTCTGGGAGGCGCATGACGCGACGCACCTGATGCGCGAGCGGGGGTTTCCGGGGCCCGTCCTGATCGACACCGGCACGGCGGACCAGTTCGGCGACCTGCTGAAGACCGAAGCCCTGGCCGAGGCGATGGCCGCGCGGCGCCAGCACGCGACGCTGCGGATGCAGCCGGGGTATGACCATAGTTACTATTTCGTCTCGAGCTTCATGGAGGATCACGTGAGCTTCCATGCCGAGGCGCTGTACGGGGTGAGCGAATGACACCGGAAGCCGTGATCTTCGACATCGGCAACGTGCTGATCGAATGGCAGCCCGAACGCTACTATGACCGCGTCTATGGCGAGGATCGGCGGCGCGCGCTCTTCGATGCGGTCGATCTGCACTGGATGAACGAGCGGGTGGACCGCGGCGAGCCCTTCCGCGAGGTGATCTACGAAACCGCCGAGGCCTACCCCGACTGGCGGGCCGAGATCCGCGACTGGCATGACAACTGGATCGAGCTGGCCACGCCGGTGATCGACCACTCGGTGACGCTGCTGCGGCGGCTGCGCGCCAAGGGCGTGCCGGTGCATTGCCTGACGAATTTCGGGGTCGAAAGCTACGCCTATGCGCAGACGCAGTTCGATTTCCTGAACGAGTTCGACATCGAGTTCGTCTCGGGGCGGATGCAGGTGACGAAGCCCGACCCGCGCATTTACGAGATGGTGGAGGAAGGCGTCGGCGTGGCGCCCGGTGCGATCCTCTTCGCCGATGACCGCGACGCCAATGTCGCGGCGGCCGAGGCGCGGGGGTGGCAGGCGCATCTCTTCGACGGACCCGAAGGCTGGGCCGCGCGGCTGGTGGCCTCGGGACTGTTGACGGCAGAGGAGGCTGCGGCATGAGCCTGCGGATGATCGGACCGGAGGCAGAGGCGCATCTCGACTGGCTGGCGCTTTGCAGGGCGATCGAGGCGGGGCATGCCCTGCCCAGGGCCGAGATCGGGGATACGTTTCTCTACCGGGGTAAGGACACGCTCCTGAGCCGGGCGGCCTGGATCGACGGGCTGGGGCAGCTGGTGAAGACGGCGACGATCTTTCCGGGAAATGCCGCGCGGGGCGAACCCGTGGTGAACGGCTCGGCGGCGGTCTATTCCGATGCGAACGGGACGCTCTCGGCGCTGGTGGATTTCCACCTGCTGACCAAGTGGAAGACCGCGGGCGACAGTCTCTGCGCGGCGCTCAGGCTCGCACCCAAGGGCGCCCGGACGATCCTGATCGTGGGCGCGGGAACCGTCGGCCGCTCTCTGCGCCAGGCCTATGGCGCGGGCTTTCCCGGCGCGCGGTTCCTCATCTGGAACCGGACGCGCGCCTTTGCCGAGGCGCTGGCCGCAGACTGGCCGGAGACCGAGGTCGTCGATGACCTCGAGGCGGCGGTGGGCGTCGCCGATATCGTGACCTGCGCGACGATGGCGACCGAGCCGGTGCTGCATGGCGCCTGGCTGCGCCCGGGGAGCCACGTGGACCTGATCGGGGCCTACAGGCCCGACATGCGCGAGGCGGATGACGCGGCGCTGACGCGCGCGCGGGTCTTCGTGGACAGCCGGGACACCACGCTGGGCCATATCGGGGAGTTGAAGATCCCGCTGGAAGCGGGCGTGATCGGCGCCGAGCACGTCCTGGCGGATTATTACGACCTGTCCTCGGGATCGTTCGCGCGGGGATCGGAGGACGAGATCACGATCTTCAAGAACGGGGGCGGGGCGCATCTCGACCTGATGGTCGCGCGCTACATGCTCGACACGGTCGCGGCAGCCTGAGGGATTTCGCCCGCTTGCACGGGCGACCCGCGCGCCGCTCGCGCGGCGCGATTGCGAATTTTCGTACGAAAATTCGGGGGGCCTGCCCCCGTCGCGTGCCGCGACTCCCCCGGAGTTGTGTCGGCCAAGACGACGGGGTCGCCCGCGCCACGGTCACGAGAACCGGGCGCGGCGCGTCGGATCACTCCGCCGGAACGGCCGCCTTCTCGATCCCCAACGGATGCGCCAGCTTGTCCAGCATCTCCTTCGGGCAGACCTGCAGGAAGTTGCCGCGCTCGAGGTCCCAGTGTTGCAGAATGTCCGCCGCCTTGCGCGAGCCGGTCTCGCGCGCATGCGCCTCGATCAGGCCCTTCAGCTGCGCCTCCCATTCCGGCACGGTCACCGGGCAGGTCACCAGCGTCTCCATGTTCATGTTGACGTGGGCCGCCCCCTCCGGGTCGTGGAGATAGGCCATGCCGCCCGTCATGCCCGCGCCGAAGTTCGCCCCGATGGTGCCCAGGATCACCGCGACCCCGCCGGTCATGTATTCGCAGCCGTTCGAGCCGCAGCCCTCGATCACCACCTTGGCGCCCGAGTTGCGCACCGCGAAGCGCTCGCCCGCGCGGCCCGCCGCGAACAGGTAGCCGTCGGTCGCCCCGTACAGCACCGTGTTGCCGATGATGACGTTCTCGGAGGCTTTCAGCGGGCTTTCCTGCGGCGGGCGGACCACGACGATGCCGCCCGACAGGCCCTTTCCGACGTAGTCGTTGGCATCGCCCGACACTTCCAGCTTCAAACCGGGTGCCGCGAAGGCCCCCAGCGACTGACCGGCAGACCCCTGCAGCTTCACCGTCAGGTGGTCGGGCTGCAGCGCGTTCTTCATGCCGAAGGCCTGCACGATATGGCTGGACGTCCGCGTGCCGATGGTGCGCAGCGTGTTCTGCACCGCGTAGGACAGCTGCATCTTCTCGCCATCCTCGAGGAAGCGATGCGCATCCGCCACGATCTGCGCGTCCAGCGTGTCGGGCACGGCATTGCGCGGCTTGTAGCGGTCGTAGACGATCCGGTCGGCCCCATCGACGGTGATGAGCATCGGGTTGAGGTCGAGGTCATCCAGATGCGCCGCCCCCCGGCTGACCTGCGTCAGCAGATCGGCGCGCCCGATCACGTCATCAAGCGACCGCGCCCCGATGGAGGCGAGGATTTCCCGCACTTCCTGCGCGTAGAAGGTGATGAGGTTCACGACCTTGTCCGCGTTGCCGGTGAACTTGGCGCGCAGGCTTTCGTCCTGCGTGCAGACGCCCACGGGGCAGGTGTTGGACTGGCACTGGCGCACCATGATGCAGCCCATGGCGATCAGCGCCGCGGTGCCGATGCCGTATTCCTCGGCCCCCATCATCGCCGCCATCACGATATCGCGCCCGGTGCGCAGCCCGCCATCGGTGCGCAGCGTGATCCGGTCGCGCAGGTTGTTCATGGCGAGCACCTGGTGCGCCTCGGTCAGGCCCATTTCCCACGGAAGACCGGCATACTTGATGCTGGTCGCAGGGCTGGCGCCCGTGCCGCCGTTATGGCCCG
>CBFIFZ010000075.1:0-12835 GCA_965661995.1 Roseicyclus sp.
CCACGCCGCCGAGGTCACCGCCATGGCCGACCGCGGCATGGCCGCCGTGCACGAAGTGATGATGCAACGCGGCCAGTACGGACGGGGCAAGGCGCGGCGCGCCGCTTCCGCCAAGGGGCCGCTCATGCTATGCCCTTGGCCAACGAAAGACCCAAGGCAGCGAACAGGCAGACCATGCAACGAGTGACCGTGCGCGGCGCGACGTTTTCCGTCGACCCCGCCCCTTACGAGAAATTCTGGACCAACGTCATCGAGGGGATCTGGGAACCCGAAACCTTCGACGTCTTCGACGCCCATATCACGCCCGACACGCTGATGCTCGACATCGGGGCATGGATCGGACCGACCGCGCTCTATGCCTCGCAAAAGGCGGCGCGCGTCGTGGCCTTCGAACCGGACCCGGTCGCCTTCGAGCAGCTGGGCCGCAACCTCAAGCTGAACCACGGCACCGACTGGGCCGACCGGCTCGAGATCCGCCAGACCGCGATCTCGGTCGATGGCGAACCCTTCCGCCTCGGCAGCCAGCGCGCCGGGGGCGACAGCCGCTCGAGCGCGCTCTTCGCCGACCGCCGCACCAGCTGGGAGGTCAGCGCAACCCGCCTCGAGGCCGTGCTGGACGAGCACGCGGCACCGGGTCAGCCCCTGTTCCTGAAGATCGATATCGAGGGCGGCGAATACGAGCTGGTGCCGCATATCGCGCCGCTGCTGGCCGAACCGCATGTGACCGCCTACATCTCGTTCCATCCCAAGAACCTGATGAAGGCGCTGAGCCACAAGAAGCCCGAGGATTTCGACTGGCAGACCCCCTTCGTCGCGAAGCACATGGCCATTCTCGACGCGCTGCCCGACGGGCGCACGCTGCGCTTCACCAGCCCGGATCTCGCCGACAAGGCTGCCGTGGCCGCGGACCTTGCCGCGCACCACCGTTTCCCGCTCGAGGTGCTGATCGCCTGACCGGCGTCACATCTCGATCAGATCCCATTCGAGGCGCCCGTTCTCGGTCGGAACGACCTGGACGGTCACCGCCTCGTCGCGCTTCTGGGTATGCCGCACCTCGCCGATCTCGGCGATCGGCAGGGCGCCGTGGGTGATGTTCACGCGGCGGCCCGTCGCCTTTTCCCTGGGCTGAAGATCGGGGTTCTCCGCGAACAGGGGGCGGTGCGGCGTGTAGACGTTGAGATGCGGCATCAGGTAGGCGTAGCGCACGTCGAGCGGCGTGATCCGGTTCTTCGAGATCCGCTGCGCCTCGCGGTATTTCTGGTTGCCCAACTCGCTGACGATCAGGATGGCATGGGCCGAGACCATCGAATGCAACCGCAGCCAGCTGTCGTCATGCCGGCTGGCCAGCGCGAGGTTCGCCAGCGACCTGTGCCCGAACCGGTCGGTGTATTCCCGCGCGTTCGGCAGGCAGCCGTCATCGTTCTTGCCAAGGTAGATGACATCCGCGTCGTCGGGCACGTCCTCGAGCACGAGGCTCTCGCCGCAGAAGAAAACGTCATCCTCGAACACCATGAACGGCACGCCTTGCGCGGCATCGAACGCGTTGCGATGGGCCAGCGCGACGCTGGGGATCTTCCGCGACCCGACCACGCCGTCGATGATCTCGAACGAGATGCCAAGCTCGCCGAAATGCTGGCCGATATGCGCGCGGCGGCGATCCTCTCCGGGCAGGGAAATCACCTTGGCGGGAATATCACGCAAATCCAGTTTCATACTCGCCTCAAGCAGTTACAGCCTCGCACACGCCGCCCGCGCGTCACGCCGGTATGGAATCATCGCAGCAGCGCCCCGTCAACGACGCGGCCGGACGCGCCAAACTGCCCGATGCAGATGTGCCACCCGGGTTTCACCCGCCTCCACGGATGTAGGCCCTGAACCGCGGGACGAAGAAGCGTGCGAAGGCCTTGACCACGGGGCGGCGCCAGGCTTCGGGGCTGATCACCAGCCAGCCCTGTACCTCGCAGCCCGGCGGCGGCGCAAAGCAGCGCAGCAGCGCGCCGGCTTCCTCGGCCAGCGTCGTCGGCAACATGCCGAGGCCAAGCCCGGCCCGCACCGCCGCCACCATCGCCTCCGGGTCCGACACGCGCGATACGATCTGCTCGGGCGCGATGCGCGCCATCAGCCATTCATGGACCGGCATGGCTTGCCGGGGCCTGTCGAAGACGATGAAGCGATGACCGGCGAATTCCGTCTCCGAGGCGGGAAGGCCGTGCCGCGCGGCATAGGTCTGCCCTGCATAAAGCGAGGCCGTCGCAAGGGTCAGGCGGCGACAGACAAGCCGCTCGTCGGCGATGTCGTTCGAAAAGCGGATCGCAACGTCGGCCTCGCCCGCCATCAGGTCTAGCATCTCGTTCCGGGCCACGAACTCGAACTGCGTACCGGGATGCATGTCCGAGAAATCGGCCAGAGCCGCGGCGAGGTTCTCCGAGAAGTTGGGCTTGGGCGCGGTCAGGCGGATGCGCATCTCCGCCGGTCGCAGGGCGTCGGCCTTTCGCTGCAGGTCCGCGGCGGCCTCCGCCACCCGGCGCGCCTCCTCGGCAAGCGCGCATGCGGCGGGCGTGGGGTGGAAGCCGCGGGTATCCCGCTCGAAGAGCGTCAGCGCGAGGGCGTGCTCCAGCGCGTCGATGCGGCGTGCGACCGTCGGCTGGGCCATGCCCAGCGCCCGCGCGGCACCAAGCGTCGATCCCTCGTCGAGCACCGCGAGAAAGACGCGCACATCACCCCAGCTTTGAAAGCGGTTATTCATTTTTGAATAACAGCACATCACCGTCGCGGATACCAGCCTCGGGTGTCCGATGGCTAGTCTGATCCACAGGTCACTCCAGCAGCCAAAGGGTTCGCCATGTCCGCCATCGACGGCTTTCTTCCCCGCCCGATCTTCGCCCGGCTCTTCCTGCTCGGGTCGCGCCCTGACCCCTCACCGCAGGCTGCTGCGCTGGACGACGACCGCAGCCGCCGCGACGCCGTCCTTGCCCTGATGCGGACCGCCCCCGACGCCTGCACTTCCGAGGCGGGGTTCGAAGCGATGATGTCGGTCTACCCCGGCCGGTTCTGACCGGCCCGGCCTACAACCCCGCCCTCAACTCCCGCCGCAGGATCTTGCCGCTCGCCGATTTCGGCACGCTCTCGACGAAGCGGTACTCGCCCGGGTGCTTGTAATGGGCAAGACAGCCCTCGACATGGGCCTGCAACTCGGCCTCGCCCACCTCCGCGCCCGGCGCGCGCACGACGAAGGCCACCGGCACCTCGCCCGCCGCCTCGTCGGGCTTGCCGATCACTGCCGCATCCGCCACGCCCGCATGGGCGCAGAGCGCAGCCTCCACCTCGGCCGGCGCCACCTGGAAGCCCTTGTACTTGATCAGCTCCTTCAGCCGGTCGCGGATGAACATGAACCCGTCCTCGTCGATGATGGCGAGGTCGCCCGTCCGCAGCCAGCCCTCCGGCGTCAGCGTCTCGGCGGTGGCAGCCGCGTTGTTCAGGTAGCCCTTCATCACCTGCGGGCCGCGCACCCAGAGCTCTCCCTCGACGCCCGGCGCCACGTCTTCGAGCGTCACGGGGTCCACGATCCGGCACTCGGTCGAGGGCACCGCCTGCCCGCTCGAGCCATGCCGCACGTTCCCGCCGATCGTCATGTGGCTGATCGGGCTCATCTCGGTCATCCCGTAGCCCTGCACCGAGGAGGCCCCGAAGCGTTCGCCCACCGCGATCTCGGTCTCGGGCCCCAGCGGGGCCGCCCCCGAGAAGATCTCGGTCACGCTAGAGACATCGAACTGGTCCACCAGCGGGTGCTTGGCCAAGGCCAGCGCCACCGGCGGCACGATATAGAGCCGCGTCGCGCGGTGCTCCTCGATCAGCCGCAGGAACAGCTCCAGCTCGAAGCGCGGCATCGTCACCAGCCTCGCGCGCCGCTCAAGGAACAGGTTCATCAGGACCGTCATCCCGTAGATGTGGAAGAACGGCAGAAAGGCCACCGCGGTATCCTCCGCGGTGATGCCCGCCACGGCACCCGACTGGGTGACATTGGCCACCAGGTTGCGATGCGTCAGCATCACCCCCTTGGGCCGCCCGGTCGTGCCGCTGGAATAGGGCAGCACGACGACATGCTCCTCCAGGTCCACCGGGGCCTGGCGCTCGAGCGGCTGGCCCATCACGTCCTCGAGCGAGAGGCATGTCTCCGCCCCGATGATCACCACATCGCGCACCCCCGTCCCCTCGACCGCGGCGCGCGCCACCTCGACGAAGGCGGGGATGGTGACCAGCATCACGGCGCCGGAATCGATCAGCTGGTGATGGATCTCGGGTGCGGTATAGGTCGGGTTGATCGTGGTCACCGTCCCGCCACCAAAGGCGACACCGTGAAAGACGATGGGATACTCCGGCATGTTCGGCGCAAGGATCGCGACCGTGCCCCCCGGCAACACGCCGCGCTCCGTCAGCCCGCCCGCCAGCCGCCGGATGCGGTCCATGATCTCGCCCGCGGTCAGGGTCCGACCCGTGGGGCCGTCGATGATCGCCACCTCCTCCTCGCGGCCGACAAGCCCCTCGAATAGCATCTCGGTGATCGAGATCGCAGCCACATCCACCGTGCCGTGGCGGCTCGGGTATCCTGTCATCGGCAAATCCTCCCTCGGGGCCCCGTCATCGCGCGGGGCCTCCGTCCGCCGGAGAGGCTAGCACGTCCGACCGGTCAGATGTCCAGCACAACCGTGCCCAGCTTGCCGCCCGAAGCGACGAGGTCATGGGCCGCCGCGCAATCGGCCAGCCCGCCGCCCGGCACCACGGCATGGCTCAGCATCCCCGCCTCGAGCCAGGCGGTCAGCTGCCGCTCCCCCTCGCGACGCAGCCCGCCGGTCAGCTGGTAGACGATCAGCATGTGCAGGCGCACGTTCTTGAACATGAACGGGTAGAACTCCAGCCGCGGCACCATCTCGGCGGCGCTGGCGTAGGACGCGATGACGCCCCCGGGCTTCACCAGCGCGAGGCTCGTGGCCTGGTTCGCGCCGAAATCCACCTCGACGATCCGGTCGACGCCAGCTCCCCCCGTCATGTCCATCACCGCTTCGACCACGTCTGCCTCGCGGTAATTCACCCACTCCTCCGCCGTGGAATGCAGCCCCTTCTCAGCCGAAGAGACGGTCGCGATCACCCGCGCGCCCGCAGCGCGCGCCATCTGAACGGCATAGCGGCCCACGGTCCCTGCGCCCCCCGTCACCAGCACGGTCTGCCCCGCGACGGGCCCGTCGCCCATCACCGCGTACCAGGCCGTCATCGCCGGGATGCCGAAACACGCCCCTTCCCCGTAGCTCACCCCCTCGGGCAACCGCACCGCCTGCTCGGCGGGCAGGGCCACGACCTCCGCCGCCGTGCCGAAGGCGCGCTGCCAGGCCGCGTTCCAGACCCAGACCCGCTCGCCGACGCGGGCGGCATCCACGCCCGCGCCCACCGCCTCGATCACCCCCGCGCCATCGGAATGCGGGATCACGCGTGGGTAGGCCATCACGGCACCCGGCCGCGCGCCCGCGCGCAGCTTCACGTCGGACGGGTTCACGCCCGAGGCGTGCAGCCGCACCAGCACCTCGCCCGGCCCCGCCACGGGCGCGTCCATCTCGCCATGCACCAGCACCTCCGCCGCCGGCCCGAACCGCTCGTACCAAACCGCTTTCATCCGTGACGCCTCCCTGTCTTCATCTTGGCCAATACAACTCCGGGGGGAGGCCGAAGGCCGGGGGGGCAGAGCCCCCTAAATCTTCGCAAGAAGATTTCCCCCGCGGCCCGCGCGAGCGGGTCGCCCCTCACTCCATCCAGCGCGCCTTGCGCTTCTCGAAGAAAGCGCCGATCCCCTCGGCGCTTTCCTCGCTTTCCCAGCGCGACACCAGCGCATCGATCGTGGCCGCGATCTGCGCCTCATCCACCGAGGGCGCCAGTTCCGCCACCAGCGCCTTGCCCGCGGCCACCGCCCCCGGCGCGGCACCCAGGTAAGGCGCGATCTCCGCCTCGACCGCGTCGTCCAGCGCCTCCTCGGGCACCGCGCGCGCCAGCAACCCAAGCTCTACCGCCTCCGCCGCCTCGAAGAGCCGCCCCGAGAAGAACACCCGCCGCGCCCGCGCGGCCCCCATGCGCGCCACGACATAGGGCCCGATGGTGGCCGGGATCAGCCCCAACCGCACCTCGGTCAGCCCGAAGCGCGCGCCCTCGACGCCCACGGCCACGTCGCACACGCTCATCAACCCCACGCCGCCGCCGAAGGCCTGGCCCTGCACCCGCCCGATCAGGGGCTTGGGCATCCGGTCGAGCGCACCCAGCATCTCGGCCAGCGCCCGCGCCTCGCGCGCGCGGCTCTCCGCATCGGCCGCCATCTGCGCCTTCATCCAGCCCAGGTCACCCCCCGCGCAGAACGACCGCCCCGTTCCGGTCAGGACCACGACCCGCACGGCGGGGTCACGCCCAAGTCGGCCCGCGGTCTCGGTCAGCTCCGCGATCATCGCGGCATCCATCGCGTTATGCACCTCGGGCCGGTTCAGCCTCAGCCAGGCGACGCCCCGCCCATCGACCTCCAGCTCAAGCGTCTGCATCCCGCATCCCCCGCGCCAGTGCCGCAGCCGCCTCCACGGCATCCATGTCCAGTCCCGTCTCGTATCCCAGCGCCGCAAGGTGCCGCGCCACCGCCTCGGTCGCCACGTTCCCTGCCGCCCCCGGCGCATAGGGGCACCCGCCCAAGCCGCCCGCGGCGGCATCGAAGACCCGCACCCCGAGGCTCAGTGAGGCGTCGACATTCTCCAGCGCCCGGCCATGCGTATCGTGGTAATGCCCCGCCAGCCGCCCCACCGGCACGGCGTTGCGCACCGCCAGCAGCATCCGCGCGATGCTGTCGGGCGTGCCCGCCCCGATCGTGTCGCCGAGCGAGATCTCGTAGCAGCCCATGGAAAACAGCGCATCCGCCACCCGCGCAACATCGCCGGGCGCCACCGCCCCGTCATAGGGGCACTCGACCGCGCAACTCACGTAGCCGCGCACCGGCAGATCGATGTGCCGCGCGGCCGCGACCACGGGCCGGAACCGCTCGAGGCTTTCGGCGATCGTCGCGTTGATATTCGCCTTCGAAAACCCTTCCGAGGCCGACCCGAAGATCGCGATCTCGTCCACGCCAGCCGCGACGGCCCGCTCGTAGCCTTGCATGTTCGGCGTCAGCGCGGCGTATCGCACGCCCTCTGCCCGGCGGATGCCCGCCAGCACCTCGGCCCCGTCGGCCATCTGCGGCACCCATTTCGGGCTGACGAAAGACGCCGCCTCGATCCGCCGGAACCCGGCGGCGGACAGCGCATCGACCAGCGCGATCTTCTCCGCTGCCGGGATGATCCGCGCCTCGTTCTGCAGCCCGTCGCGCGGGCCGACTTCGAATATCTCGACGAATTCAGCCATCTGTCGGCACCTCGTAGAATTCCTGAGCGTAGAAGTCCTGCGGCCCCTCGATCGCGGCCGCCTGCTGAAAGCCGGGCCGCGCCTGCAAGCGCGCCCAATAGGCGCGCAGCGCCGGATAGGGGTCCATCCGCACGTAGTAGGGGGCGGCGAAGAGGTTGAACCCCATCATGGCATCCGCCGCCGAAAAGCCCGATGGCAGAAGGTAGTCCCCCTCCACCATCCCCTCGAGCGCCTGCAGCGTGTTGGCCAGACGCAGCGTGTTGAGCTTCACCACCACCGGCGAGGGTGTCGCGGGCGGCCGCAGGAACAGGTGGTTGAGGTTCAGCTCCTCGATCAGCGAGGCCATGGTCTCGGCGAACCCCATCAGCTCGAGAAAGCGCACCCGGTCGGGATGCCCCGGCGCGCGACCGAAGCCGTGCTCGGGGCGACTCTCGCAGAGATACTGCAGGATCGCGGAGCTTTCGAAGATCGACCGGCCGTCGATCTCGAGCGCCGGGATGCGGCCCGCGGGCGAGCGGGATTTCAGCCCCGGCTCCTGCATCGCGCGGGTGCCGATGCGATAGCGCACGATCTCGTCGGGCGGCATCCCCATCTCGCACAGCAGCCACAAGACGCGGAACGACCGCCCCCAGGGCACATGGTGCAACCGGATCATCGCGCGCGCCCCGCCAGTCTCTTGCAAGAGACTGGCCAGAGCCTTGCAAGGCTCTGGTCACGTCCTTTCAAGGACGTGAAGCGCGTTATGCAAAACGCGGGTCCGCTCATGGCTCTCCCTCCTCCAGCACAATCAGCACCGCGCCCGCCTCGACCTGCGCACCGGCCTCTACCAGCACCTCGGCCACAACCCCGTCGCGCCCCGCCGTCAGCGCGTGTTCCATCTTCATCGCCTCCAGAACCGCCAGCCGGTCGCCCGCCGCGACCGCATCACCCGCGCCCACGAAAACCGCCTTCACCAGCCCCGGCATCGGCGCCTCGATCCGCCCCGCGCCACCCGCAGCCGCCGCCGCAACCGCCAGCGGATCAACCACGTCGAAGACGTAGCCGTTCCCCCAGAAGACCGCGACCGCCTCTTCGAGCGCCACCACCTCGGCGGCCACCGGCGCCCCGTCCACGCGCCAGCCCGCACCGTCGCGCGCCACCTCGTGCACCGTCTTGCCCAGCGTGACCCGCGCAGCGCCGCGCGGCAAGACCTCGACCGCAGCGGCGATCTCCTCGCCGCCTGCGCTGAGCGTCACCGACCGCCTGAGCGGCGCCCAAAGCGTGAAGCCCTCGACGGGCCCGGCCGCACCCGTCAGGCCCAGTGCCCCCATCGCGGCCAGCGCTTGTGTCCGCGAACAGGCCGCGGGCGGTGCCGCCAGCGTCTCGAGGTCGCGCTCGATCAGCCCGGTATCCACATCCCCCGCCGCGAAGCCCGCATGCCCCGCCAACGCCCGCAGAAAGGCCAGGTTCGTCACCGACCCCGCCACCTGGCACCCCGCCAGCGCCGCGTCGAGCTTGCGCAGCGCCACCGCCCGCGTGGCCCCATGCACGATGATCTTCGCGATCATCGGATCATACCACGGCGAAATCTCGTCGCCTGCCCGCACACCGGTATCGGCCCGCGCGCCCTCCGGGAACCGCAGATGGCTCAGCCGCCCCGTCGCGGGCAGGAACCCTTTCGGCACATCCTCGGCATAGAGCCGCGCCTCGAAGGCATGCCCGTCGATCGCCAACTCGTCTTGCCGCAAGGGCAACGCCTCCCCCGCCGCAACGCGCAGCTGCCATTCGACAAGGTCCACGCCCGTGATCGCCTCGGTCACCGGGTGTTCCACCTGCAGCCGCGTGTTCATCTCCATGAACCAGAACCCGTCCGGCCGCAGCCCCCGCGCGCCGTCGACGATGAACTCCACCGTGCCCGCGCCGGAATAGCCGATGGCCTCGGCGGCGCGCACCGCCGCCTGCCCCATCGCCGCGCGCATCTCGGGCGTCATGCCGGGCGCGGGGGCCTCCTCGATCACCTTCTGATGCCGCCGCTGCAACGAGCAATCCCGCTCGAACAGATGCACGGCGCGGGCCCCGTCGCCGAAGACCTGCACCTCGATATGCCGCGGCTTCTCGACGTATTTTTCTATCAGAACGGCCTCGTTGCCAAAGGCCGTGGCGGCCTCGCCCCTGGCGCTCTCCAGCGCCTCCATGAACCGCGCGGGGGCATCGACCCGGCGCATCCCCTTGCCACCGCCCCCCGCGACCGCCTTGATCAGGACCGGGTAGCCGATGGCATCGGCCGCACCCGCCAGGTGCTCGGGGTCCTGGTTGGCACCGTGGTAGCCCGGCACGACCGGCACGCCCGCCTCCTCCATCAGCGCCTTGGCCGCATCCTTCAGCCCCATCGCCCGGATCGCCCGCGCAGATGGCCCGATAAAGACCAACCCCGCCGCCTCCACCGCCTCCACGAAATCCGGGTTCTCGCTGAGAAACCCGTAGCCCGGATGGATCGCCTCCGCCCCCGTCGCCTGTGCCGCCGCGATGATCGCGTCCCCGCGCAGGTAACTGTCGGCAGGCCTCGCGCCCCCGATCCACACCGCCTCGTCGGCCATCGCCACGTGCCGCGCACGCGCATCGGCCTCGGAATAGACGGCAACGGTCCCCACGCCCATCCGGCGGCAGGTGTCGATCACGCGACACGCGATCTCGCCCCGGTTCGCGATCAGGATCTTGCGAAACATCAGCGCCCCTCTCCCCGATCTTCAACCAGGTCCTCGACCACCTCGAACCGCTCCCAGGTCAACCACATGTCGGGCGCGAAGACCCCGAGACGCCGGTAATACCGCTCATGCCCCGCGCGCCACCCGGCGAGGCCCTCGTCCTCCCCTTCCATCAGCGCCATCTCCTCGGTCATGTCACGGAACCGCACCCGGACCAGCTCCAGCGTCCGCGTCACCAGCTGCGGCACGTCGTCGAAATCCAGCGCGATATCGCAGCGCCCCAATTCGGGCGGCGCCTCGCCCGCCAGCAGTTCGGCCTCGGAAGAACAGGTCGCCCGCTTCCTGCCCGCCCGCACCAGCGCCAGCAACTCATCCGACAGGGCCGGGCCGTCCCCGAACCGGTAGGTCACCGCCCCCGGATACCGCGCCTTCACATGTGCAAGATCCACTGCCATGCCCCTCACCCCTTTCCGGTTGCGCCCAAGGGCGGACGCCCGGCACGTCGCACGCCCCTCACGACCCGGCCTCCGCCTGCCGCCGCGCCCGCTCGACGGCATAGCCCGCCAGCGTCTTGCGTTTCTCCGGAACCGGTTTCCACCCCGGGGCGGCCTGCTCGAACGCGTCCAGGAAGGCGCTCGGGTCCTCGACCGGCAATTGCGTCAGCAAGGCCGGGGGATAGGCCCACCAGCCCGAGGCGAGGAACCGCTCGACCAGCCCGGCCTCGAACCGCATCCGGATCGTCCCGGCCGGCACGCCGCCCACGATGGCATAGGGCGGCACGTCCCGTGTCACAACCGCGCCCGCGGCCAGCACCGCGCCGGTGCCCACGCGCACCCCGCCCTTGATCCGCACGCCGCTGGCGATCCAGACGTCATGGCCGATCTCGACCGGCTCGGGCGCGGCCTCGAAGCTCCGGCTCACCTCGTCCTGCGCCGCGCGCCAGTCCCGCGCCCTCCGCTTCTTGTAGAAGACCGGGCTCATGCTCGCCCACTCCACCGGGTGACTGTCCTGCAGGACCTGCACATCCCAGCCGATCGAGCAGTAACGCCCGATCCGCGCCACCGGACCGAAGACACAGCCCGCGTAGCTGTAGGCACCCAGCGGCATCAGCCCGCCGGGCGGATGGGTCGTGCAGGGCTCGAAGGCCACCCGCCGGGGCCCGGCCCGGGGCACCGCGCCCTCCTCTTCCGCGAAGCGGATGCGGTGCCGCTGCCAGAGCCAGGCGACAAGATCGGCCGGGATCTCTTCAGTCATCCCGCCCTCCCCCGCGCGCGGCGCGCTCACATCCGGAACAGGCCAAAGCGCGTCTCCTCCACCGGGGCGTTCAAGGCCGCGGCAAGCGACAGGCCCAGGACCTCGCGCGACTTGCGCGGATCGACCACCCCGTCATCCCAAAGCCGCGCCGAGGCATAAAGCGGGTGCGACTGCCGCTCGAACATCTCGATCGTGGGGCGCTTGAACTCGGCCTCCTCCTCCGCCGACCAGGCCTCGCCCGCCCGCTCCATCGCGTCGCGCTTGACGGTGGCCAGAACACCGGCCGCCTGCGCACCGCCCATCACCGAGATGCGCGAATTCGGCCAGCTCCACAGGAAGCGCGGGGAATAGGCGCGGCCCGCCATGCCGTAATTGCCGGCCCCGAAGGAGCCGCCTACCAGCATCGTCACCTTGGGCACCGCGGTGGTGGCCACCGCCGTCACCATCTTGGCCCCGTGCCGCGCGATCCCCTCGTTCTCGTATTTGCGCCCCACCATGAAGCCGGTGATGTTCTGCAGGAACACCAAGGGGATACGCCTCTGCGAGCAGAGCTCGACGAAATGCGCCGCCTTCTGCGCGCTTTCGCTGAACAAGACCCCGTTGTTCGCCACGATCCCCACATCGAGGCCCATCACCTGCGCGAAACCCGTCACGATACTCTCGCCGAAGCGCGGCTTGAACTCGTCGAACCAGCTGTCGTCCACGATCCGCGCGATCACCTCGCGGATGTCGTAGGGTGTCGTCAAAGATGCGGGCACCACCCCCAACAGCTCCTCCGGGTCATGATCCGGCGCGCGCCCCTGCAGGGTGGGCAATCTGCCCACCTCTCCCCCGATTGACCGCACCGCCCGGCGCGCCAGCGCCAGCGCATGCGCGTCATCCTCGGCCAGGTAATCCGCGACGCCCGACAGCCGGGTGTGCACGTCGCCTGCGCCAAGGTCCTCGGCGCTGACGACCTCGCCCGTCGCCGCCTTCACCAGCGGCGGCCCGGCGAGAAAGATCGTCCCCTGCTCAGCCACGATGATCGAGACATCCGACATCGCGGGCACATAGGCCCCGCCCGCCGTGCAGGACCCCATCACCACCGCGATCTGCGCGATCCCCTTGGCGCTCATCCGCGCCTGGTTGTAGAATATCCGCCCGAAATGGTCGCGGTCGGGGAAAACCTCGTCCTGGTTCGGCAGGTTCGCCCCCCCGCTATCGACGAGGTACACACAGGGAAGCCCGTTCTCCTCGGCGATCTCCTGCGCGCGCAGGTGCTTCTTCACTGTGACCGGGTAATAGGTGCCGCCCTTCACGGTCGCGTCGTTGCAAACGACCATCACCTGCCGCCCCTCGACCAGGCCCACGCCCGCGATCACGCCGCCGCAGGGCGCGGCCCCGTCATACATTCCGTGGCCCGCCACGCCGCCCACCTCGAGAAAGGGAGAGCCCGGATCGAGCAGGTTCGCCACCCGCTCCCGCGGCAGCATCTTGCC
>CBFIFZ010000076.1:0-12763 GCA_965661995.1 Roseicyclus sp.
CAGCGCCTTGCGGTAGAAATTGTTGCTCTCCTCGGCGGTCGAGAAGCCGGCGTATTGCCGGATCGTCCAGGGGCGGCCCGCGTACATCGTGGCCTTCACCCCGCGGGTGAAAGGCCCGAAGCCGGGAAGGCTGCCCATGTGGTCGAGCCCCTCGGTATCCTCGGCGGTGTAGAGGGGTTTGACGCGGATGCCCTCCAGCGTCTCCCAGGTCAGGCTGTCGGCCGCGCGTCCGCGCAGCTCCTTTTCAGCCAGAGTGCGCCAATCGGCCAGCTTCTCCGTCATCGGGTCGTCCTCTTCCTTGTCCTGTCGGGCGCAGGGTTCGTGCCCCGGCCTCGTCTAGATACTCCGCAAGACCCCCGGCCCCGGCAGAGAGCCAGGCGAGGTCTTCGGCATATTGGTCGCGCAGCGCGCGGCGCTGGTCGGCGTCGAAGGGCATGAAGCGACCGCCCGCGCCGCGGGCGAGCGCGGGGTCGGCGCCTATGTCCTCGAGATAGCCGCGCAGTTCGGCCAGCGACGGCGAGGCGTTGTGCCTGTCCTGCGCGCCGGCAAGCGCGATGCGGCACCCGGTCAGCCGCGCGACGAGGGCGTCGGGCTGACCGGCCATCGTCTCATGCGTCCAGACCACGACACGCGCTGCGGGGACAGAGCGCGCCATATCGGAGATCACGCTGCGCCAGCGCCGCGGCTGGGTCACCAGCCGGTCGCAGAACCCGGGCCGGGGCAGGGGGCCGCCGCGCCGCATCCGCCAGCCCAGCACCGAGGCCCAGTAGGCATCGTAGCAGCGCAGCGAAATCCCGATGGTCAGGCCGTGGCCCGCGAAGCCCGCGGCGAATCCGGCCACCCGCGCGCCTGCATCGGGGTAAAGCACCTGCGCCCCGGTGTTCGCGCGCATGGTGCCCAGCATGTTCTCCTCGCTGACGAGGAGCATCGCGGCGCCATTGTCCCTGGCCATGCGCGCCTGAAGCGCGACGCGGCGGGTGGCGCGACCGGTGCGGCGCGGGGGCAGGGCGGGCCCGGACCCGTAGAGCCCGTCGAAGAGCCCGGCACGGCAGCGCTTCGGCCCCCAATAGGCGAGGCCCGCGTCCTGCAGGGCCACGTGGCTTTGGCCCAGCATGCGTTGCAGGGTGGTCGTCGCGGTGCGATGCGCGCCGACGTGAAGCAGGATTTCCATGGTGCCATCTCCGGTCGCCCCTCGCCGGGCAACGGCGACACACTGCGGGCCGAGGCGTGAAGATCGCGTGAAGACGGGCGACCGAGTGCCGCGACGGCGCGCGGTATTTCCCTTCGCTTTCGACGGGGGCGTGCCTATATCAGGCCGGAACGGAGGATGCATGCGAACGACCCCCCTTGCCCTGATCATCGCGCTGGCCCTGGCCGGGCCCGTCCACGCGCAGACTGACGGCGACAGTGTCGCCATGGCCGCCGCGGACGCGCCTGCCGACGAAACCGTCGAGGCGGTCGACCCGCTGGCGCCGCGCGAGGCGGCAGATGTCACGCTCGAGGAATTCCTCTGGGTCGCGCGGCCCGTGATCGTCTTCGCCGACAGCCCCAACGACCCGCGGTTCCGCGAACAGATGCAGCTGTTGGCCGCGCGGCCCGACCCGCTGCTGGTGCGTGACGTGGTCATCCTGATCGACACCGACCCCTCGGCGCGGTCCGAGCTCCGCACCACGCTGCGCCCGCGCGGCTTCTCGCTGGTGGTGATGCAGAAGGACGGCAGCGTCGGCTTCCGCCGCCCCAGCCCGCGCGACGTGCGCGAGATCGTGCGCGGCATCGACAACTTCCAGTTCCGGCAAGAGGAACTGCGCAGCGGGGGGCAGTGACCCCCCGCCCAACTGTCGATATGCGGCGCGCGGCGGGTCACGGCGTCACTCGAACTCCATGATCACTTCGTCCACGGCCAGGCTGTCGCCCGGGCCCGCGTTGATCTTGGCCACGATGCCCTTGCGCTCGGCGCGCAGGATGTTCTCCATCTTCATCGCCTCGACCGTGCAGAGCGCCTGACCCTCCTGCACCTCGTCGCCCTCGGCCACGTCGATCTTCACGATCAGGCCGGGCATCGGGCAGAGCAGCAGCTTCGAGGTGTCGGGCGGCAGTTTCTCGGGCATGAGCCGCGCAAGCGCGGCCTGACGCGGGCTGCGGACATGGACCTTGAGATCGGCGCCACGGGTGCGGATGCGGAAGCCGCCGGGCAGTTTGCCCGCCTTCAGCACCAGCGGGCTGCCCTCGACCATCAACTTGGCCAGCTGGTCGCCCGGCGTCCAGTCCGAGGTCACGCGCATCGCGTGCCCGTCCTCGAAGGTGACGGTCGATCCGTCATGGTCGGCGGCGATGGTCACGGGGAACTCTTCCCCCTGCAGGCTGACCACCCAATCCGCGCCCACGCGGCGCTCGTGGTTGTCCATCCGGCCCGACACGCGGGTGCGGCGGATCTCGGCCACCCTGTTCATCGCGGCAACGGCCGCCGCGACCCGGCGCAGCGCGTCGGCGCCCAGCGTCACGCCCTCGAACCCCTCGGGATACTCCTCGGCGATAAAGGCGGTGGTAATGTTGCCGCTGGCGAACCGCTCATGGTCCATCACCGCCGACAGGAACGGCAGGTTGTGGCCGATCCCCTCGACCTCGAAACTGTCGAGCGCCACGCGCATCGCCTCGATCGAGCCCGCGCGGTCGGGCGCCCAGGTGCAGAGCTTGGCGATCATCGGATCGTAGTACATCGAGATCTCGCCGCCCTCGAAGACGCCGGTGTCGTTGCGGACGGCGGTCGGCCCGTGGGGGGCATCGCCCTGCCATTTCCCGGTGTCGTTGAGCGGCCCGGCCTGGATCTCGGCAGGCGGGCGGTAGCGCGTCAGCCGACCGATCGAGGGCAGGAAGTTGCGATAGGGGTCTTCGGCATAGAGGCGGCTTTCCATCGCCCAGCCGGTGAGCTTGATGTCGTTTTGCGCGAAGGGCAGCTTCTCGCCCGCGGCCACGCGGATCATCTGCTCCACCAGGTCCACGCCGGTGATCAGCTCGGTCACGGGATGTTCGACCTGAAGCCGCGTGTTCATCTCGAGGAAGTAGAAGTTGCGGCTGCCATCGACGATGAATTCCACCGTGCCCGCGCTGGTGTAGCCCACCGCTTGCGCCAGCGCACAGGCCTGTTCACCCATCGCGCGGCGCGTCGCCTCGTCGAGGAAGGGGGAGGGGGCCTCTTCGATGACTTTCTGGTTGCGGCGCTGGATCGAGCATTCGCGCTCGCCCAGGTAGACGCAGTTGCCATGGGCATCGGCCAGCACCTGGATCTCGATGTGCCGCGGCTGGGTCACGAATTTCTCGATGAAGATGCGGTCGTCGCCGAAACTCGACTTCGCCTCGTTCTTCGAGGCCTGGAAGCCCTCGCGCGTCTCGGCGTCGTTCCAGGCGATCCGCATGCCCTTGCCGCCGCCCCCGGCGCTGGCCTTGATCATCACCGGGTAGCCGATCTCGTTCGAGATCTTCACGGCCTCCTCGGCATCCTCGATCAGGCCCATGTAGCCCGGCACGGTCGAGACGCCCGCCTCCTGCGCGATCTTCTTCGAGGTGATCTTGTCGCCCATCGCCTCGATCGCATTCGCGGGCGGGCCGACGAAGGCGACGCCGGCCTTTTCAAGCGCTTGCGCGAATTTCATGTTCTCCGACAGGAAGCCGTAGCCCGGATGCACCGCCTCGGCGCCCGTGTCCTTGATGGCCTGCATGATCTTGTCGATCACGATGTAGCTTTCCGACGCCGGGGGCGCGCCGATATGCACGGCCTCGTCGGCCATGCGCACATGCAGCGCGTTCTTGTCGGCGTCCGAATAGACCGCGACCGTCGCGATCCCCATCTTGCGTGCGGTCTTGATGACGCGGCAGGCGATCTCGCCGCGGTTGGCGATCAGGAGCTTCTTGAACATGATCCGGTGTCCCTTCCTTGCGGGGCTCGGGCCCCGTTCTGGTGCAAAACGAAAAAGGCCACCGGGGGCGTGCTGCCCCGGTGGCCTTCATTTCGGTTGAACTGTGTCAGGCCGTGCGTTGCGCGCGGCCGGTGATCAGTTGCAGACCCCCACGTCGTCGCAGAGCGCCCCACCGGCTGCGCCGATGAGGATGCCCGTGCCGACGTTGCCGTCGAGCGCAGCGGCCGTGACACCGCCTGCGACCGCGCCGAGGCCGGCCCGCTCGATATCGGCGGTGACACAGCCCGACAGCGCAAGCGCCGCGGCAAAGAGGGTTGCAGTGAAACTGGTCTTCTGAATCGCGCGCATTTTGCGTCTGCTCCTGTCGATATGCCTCGTAACGGCAGGTATACACGCAAATTCCCGGCCGCGACAGAAAACTGCGCCGGGGCTGCGCCATCGGCAAAAAAAGGCGGTCGGCACAGCAAGCTGGCCGACCGCGTCGAAGGGGAAGGGTAACACGTCTTGTCGTGACCGGCCGTTGAATTGCTGGGGACAGTGGCCGGCACGGTGACCATGCCACGGATTGACGGCCGCGAAAGTGCGATTTGGCCGACGACAGCGCGGTGCGCGCGAAACCGCGCAAGCAGGGTGGCGCTGCGCGAAATCATGCCGATCGCCCCTCCCAGACGCCGGAGCCGTCGAAGGCCTCGGGGAAGGACGCGCGGGCGCGGTCCTCGTCGATGACGAGCAGCGCCTCGTAGCTTTCGGGGTCGAACGGGTCCTCGGCCGGGATCACCTCGCGCCCGAAAAGCCAGCTGAGTCGACCTGCGTCGAGGTTCCCCCGTTCGAAAGGCTCGGTGCCGAAGTAGAGCCAGAGCGCCTCCATGAACCCCGCGTCGGCGCGGCGGTCGGCGGGGCGCCGGTCTGCGTAGCGTTCACGCGCGATCAGCTTCGTCGCGCCGTCCTTGCTGGCGCGCCGGATGGTGAACTGCAGGTCGCTGCCGGGCAGACGGGAGGGGAAGCCGCGATGCTTGATCATGCGGGCACCCCCGATGCGGCGGGTGCCGGGACATGCCGGGCGAGGGCTGCGCCCCGCCCGTACATGTATTTGGCTTCAATCGTACTTGTTCGACACCGGATCGTGGGTGATCGGTGCAGGCTCGATGAAGATGATTTCTTCCTGCTCGGGCGCCGGTGCGGCGCAGGCTGCGACGCCTGCCACAAGGGCCAGGGCAAGAAGCGCATGAATGGTGCGCGACATCTCGCTCTCCTTGGTTTTTGGACCGTGACCGGGTCATGCGACCCGGCCACGGCCAGAGGTACAGCTGCACGGGGGCAGCCATCGCCGAGGATACCGCGAGGCAGGGCTTCTCCACAGGATTTTCCACAGATGGACGACGGCTGTGACTCGGTTGCATCAAACCGACAGGCACTTGAACGTCGTTTCGCAACATATTGTGCGTACATCAGAAAAGCTCCCAAATGCAGACCGGGCCTTCGAGGCGGTAACTTTCGAAATAGCGACGTATCCCGGGCGTAGGGACGCCACGCTCGGTCGGTGCTTCCATCATCTCGACGATGACCCAATCGGGCATCATGGAGCGGGTTTGCGCCGCCGGAACGCCCCATGTCCGGCACGCCCAATCCATGTCCTCGCGCAGCTCGGAATTCGTCAGCCCCTCGCCCGCGATCAGTGGCGCGAGCAGCCGCACGACGATCTGCATTTCGCCCGACCACGGGTTCTCTTCGGCCATCAGGTCCCGCAGCACCAGGGGCTGCCCCGAGGGCGACGTGATCTCGCCCGTGGGCCAGTCGCCCTGCATGATCTCGCCCGCGGCCGCGAGGGGCGCAAGCGCGAGACAGCAGGCAAGCGGCAGGGCGGTCTGGATCACCGGGCGCCTCCGTCGGGGCGGCGGGCGATGCAGTCGATCTCGACCAGCGCGCCGACGGCCAGCGCGGTGACGCCCACGGTGGTGCGGGCGGGCCGCCGGTCGGGCGGGAAGAAGGACTGGTAGGTCTCGTTGAAGACGGCATAGTCGCGCTCGAACTCGGTCAGGTAAGCGCGCATCTGCACCACGTGGGACAGGTCGAGGCCCACGCCCTGCAGGACGATCTCGAGGTTGCGCATCACCGCCCGCGTCTGCGCCTCCACCCCTTCGGGCAGGGGCGCGTCGGGGGCTGCGGGATCAGTCGGCATCTGGCCTGTCAGGATCACCCATCCGTCCACCTCCACCGCGTGGGAGAAGGGGGCGACGGGGCGCGGGCCGCCGGTGATCATGTGGAAGAGGGGATCGGTCATCGGTGTCTCCGTAGGGTGGGCAATCCTGCCCACCGCGCCGAATGGTGGGCGGAATCGCCCACCCTACAACGGTATGTTGTCGTGCTTCTTCCACGGCATCTGCTTGCGCTTCGTGCGAAGCTGGGCAAACGCCTTGCAGACCCGCCGCCGGGTGGACCGCGGCTGGATCACCTCGTCGATGAAGCCACGTTCCGCCGCCACGAAGGGGTTGGCGAAGGCATCCTCGTATTCCTTCGTGCGCTGCGCGATCTTCTCGGGGTCGCCCAGTTCGGACCGATAGAGGATCTCGGTCGCGCCCTTGGCGCCCATCACCGCGATCTCGGATGTGGGCCAGGCGTAGCTGATATCGCCACGCAGGTGCTTTGAGGACATCACCACGTAGGCCCCGCCATAGGCCTTGCGGGTGATGACGGTCACCTTCGGCACCGTCGCCTCGCCATAGGCGAACAGGAGCTTCGCGCCATGCTTGATGACGCCGTTGTATTCCTGCCCCGTGCCGGGCAGGAAGCCGGGCACATCGACGAAGGTCAGCAGCGGGATCTCGAAACAGTCGCAGAAGCGCACGAAGCGCGCGGCCTTGCGCGCGCTGTCGATGTCGAGCACGCCCGCCAGAACCATCGGCTGGTTCGCCACCACGCCCACGGTCTGCCCTTCCAGCCGGATGAAGCCGGTGATGATGTTCTTCGCGAAATCCTCCTGGATCTCGTAGAAATCCCCCTCGTCCGCGACCTTGGTGATCAGCTCCTTCATGTCGTAGGGCATGTTGGGGTTGTCGGGCACCAGCGTGTCGAGGCTTTCCTCGACCCGGTCGGGGCTGTCGTAGAAGGGGCGCACCGGCGGCTTCTCGCGGTTGGAGAGCGGCAGGAAATCAATCAGGCGCCGCACTTCGGCCAGCGCCTCCACGTCGTTCTCGAAGGCACCATCGGCGACGCTGGACTTGCGGGTGTGCGTCGAGGCGCCGCCCAGCTCCTCGGCGGTGACATGTTCGTTGGTGACGGTCTTCACCACGTCCGGCCCCGTCACGAACATGTAGGACGAGTCCTTCACCATGAAGATGAAGTCGGTCATCGCGGGCGAATAGACCGCGCCGCCGGCGCATGGGCCCATGATCATGGAAATCTGCGGCACCACGCCCGAGGCCTCGATGTTGCGCTGGAAGACCTCGCCATAGGCGGCAAGGCTCGACACGCCTTCCTGGATGCGCGCGCCGCCCGAGTCGTTGATGCCGATCACCGGCGCGCCGTTCTGGATCGCCATGTCCATGATCTTGCAGATCTTGGCAGCATGGGTTTCCGACACGGAGCCGCCCAGCACGGTGAAATCCTGGCTGAAGACATAGACCATGCGGCCGTTGATCGTGCCCCAGCCGGTTACCACGCCATCGCCCCGCGGTTTTGACGCCGCCATCCCGAAATCGGTGCAGCGGTGGGTGACGAACATGTCGTATTCCTCGAAGGACCCCTCGTCGAGCAACAGCTCGATCCGCTCGCGCGCCGTCAGCTTGCCCTTGGAATGCTGCGCGTCGATCCGCTTCTGACCGCCGCCGAGGCGCGCCTCTTCGCGGCGATATTCGAGCTCCTGCAGGATGTCCTTCATCTGTCGTCCCTTCCGACTGGCCTTGTCCCTCTTGTTGCCCTTGCCTAGCGCAAACAACCGGGGATTGTCGCGGACCCTATGGACGCAGGGGCCCCCGCGCGAGTCGGAATGCGCATATTTGCAAAACGATTTGCGATCGGCGATCAGGAATTGAATAACTGCAAATCTCTCGGACTGGCGCACCTCCGCGCAGACGCTCTGCGCCTCCAAGATGGACAATGCCGATCCGCTGGCCTAATTCCGTTGCCATGGCAACAATCGATCCGGTGCGCTTCCTCGACCGCGCCACTCCGCCCCACATCTTCACGCTGATCGTTCTGACAGGGCTCGGGGCCCTGTCGATGAACATCTTCCTGCCGTCGCTGCCGCAGATGACGGAGTATTTCGTCACCGACTACCGGCTGATGCAGCTGTCGGTCGCGCTTTATCTCGCCGTCAATGCGGTGTTGCAGGTGGTGATCGGCCCGATCTCGGACAGGTTCGGGCGGCGGCCCGTCCTGCTCATCGGGGTCGCGGTGTTCCTCGTGGCGACGCTGGGCTGCATCTTCGCGCCCAATATCGAGGTCTTTCTCTTCTTCCGCATGTTGCAGGCGGTGATCGTCGTGGGGCTCGTGCTCGGCCGCGCGGTGGTGCGCGACATGTACCCGGCCAACCAGGCTGCAAGCCAGATCGGCTATGTCACAATGGGCATGGCCGTGGTGCCGATGATCGGCCCGGCCATCGGCGGCGTGCTGGACGAAACCTTCGGCTGGCAGGCAAACTTCTGGCTTCTGTTCATCGTGGGCGTGATGGTTCTTGCGCTGACCTGGCGCGACCTCGGCGAGACGGCGCGCGCAACCTCGACCAGCTTCGCCGCGCAGTTCCGCGAATACCCCGAGCTTCTGACCTCGCGCCGCTTCTGGGGCTACTGCCTCGCCGCGGCCTTCGCCTCGGGTGCGTTCTTCGCCTATCTCGGCGGCGCGCCCTATGTCGGGTCCGAGGTTTTCGGCCTGTCGCCCGCGCTGGTCGGCTTCTTCTTCGGTGCGCCCGCGCTGGGGTATTTCTTCGGCAACTGGATCTCGGGTCGCTTTTCGGTCCGGGCGGGGATCAACGCGATGATCCTCTGGGGTACGGTGATCTCGGCAGTCGGCCTGACCCTGTCGCTGATCCTGTTCCTGGTTGGTCTGAAGACGGCGGTCGTCTTCTTCGGCTTCATGACTTTCGTGGGCTTCGGTAACGGCATGGTCCTGCCCAACGCGACCTCGGGGATGCTGTCGGTGCGGCCGCACCTGGCGGGCACGGCATCCGGTCTCGGGGGCGCGATCATGATCGGGGGTGGTGCGGCCCTGTCGGCGCTGGCGGGCGCGCTTCTGACCGGTGGCAGCGGGGCCTATCCGCTGATCCTGATCATGCTCTTCACCTCGATCCTCGCCGTCATCTCCATCCTCTACACCATCCGGCGCGAGCGGCAGGTCACCGGCTAAGCCTTGCGCGACGCTTTGCAAACATCCAGAACAGGGTTGCAAACCCTGCCGCCGGAGGTGCCATGTCCGCCCGCAAACTCTATGCCGGGGCCAAGCTGCGCGAGATCCGCACCCGGCTGGGCCTGACGCAGAAGGATTTCGCGCAGAAGCTCGGCGTCTCGCTGCCCTACCTGAACCAGATGGAGAACAACAACCGCCCGGTCTCGACCGCGGTCGTTCTGGGCCTTGCGCAGGAGTTCGGCATCGACGTGACCGAACTGCGCTCGGGCGATGCGGAACGCCTTGTCTCGGACATGCGCGAGGCCTTCGCCGACCCCGTCTTCGCCGAGGCAGCCCCCCCCTTGGCCGATCTGCGGCTCGCCGCCTCGAACGCGCCTGCGCTGGCGCGCGCCTTTCTCGACCTGCACCGCGCCTATCGCCAGACGCATGAACGCCTCGCCTCGCTGGACGAGGCCCTGGGGCAGGAGCGGCACGCCGCCCCGAGCCCGTGGGAGGAGGTGCGCGATTTCTTCCATTACTGTGACAATTACATCGACGCCGTCGACCGCGCCGCCGAACGCTTCGCTTCGCAAGCGACGGGCGATCTGGCGGCCCATACCGAGGCCGTGCTGGCGGGCATGGGCGTAACCATCAGGCACGAGGCGGGGCAGGGCGTGCGCGCCTATGATCCGGCGACCCGTGTCTTGACCCTCAGTCCCCGTGCAGCGCCGGAAACCCAGCGCTTCCAGCTTCTGCACCAATACGCGCTGCTTGGGCAGGCGCAGCTGATCGAGGCCACGCTCGACCTCGCGCGCTTCCAGTCCGACACCAGCCGCGAGATCGCGCGGATCGGCATGGCGAATTACTTCGCCGGTGCCGTCCTGATGCCCTACACCCGCTTTGCCGAGGCCGCGCGCGAGACGCGCCACGACCTCGAGCGGCTCTCGATCCAGTTCGGCGCCTCGATCGAGCAGGTGGCCCACCGCCTCTCGACCCTGCAACGCCCCGGCGCCAAGGGCATCCCCTTCTTCTTCGCCCGTGTGGACCAGGCGGGGACGGTCACCAAGCGCCACTCCGCCACCCGGCTGCAATTCGCCCGCTTCGGCGGCGCCTGCCCGCTCTGGAACGTGCACCAGGCCTTCGAGACGCCCACCCGCTTCCTGCGGCAACTGGCCGAGACACCGGACGGCGTGCGCTATGTCATCCTCGCGCGCGACGTGTCCAAATCCGGCGGGGCCTGGGGCACGCCCACGCGGCGCTTCGCCATTTCGCTCGGCTGCGAGGTGAAACATGCCCGCGACCTCGTCTATGCTGACGGGCTCGACCTCGACCGCGACGCGGCCTTTCAGCCGATCGGCATCTCCTGCCGGATCTGCGAGCGCGAGGCTTGCCACCAGCGCGCGGTGCCCCCGCTCGAGCGCCGCCTGACGGTCGATCCCAACCGCCGCGGCACGCTGCCCTACGAGATCGGGCGTTGATCGGGCGTTGACGGGCCCATGTGCGCGGCCCTACTCCTGAGCCGACGGACAGGGAGGACGAACCGCCATGGAAATGCACGCCACGCGCACCATCGCCGCCGACCGGATGACGGTCTGGCAGGCCCTGAACGATGCGGAGGTGCTGAAAGCCTGCATCCCCGGCTGCGAAGAGCTGACAGGCTCGCCCGAGGAAGGGTTCAGCGCCGTGGTCAAGCAGAAGGTCGGGCCGGTCAAGGCAACCTTCAAGGGCGAGGTGACGCTCTCGGATATCGTCGAGGGGACCAGCTACACCATCTCGGGCGAGGGCAAGGGCGGCGTCGCGGGCTTCGCCAAGGGCGGCGCGCAGGTCAGGCTCGCAGATGCCGAGGGCGGCGGCACGGAGCTTCACTACGATGTGGAGGCCAAGGTCGGCGGCAAGCTGGCGCAGCTGGGCTCGCGGTTGGTGGACAGTTTCGCCACCAAGATGGCCGACCAGTTCTTCGAGCGCTTCCAGGCCCATGTCGAGGGCACCGGCGCCGAGGCCTGAGCGCGCGCGCCCGAATTTTCGTGCGAAAATTCGCACCCGCGGCCCGCGTCAGCGGCGCGCGCGGGTCCGGGCGCAGCCCGGACCCTTTCGGGGCTCAGGCCTTGGCCAGCATCCCCGCGATCTCGTCCTTCAGCGCCATGCGCTCCTTGCGCATCTTGGTCTCGGTGAAATCATCCACCGGCTCCACCCCGCTTTCCGCGCGGTGCACGGCGCGGTTCACCTCGTGATAGGCGTCCATCAGCTTGGCGAAATGCGGGTTCGATACCTTCAGCTCGTGGATCTTCTCCGCGTCCTGCGGAAATTCCTCGGCCAGTTCATGCGGTGTGTGTGACATGCGTGTCTCCTTCCTCGGTCCTGTTGGTCAAGGCCGAGACTAGGTCGGCCGGGGCCGATCCGACCTTGAGCCAGATCAACCGCGCCGCGCTTTCCAGCGCGTCATTCGGCGGCCTGGCTCCGGGCGCCGCGCCAGGTGGCGGTCAGCGCTTCGGGGCTGAGGACATGGGCCATCGGCACCTGGCCGAAGACCTCGGGCTCGGCCTCGCCGAGGCGGCCCGGGAAGGCCAGCGCAGGAAGGCCCGCAGCCTGCGCCGCCTCCAGCGCCGCGACGGTGTCGACCACGGCGACCGCGCGGCCCGGTCCGATGCCGAGGTCGGTCACGGCCGCCACCATCGCCTCCGGGTTCGGGGCCATCCGGTCCACGTCACCGCGCAGGATCGCCACGTCGAACGAGGTGCCGCCCCGCTCCCGCGCCGTCGCCTTCAGCAACGCGCGCACCGGCTCCAGCTCGGACCGGCTGACAAGGGCCAACTTCACGCCGCCGCGCGCGGCCCAGTTCATCACGCGCGCCACGCCGGGCCGCAGGGGGACGCCACCGGCCAGCATCGTGGCGAAGTGCTTCTGGTGGCTGTGGTCCAGCGTCTGGGCATCGACGACCATGTCCAGGTGCGCGGCATAGCGCGCGGCAAGCTGGCGGTCGCCGCCGGGGCGCATCAGTTCGGCATAGGTGTCCCAGGACCAGTCCCAACCGATACCGTGGGTGCGAAAGGCCGCGTTCCAGGCCGCGCGGTCGAGCTCGGCCACCTCGGCCAGCGTGCCCATTCCGCCAAAGATCAGAGCTTCCAAGGTCATCCCGTCCCTCCACGCTCCGAGGGAATCAGGATGGAGGCCGCCGGACAACCGCGCCGCGCGCGTCGCTGCGATGCGGCGTGACGCTTTGGCCCCGCCCTGTGCGGAACGGTGCGTCGCTGCACAATTCTCAGGCGAAACGAAAAGGGGTGATTCAAGCGTTGGGCGCATCCGGCGCCGGCGTGACCGGCCGTTTGCGCCGCGCCTCGCGCCAGGTCACCAGCGTGATCGCGGCGATGATCATGGCGCCGCCCAGCATCACGAAGATGTCGGCCGCTTCCCCGAACACCACTACGCCCAGCAAGGTGGCCCAGACAAGCTGCAGGAAGGTGACGGGTTGCGTCACCGTCAGCGGCGCCGCGGCAAAGGCCAGTGTCATCGTGTAGTGGCCCGCCGTCGCG
>CBFIFZ010000077.1:0-12714 GCA_965661995.1 Roseicyclus sp.
ACCCAGTCGACGGTCACGGCACCGGATTCGGACTTGGCGAAGTTCTTGATGAGGTTGGTCATAGTTCAGCTCTCCAGGTTTGCTTTCTGCATTTTCCCTCGCCGGAGTTTGTGTTTCCTGTCCGGCTCGGATGAGCATGTTTTCCCCTCGGATCGGGGCGGGAATTGGGCCGTCCCGGGATCATTTTTCGAACTGTATGAGGTTCTTTGGGGGCAGATCGTCGGGCCGAACTGTGCTATGCGTCAGCAAAACAAGGGCAATTCCCTGAAAACAGGGGCTACCAGGCAGGATCGGGACGACGAGCAGGTCATGCGACATCACTTCTTGCGCTTCGGCGCGATCATCCTCGGCTGCGCGCTTCCGATCGTCTGCGCCGCACAGCAGGTGGCCACCCCGCCCGCGGAAGGCGGCATAAGGCGCGTGGTCGTGCCCGCGCCGGGCCACACCGGGCCGCGCATCACCATCCAGATCACTGCCGAGGAACACGCGCGCAACACCACGCCCCCGGCCGAGCTCGAGGCGGCGGCGGCGGCGGCCACCGTGGCCCCCGTCGTGTCGCCCGCTGCGCCTGCCGGTGCGGACACGGCGGCGTGGTTCTGGGCAGCCGTGCCGCCCGGCTTCCCCGCCGACCCGTCCCGGTTCTTCAGCGCGCAGGACCATATCGCCGCGGCCCCCGAGGCGGCCGACCTGCGCGTGCCGCGCCTGTCCACGCTGAACGACATCATCACGGCGCATGGCGCCGATATCCTGATGGCCAGCGTCGGCACGGGGGTCTCGCCCGCCATGGTGCTGTCGGTGATGGCCGTCGAATCCGCCGGTCGCGCACAGGCCGTCAGTTCCGCGGGCGCGCAGGGGCTGATGCAACTGATCCCCGCGACCGCCGACCGTTTCGGCGTGAGCGATCCCTTCGACCCGGCCCAGAACATCGCGGGCGGCGTCGCCTATCTCGACTGGCTCCTGGCCGAGTTCGGCGGCGACCCGCTGCTGGCGCTGGCAGGCTACAACGCAGGCGAGGGCGCGGTGAGAAACGCGGGCGGCGTGCCGCCCTATGCCGAGACGCGCGATTACGTGCCCAAGGTGCTGGCGACGTGGATGATGGCGCGCACGCTCTGCCGCACCCCGCCCGAGCTGGTCTCGGATGGCTGCGTCTTCATGCCGATCGCGGTGAACTGACCGTCAGGCGAAGACATCCGCCCATTCGGGATGCCGCGCGGCCTGCGCCCGGACGAAGGGGCAAAGCGGCGTGATCTTCACGCCCTCCGCCCGCGCATCCGCGACCAGCCGCTCGACCAGCCGCTTGCCCGCGCCGGTGCCGCGCATCGCGTCCGGCACGCCGGTGTGATCGGCGATGATATGGGTGGCGGACAGGATCGAATAGGTCAGCTCGGCCTCGGCGCTGCCCTCGCGCAGGGCGTAGCGCCCTTTCGAGCCTTCGACCTCTCGCGTGATCTCGCTCATGATGCCGTCTCGGCGGGCAGGGGGCGTGTGATGCCCGACTCGGCAATGGCGACGAAGGTGAAATCCCCCTCCGTCACCAGCATCCGCTCGCCCGTGCGCTGGCGGCGCACCCAGGCCTCGACATGCATGGTGATCGAGGTGCGCCCCGTTTTCGTGATCGCCGTGTAGACCGAGAAGAGGTCACCGACGAGGACCGGTGCGTGGAACCTCAGCGCCTCGATCGCCACGGTCGCGCAGCGCCCCTTGGCCCGGTCGATCGCGGTGATGCCCGCGGCGATGTCCATCTGGCTAACGACCCAGCCGCCGAAGACATCCCCGCCCGAGTTGGTGTCGCCCGGCATCGGCACGGTCTGAAGCGTCAACGCCCCTTCGGGCGCCCTCGCATTAGACAAGGGTCGCCTCGGTGGCGGCGCGCAGCTGCTCTTCGGTCACCCCGTCAGCCAGTTCCACCAGCTTCAGGCCGCCCTCGACAACTTCCAGGACGCCGAGGTTCGTGATGATCAGGTCGACCACCCCCTTGCCCGTCAGCGGCAGGGTGCATTCCTTCAGCACCTTCGATTCACCATGCTTGTTGGCGTGGTCCATCACCACGATCACGCGGCCCACGCCGGCGACGAGGTCCATCGCGCCGCCCATGCCCTTCACCAGCTTGCCGGGGATCATCCAGTTGGCAAGGTCACCGTTCTCGGCCACCTCCATCGCGCCGAGGATCGCCATGGCGATCTTGCCGCCGCGGATCATGCCGAAGCTCTGCGCGCTGTCGAAATAGGCGGTGTGGGGCAGCTCGGTGATGGTCTGCTTGCCGGCGTTGATCAGGTCGGGGTCTTCGTCGCCCTCGTAGGGGAAGGGGCCCATGCCGAGCATCCCGTTCTCGGATTGCAGCGTCACGGTCATCCCCTCGGGGATGTAGTTCGACACCAGCGTCGGGATGCCGATCCCGAGGTTCACGTACATGCCGTCCTGCAGCTCCTGCGCTGCGCGGGCGGCCATCTGGTTGCGGTCCCACATCGTCGGTCACTCCTTGATATTGGCTGTCGGGTCTGTCCCGGCGGAGGTTGCGCCAAGGGCTAGCGCAAAGGCGCGGAAAAGCGAAGCGCCAAACGCCGCGTTCATGTGGCGATGATCGTTCAGCACCTTTCCCTCGGTGCGGAAATCCATCGCGCCCATGGCGTAATCGGGTTTCGTCAGGAAGGGGCCTGCCATCGTCTCGGCCGGTTGCGGCACGAACCGCAGGCCACGCGCGGCCAGGGCGCGGGTCAGCGCGTCTCGGTAGAGCGCGTGGATACGCGGCAGCTCGGGGTGGTCCGCGACCGAGGCATAGGGCTCCTGCCGGAGGGGGCCGCGCCGGGTCACGGCGACCGTGGGGTAGGGGGCAAGTGCGGCGAAGACGGGCGCGATGCCCCGGAACTGCCGGGCGAGGTGGTCGGCACGCACGCCGATCGCCTCCTCCATGGCCGCGAGAAAGGCGGGCGTCGAGATCAGCGGCCTGTCGCGACGGGTGGGCCAGTCTGCCACGTCGTACTGCGCCGCCATGAAGAGCGTTTGCGGCATCCCCAGCGTATCGCCGATGGCGAGCACCGCGTCGAAGCGGGTCAGGTCGAGCGCCGCCGTGCCGTTCACCCGCTCGGCCAGCTTGCGCGTCGCCCCGTCGCCCGGTGCAGGCTGGAAGCGGCCCGCATCATCGACACCGGCGTCAGTGAACTTGCCGCCGGGCAGGCCGTAAAAGGTGACGGACAGGTCGGGATACGCGGCCGCGATCTCGGCCTCGGCGTATTTCACCGCGCCGATGTTCGAGGTGCCAACGACCGCGATCGCCCGCGTCATGGCCGGAACGCATCCAGCAGCATGTCCTCGCAGACGGCGTCGTCGGATGTGTCGCCGACATCCTCCGCCACTCCCTCGGGGGCGGGAGCCATGCCATGCGACGCGAGAAACAGCGCCATGATGCCCTCGACCACCTCGGGCCGCACGCTGCGCAGGTCCGGACCGAAGGCGCCCCCGGCATGGGCGGGCGACATCACCAGTTCGTAGGAGGGGAAATAGTCGATCCGGTCCGAGCTTTCCTTCAGCATGTCGCAGACCACGCGCAACACCGCCTTGGAGCGCGTCGTCGCCGTCAGGACATGATCCTGGGTGGCGGTCGCGGCCAAGGGAACCGGCGACACCGTCAGCAGCCAGCGCAGCCCGGGGTTCAGCTCGGCCAGCATCTCCTCCAGCGCGGTGAAATCCTCCAGGATCTCGGCCACGCCGTAGTTGCGGAAGACGAAGATGTCGGGGTCGTGCTCGCCTGCGATCGTGCCGGGCGCGGTGGGATAGGCCGTGCCACTCTCCCGGTGCTCCCACCCCTCGGTCAGGCCCAGGGTGAAGACCAGCAGGTCGGCCTGTTCCAGCGCGCGCCCGAGCGCCACGAGGTGCTGCGCCCGCATTTCGGCCACCTGGCCGGGGCTGGTCAGCCCATCGGGCTCGACCCCGGGGCGCAGCGCGTCCCAGTAGCGGCCATCCTTCTCCCAGGCGGGCAGGGCGGGGGCGAAGAGGCCCAGCATCTCCTCGACCAGCTGCCGGAACTGGCGCACGGTGTAGATGTTGCCCGTCCGCGCCGAATAGGTGCCGTAGCCGAAGCGTTTCGCAGTCTCGGGCGGCATGCCACGCAACGCCGGTTCCGCGTCGATCACGGAAATGCCCGCCCGCTTCATCGCCGCGCCCACATGCTGCGCGAAGCAGGACCCGGCGGTGAAGACCCGCGTCTCGGGCGTCAGCGGAAATCGCGGTCGGTAAAACTCGGCCAGCTCCAGCGCGCCCACCCCCGCGACGCCACCGCGCCAGAAGGCGCGCTGTGGTCTGCCGCTATAGGGCGAGGTCGCCACGCAAGCCCCCTCAGGCGGCGCGCGGCCGCGTGGTGCGCTGCTCGATCCGCTTCTCGTGCTCGCCCTGGATCAGGCGGTGGACGTAGATGCCGGGCAGGTGGATCGCGTCGGGGTCCAGCGAACCTGTCGGCACGATCTCCTCGACCTCCATGATGCAGACCTTGCCGCACATGGCGGCGGGCGGGTTGAAGTTGCGCGCCGTCTTGCGGAAGATCGCGTTGCCGGTCTCGTCCGCCTTCCACGCCTTGACGATGGAAAGGTCCGCGAAAATCCCGCGCTCGAGGATGTAATCCTGCCCGTCGAAATTCTTCACCTCCTTGCCCTCGGCGATCACCGTGCCGACGCCCGTCTTGGTGTAGAAGCCCGGAATTCCCGCGCCGCCTGCGCGCATGCGCTCGGCCAGGGTACCTTGCGGGTTGAATTCCAGCTCAAGCTCGCCCGAGAGGTACTGGCGCATGAATTCCGCGTTCTCGCCCACGTAAGAAGACATCATCTTCTTCACTTGCCGGGTGGCCAGCAGCTTGCCGAGGCCGAAATCGTCGATCCCTGCGTTGTTCGAGGCAACGGTCAGGTCCTTCACGCCCGCCTCGACGATACCGTCGATCAGAAGCTCGGGGATACCGCAGAGGCCGAAGCCCCCCGATGCGATCAGCATGCCGTCGAACAGAACCCCGTCGAGCGCTTCAGCCGCCGAGCCATAGACCTTTTTCATCGCCTGTCTTCCCCTGATCTGGTGGTCGCCGCGCACCCTGCCGCCGCGCCGCGGCGAAGTCAACGCGGGCTCACGCCTCCAGCGCCGCCTCCATCTCGGCCAGCAGGGTCGAGCAATAAGCCTCGAACCGCGGCCCCGGTTGTTGCGAGGTGATGCGCTCGGCCAGTGGGTCGGGCGCGGTGATGTCGCTGCCCGAAAGCGCCTCGAGCACGGCATGGCCGCAGAAGGGCACATGCGCCTCGGAATAGCCGCCCTCGTGGGTCAGCACGAGCCGGCCCTCGCAGAGCTCGCCCGCCGCCTCCATCGCCATCTCGGTCAGCGCGCGGAACGTGTCCGAGCCAGCCATCATCCGGCCCAGCGGGTCCACCGCCGAGGCGTCGAAGCCGCAGGCCACGACGATCACATCGGGCTGGAAGGCTACAAGCTGCGGGATCACCAGCCGCTCGAAGGCTTCCAGGTAGGTCGCGTGCCCGCCCCCCGGCGGCAGCGGTATGTTGAGGTTCAGCCCCGCGCCAGTGCCCGCGCCGCGATCCTCGAAATCGCCCGAGTCGCGGGGGTAGTTGCGTTCCTGGTGGATCGAAATCGCCAGCGTGTCGGCGCGTTCGTAATAGATGGCTTCCGTCCCGTTGCCGTGGTGCACGTCCCAGTCGATCACCGCGATCCGGTCGGTGAGGCCCGCGGCCCGCGCCGCCTCGCAGGCGATGGCGATGTTGTTCAGGAGGCAAAAGCCGTTGGGAAAATCCGGCAGGCAATGGTGCCCCGGCGGGCGCGACAGCGCATAGGCATTGTCGAGCCGCCCTTGCAGCACGTCGAAGAGCGCGGCCTTGGTCAGCCCCGCCGAGATGCGGGCGATCTCGTACCCGTCCGGCCCGAAGGGGGTGCGCAAACCCAGCTCGCCCCCGCCCTCGGCCGACTTGCGGCGGAATGTGTCGACGTAGTCGCGCGGATGGATGCGCAGCAGGTCCTCCTCGGTCGCGGGCTGGGCCGAGGGGGTGGCGAGGTCGGCCATCAGGCCGGTGACCTCGACCAGGTTCCTGAAGCGGCGCTTGGTCTCGGGGTTCTCGGGCAGGCCGCCCGCCGCCTGCGGCTGCATCAGGCCGCCCACGGGCACGAGGAAGCTGTAGTTGCCGCCCGAATGCCAGAAACAGCGTTCGTTGACGAAAAAGCCGGTGGCCATGGTGCCCTCCTCACTCGGTCCGGGGCAGTATGCGGCCCCCGGAAAGGGGTGTAAACGGGCCTGCGCTCATGTGGACAAACCTGTGTGCAGGTCGCGAAACGGAAGGCACTTTGCTTAGAAATGCCCGGAGTCGCTCATGTCATGCGGGATTGCGGAAAGCAGGCGTGGCATCAGCTGCCCGGCTCCAGCTTGTAGGCACCTTCGGGCAGATCCAGCGCCGCAGCCAGGTCGCGCAACTGCGACATCGACAGCGTCACCACCTGCTCGCGGTCGGTCCTCGGGTCGTATTGCACCACCGTCACGCATTCGGAGAAGGCCGAGATGGTGATGTCTTCCTGCAAGGCGCTGCCTGCCTCGCCATCATCGACGAGGGTGATCACGGTGGCGTCGAAGTCGTGCTCGATGGTGAACATGGGCGCAGCCTAGGCGCGGCTGTCCGGCCCCGCAAGCCCGCGCGCTTCACGCCGCATCTGCCGATGGTAAAGCCAGGGCGCGGCGACGCGGTTGTAGAGCAGATCGGCCAGCTGCCTGAGGCCCGGCATCATCGCGATTCGCGCGAGCCATCCCATGCCGGGCAGCGCCGCCCAGATCGCGGCAAAGGCGGGCACCCCGCTGACGATCCGCCCGTCGGGCATCGCGGCATGCATCCGCCGCTTCGCCTGGTCGGGCGTCAGCCGCCAGCCGCCGAGATCGGCGCGGTTCAGGTCCTCGAACAGAAGCGGTGCGCCCGTGGCCTCGGCCCGCTTGCGGTAATGGGCTATCTCGGCCCGGCAGATCGGGCAGCGGTCATTGTAGAGAATGCGCGTCGTCATGGTCCGGAGCTATGGGCGCAGCCGCCCGCGTCAAGCCACGGGCACAAGCCCGTGATCCCTCTGGACGCCGCCGCCCGAGCCTCTAGGGTCTTTGGCATCATGCTCCGATGTCGCCCGCTTGCCCTCGCCTGTCTCGCCGCGCTCGCGCTTGCGGGTTGTGTGCCGACAGTCGCACCGAAACCGCCAGGCAGCACGCCGCCGACCGAAGCGGAGCTTGCCGCCCGCGCCCGGCAGGCCGTGCTGAACTTCGACGAGGTGGTCACCCGGGTCGAGCCCGTGGCCGAACAGGTCTGCCGCGAGGAAACCCCTGATCAGCCCTGCGATTTCGTCATATACGTCGACCGCGCGCCGGAGAGCGGCGTCAACGCCTTTCACACGATCGACCCGCAGGGACAGCCCGCCATCATCTTCACGCTCGGCCTGATTGCCGTCGCGCGGAACACCGACGAGCTGGCCTTCATCATGGGGCACGAGGCCGCCCATCACATCGCGCGCCACATCCCGATGGGTCAACGCCGCGCCGCAGAGGGGGCCGAGGCCTTTGCGCGCATCGCCCAGGCTCGCGGCGCCGGTCGCGCCCAGGTCGACGAGGCCGCCCAGATCGGCGCATTCGTGGCCAGCCGCGAATTCGGCCAGCAGGCCGAGCTGGAGGCCGACGCCATCGGCACCATCATCGCCGCGCGGGCGGGCTACGATCCGCTTGTCGGATCCGAGTTCTTCACCCGGGTCCCCGACCCTGCGCGCGAGTTCCTGTCCACCCATCCCCCCAACGCCGCGCGCATCCGCATCGTGCGCCAGACGCTGGCAGCCCTCGGCCCCTCTTGATCTGCGTCAAGGCGGGCCGCCCGCCGTCGGCTAGGCTTTCCCCATCGGAAGGGAGCCGATCCGCAACGCGACAAGGGGTGATGCCATGCAGGGCAAACTGACACGCGACCGCCACGAGGGGCTGATGTCCCGGATGGCCGAGACCCTAGGTGCCGATCTCGACGCCGCCGAACTGCGCGGCGAGTTGCCGCCCGAAATGCGCGAGGAGATGCTGCTCGCCTGCACCGGATGTTCGGATCCGGCGGGGTGCCAGCACTGGCTCGACACCCATGGCAGGGCCGAAGCCGCGCCCGACTACTGTCGCAACGGTGCGGTTCTGCGCAACCTCGCCGCCGAGTGACACCCCTTTCGAGAGGCCCCCGATGACCGAAGGCCACCCCCGCCCCCTGGGCGACCAGAAACGGCATTACTGGCTGGCCCTCGGCATGGCGCAGGCCACCGGTGCGGATCTGCAGCGCGCGCTGGACGAGGGCGTGATCACCCATGGAGACTGGGCCGGCGTGGTGCAGCAGTGCCGCGGATGCGGCTGGACCGAGGGCTGCGCGTGCTGGATGGCCACGCAGGAGAAGGGCGCCGCTTCCCTTCCCGCCGCCTGCCCGAATGCCGAGGTCTTCGCCCGCGTGATCGAGGCATTGGACCCCGCCTGACGCTGCGCCTCAGTGCGTTTCGCGGGCCAGCCAGTCGGCGGCGTCTTTCGTCGTTCCAACCGCTCCCAGGTGATGACCGGCACGTCATAGGGATGCTCGGCCTCAAGGAAAGCCACGAGGGCCGCGCGCGCGACCTCCGACGTCTTGAAGACCACGATCACCTCGTCGTCCTCGGCGATCTCGCCCTGCCAGTGATAGAGGCTTCGCACCCCGCCGATGATGTTGGCGCAGGCGGTGACATGCTCGGCAAGGGCCGCGCGGGCCAGCCGCTCGGCACTCGCGCGGTCGGGACAGGTGGTGGTGACGTGGATCATGGGTGGACTGTAGCGCCAGAGCGCCGCAAGGCTCAAGCCTGTAGGCTGCCCCAGAGGTCGTAATCGCTGGCCTCGTCCACTTCGACCTCGACCAGGTCGCCGGGCGCCAGCCCCTCGAAGCCGTCGTCGATGAAGAGATTGCCGTCGATTTCGGGCGCATCCGCCATGGTCCGACAGGTCGCGCCTTCCTCGTCCACCGCATCGACCAGAACCGTCATCCGCTGGCCGACCTTGGCGGCGAGCTTGGCCTCGGAAATGGCTTGCGCCTTTTCCATGAAACGGTCCCACCGCTCCTGCTTGACCTCGGCGGGGACGTGGTCGGGCAGCGCGTTTGACCGCGCGCCGTCCACGTTCTCGTACTGGAAGCAGCCGACCCGGTCGAGTTGCGCCTCGTCGAGCCAGTCGAGCAGGGTCTGGAACTCCGCCTCGGTCTCGCCGGGGTAGCCCACGATGAAGGTCGAGCGCAGCGTGATCTCGGGGCAGTCGCGCCGCCAGGCCGCGATCTCGTCCAGCGTGCGGGAGGCCGCGGCAGGGCGCGCCATGCGCTTCAGCGTGTCGGGGTGGGCGTGCTGGAACGGGATGTCGAGATAGGGCAAGAGCCCGTTCGCGGTGTCGGCCATCAGGGGGATCAGCTCGCGCACATGCGGGTAGGGGTAGACATAATGCAAGCGAACCCAGGCCCCGAGTGTGGACAAGTCTCTGGATAGATCGAGAATCGGAAACTTGACCTCGCGCCCCTTCCAGTCGGTGCCATAGGCCGAGGTGTCCTGGCTGATCACCAGGATCTCCTTCACCCCCGCCTCGACCAGCTTCTCGGCCTCGCGCATCACGGCCTTGGCCGGCCGCGACACCAGCCGCCCGCGCATGTCGGGGATGATGCAGAAGCGGCACTTGTGATCGCAGCCCTCGGCGATCTTGAGGTAGCTGTAATGGCGCGGCGTCAGCTTGACACCCGCGGGCGGCAGCAGGTCGATGAACGGATCGGGCGCGGGCGGCACGGCGGCATGGACGGCGTCGAGCACCTGCTCGTATTGATGCGGGCCGGTCACCGCCAGAACCTTGGGATGCGCGCCGGTGATATACTCGGGCTCCGCGCCCAGGCAGCCGGTCACGATCACCCGCCCGTTCTCGCGCAGCGCCTCGCCGATCGCATCGAGGCTTTCAGCCTTGGCGCTGTCGAGGAACCCGCAGGTGTTCACGATCACCGCCTCGGCGCCCGCGTAATCGGGCGAGATCGCGTAACCCTCGGCCCGAAGCCGCGTCAGGATGCGTTCGCTGTCGACCAGCGCCTTGGGACAGCCAAGGCTGACCATCCCGATCCGGGGCTGGCCGGGGCGGGCCTCTTCGGCAAGGCGGGCGCGCGCGAGGTCGGGGCGCAAGTCTGGCGGGTTCTGGCTCATGGCCGAGGCAGATAGCCCGTTGCGCGGCGAAGGGGAAGACAGGCCGCCCCGCTTCGCGCTAGACTCCGACCAAAACGGGCAGAGGCTTTTCCCATGCGGTGGATCATTCGGTTGGTGGGCGCGGTCGCGCTGGTCGCTGTTCTGGCGTTCGGGGCGATCTTCGCCGTCCCGACGGACCGGATCGCCGCGGTCGCAGCCGAGCGTCTCGGACAGTCGCTTGGACGCGAGGTGACGCTGACGGGCGAGGTGCGCCCGACGCTCTGGCCGCATCTCGGCGTGAGGGCTGCGGGACTGCGCGTGGGCAATCCCGACTGGGCCGGTGACGCGCCCCTGATCGCGGCCGAAGCGCTGTCGGTTCGGGTGCCCTGGTCGGCGATCCTCGCCGGAGAGGTGCAGATCGACGAGATCACGCTGGTCGCGCCCGAGATCACGCTGGTCCGCGCCGCAGATGGCCGCGTGAGCTGGGCCTTTTCCGAGGCCTCGGCCGAGGCCGGTGCAGACGGCCCAACGGGCCCGGCCCGCCCCCTTACCGTCACGGCCGCCGAAATCAGCGATGGCGCCCTGACCTGGCGGGACGAGGCCGCGGGGCAGGATTTCCGCATCGCCGGGCTCGATGCCCGCCTTGCCCTGCCCGCGGACGGCTCGGCCAGCATCGCGGGCGAGGCGCGTGTGAACGGGACCGCGCTGACGCTCGAGGCCGATGTCGCGCGCTTCGCCAACCTGCTCGACAGGGGTCTCAGCGAGCTCGACATGGCGCTCGACTGGTCGGGCGGTGCCGTGCGTTTTTCCGGCCGGGTCGCACTGGCCCCGGCGATCGACGGTGAGCTGTCGGCCGAGGCGACCGATCTCGGCCCGCTCCTGGCGATCCTCGGTGCGGCCATGCCCGCCCTGCCGCAGGGCTTCGGCCGCGACCGGCTGGCGCTCTCGGGCCGCGTGACCCTGACCGAAGGGGGCAGCGCGCATCTGCGCGACGGGCGGCTGAGCCTCGACGACACCGCACTCGCGCTGGCGCTCGACGTGACGCAGGGCGATGAGCGGCCGATGATCCGCGGCACCGTCTCGGGCGCGCGGCTCGTCCTGCCCGAGGGCGAGGGCGGCGGTGGCAGCCAGGCCGCGGGCTGGCCCCGCGATCCCATTGACGTATCAGGCCTTTTCGCCGCCGATGCCGAGATCGCCCTTGCCGTGGAGCGGCTGGAGGGGGCGGGCCTTTCCGTCGGTCCGGTGGACCTGCGCGCGACGCTGGACCGCGGACGGATTGTCTTCGACATCCGCGAGATCGCGACCTATGGCGGGACGCTGACGGGTCAGTTCGTGGTCAACGGGCGGGGCGGCCTGTCGGTCGGGGGGGATCTTTTGCTGGCGGCCGTACAGTTGCAGCCGCTTCTGACCGATCTGGCCGGGTATGACCGCCTGCAGGGCACGGGCAGCGCGAGCCTGCAATTCCTGGGCGTGGGCAATGACATGGCCACGATCATGGCCGGGCTGGAGGGGGAGGGCGACCTCGCCTTCGGGGCGGGCGCGATCGAGGGGCTGGACCTTGCGGGGATGATCCGAACGCTCGATCCCGGCTTCCGGGGAGAGGGGGCGCGGACGGTCTATGACCAGGTCTCGGGGAACTTCACCATCGTGGATGGGGAACTGTCAAACGACGATCTTCGGCTCGATGCGCCATGGGGCGAGGTAACCGGTGAGGGCACCGTAAACCTCGGGGAACAAACGCTGAATTATCGCCTGACCCCCGGCTTCATCGAGGGCGAGGCAGGCGCGCGGATCCGGGTCCCGATCCTCGTCTCGGGGCCCTGGTCCGGGCCCTCGATCCGGCCCGACCTGGAGTACCTGGCGGAGCAGGAACTGGCGGCGGAGCGGGAGCGGTTGGAGGCGGAGGCGCGGGCGCGGCTGGAGGCGGAGGCGATTGGGCGGGTGAACGAGGCGCTGGGGACGGAGTTCGACGGTGAGACCACGGAAGCCGAGGCGCGGGAGGCGATCGAGCAGCGCCTGCGGGACGAGGCGGAGCAGCGGTTGCTGCGGTTGCTCGGGCAGGGGAATTGAGAGGATGAGTCTGGGCGTGAAGACGGGTCTGGTGATGCTGGTTCTGGCGACGGCACTGGCCGCCTGCGGGGCGGGTCGGGATGCGCCCGTCTCTGCGCCCACCGTGTCCTCGAGCCTCTATCCGGGGGAGACGCCCGAGATGCGCCGGCTCGTGCAGCGCTATGCGCAAGTGCATGATATCCCTGAAGCTTTGCTCCATCGCGTGATCCAGCGCGAAAGCGATTACCGCGCCGATGCGCGCGCCGGACCCTACTGGGGGCTGATGCAGATCCTGCCCCAGACGGCGCGCACGATGGGCCATGACGGACCGCCCGAAGAGCTGCTCGACCCGGAGGTCAACCTGACCTACGCGGGGCGCTACCTGCGGGGGGCGTGGCTGGTCTCGGACGGGGATATCGACGCCGCCGTGGGGTGGTACGCGCGGGGGTATTACTACGAGGCGCGCGACCGCTGCCT
>CBFIFZ010000078.1:0-12404 GCA_965661995.1 Roseicyclus sp.
AGGGGCGGCCCTGGGCGCTGGCCGGGATCGCGGCGGCGCTTCACGGCGCGCCTGCGCCGGTGGTGCCGCAGGGCGCGGCGCTGGCCGAGATGGTGGCGGGCCATTACGAGGCGATCCTGGGCTTCTACGGCCGCGACCTCGGGCTGCGCGTCGCGCGCAAGCACCTCGGTTGGTACATGGACGAGGCCGGGACCGGCGCGGCCCTGCGCCGGCGCATCCTGACGGCGCGCGACCCGGACGAGGTTCTGACCGCCTTGCCCGAGGCCTTGACCGCGCCCGCGCAGAGGGACGCGGCATGACCAAGGTCACCACGAGCCTCTGGGCCTCGCTGCCCATCCCGGCCCTGATCTGCGACGAGGGCGACCGGATCATCGACGTGAACCCCGCGGGGGAAACCTTTCTGAACGCGTCGAAAAAGAGCCTCGACGGCAGCCCGATCTGGGACAAGATCTTTGTCGATGCGCCGCTGGAGGAGGCCTTCGCCCGTGTGCGCGACGGGGCCGCGCCGCTCTTCGTGAATGCCGTCGACGTGGGCACCGGCAGCCGCAAGCCCGCCTCCTGCGACGTGCAGATCGCGCCGCTTGCGGACAAGCCCGATCATGTGCTGGTGCTGTTGGAAAACCGCGAGCTGGCCGGTCGCTTCGACCGCGCGATGTCCTCCAAGACGGCGGCGAAATCAGCCATCGGCATGGCCGAGATGCTGGCCCACGAGATCAAGAACCCGCTCGCGGGCATCACCGGCGCGGCGCAGCTGATCAGCATGAACGCCAGCGGCGAGGATCGCGAGCTGACCGACCTGATCGTGGAAGAAACGCGGCGCATCCTGAAGCTGCTGGGCCAGGTCGAGGAATTTGGCAATGTCCGTCCGCCCGACCGGCGCGCGGTGAATATCCATGACGTGCTGGACCGCACGCGAAAATCCGCGGCCATCGGTTTCGCCGCGCACATGAAGATCGAGGACGACTACGACCCCTCGCTGCCCTCCACCTGGGCCGATCCCGACCAGCTTCAGCAGGTGTTCCTGAACCTGCTCAAGAACGCGGCCGAGGCCGGGCGCACGGGCGGCACGATCCGGCTGCGCACCTTCTACGAGTTGTCGCTCAAGGTGCGGCGCAAGGATGGCTCGGGCGGCGCCGTGCCCTTGCAGGTCGAGGTGATCGACGACGGCCCGGGCATCCCGCCCGACATCGCCCGCGACCTGTTCGAGCCTTTCGTCTCGGGGCGCGAGAACGGCACGGGCCTCGGCCTCGCGCTGGTGAGCAAGATCATCGCGGATCACGACGGCTGGATCGCCGTCGACTCGGTGCCCGGACGCACCGTCTTCCGCGTGTCCCTTCCCGTCGCACCGAAGGGTGCGCAATGACCGAAACGGGCACCGAAGGGTGCGCAATGACCGAAACGGGCACCGAAGGGTGCGCAATGACCGAAACAGCGCCCACGGCGGCGCAGCAAGCCGGAGCAGACTGACCCATGGACGGCACAGTTCTCGTCGCGGATGACGACCGCACCATCCGCACCGTTCTCACCCAGGCGCTGACCCGCGCTGGCTGCAAGGTGCACGCCACCTCGAGCCTGATGACGCTGATGCGCTGGGTGGACGAGGGCAAGGGCGACCTGGTGATCTCGGACGTCATGATGCCGGACGGCAACGGGCTGGAGACGCTGCCGCAGATCACCGAGAAGCGCCCCGGTCTGCCGGTCATCATCATCTCGGCGCAGAACACGATCATGACGGCGATCCAGGCGACCGAGAAGGATGCCTATGATTACCTGCCGAAACCCTTCGATCTGCCCGACCTGATGAAGCGGGCGGCCCGCGCGCTCGACCAGAAGCGCCGCGCGAAGCCCGCCACGACGCTGCGCGAGGACAGCGCCGTCAGCTCGCCTGGCTCGGCGCAGGAGGACCTGCCGCTGGTGGGGCGCACCGCGGCGATGCAGGCGCTCTACCGGCTTGTCGCACGCGTGATGAACACCGATCTGCCGGTGCTGATCACCGGCGAAAGCGGCACCGGAAAGTCGCTGATCGCACGCGCGATCCACGATTTCTCGGATCGGCGCACGCTGCCCTTCGTGGTGGCCTCGGCCAGCGATCTCGAGGGGATGGACGGTCCCTCGGCCATCGTGGCGCGGGCGAAATCCGGCTCGATCCTCTTCGACGAGGTCGGCGATTTCAGCGAGGAAGCGCAGGCCAAGATCGTGCGCATGCTCGACGCCTTCGGCGATGCCGCGCCGCGGGTCATGGCCACCAGCCAGAAGGACCTGATGGAAAAGATGGAAGCCGGCCAGTTCCGTCAGGACCTGTTCTACCGTCTGGGCGGCGTCACCATCACCGTTCCGGCCTTGCGGGAACGCGTCGACGACATCCCCCTTCTCGCCGCGCATTTCCTGGCGCGGGTGGAACGCGACGGGGTCGCGCTGCGCCGCTTCGCGCCGGATGCGCTGGACCTGATCCGCGCCTATTCCTGGCCCGGCAACGTCCGGCAGCTGGAGAACACGATCAAGCGGCTGACGGTGACCAGCCAGTCCGAGGAGATCGCCAAGCCCGAGGTCGAGGCCGTCCTCGGCAACCAGCCCGCCATCGAGCCGCTGATGGGCGTGGGCGAGGGCGACAAGCTTTCGGCCTCGGTCGGCAAGCACCTGCGGCGCTACTTCGACCTGCACGGCGGCGTCTTGCCGCCCGCGGGGCTTTACAACCGCATCCTGCGCGAGGTGGAGACACCGCTGATCGAGATTGCGCTCGAGGCGACAGGCGGCAACCAAGCCAAATGTGCCGATTTGCTCGGCATCAACCGCAATACCTTGAGAAAAAAGATCACCGATCTCGATATCCGCGTGACTCGCCGCCGCAAGTTGATGTAAAACCGCAACAGTCGCGTGGCAAGCGGGAGACAACCCGCGCTGCATCACGCAACAGTTGGGGGAGCAGCGCGTGGACGATCCCGCGGACAGGCAGGTCGCCGGACCGCTCGACCGGGTCTGGCGCATGAAGGATGACCCGAACGTGCGCAGCGCGGCCACACTCGGCCTCGTGCTGCTCGGGCCGGTCCTGGCGCTCCTGACCTTCCTCGTGCTCGGGCCCTTGTCGGATTTCGCCGATGCCCCCGGCCTCAGGCTGATCCTCCTCGCGGACCTCGTCTACATCCTCGTCGTGGCAGCACTCGTGCTGCGCGAGGTGGCGCGGATCGTGGCCTCGCGCCGCGCGCGATCGGCGGGCTCGCGGCTTCATCTGCGGCTGACGGGCGTCTTCACCATCGTGGCGCTGGTGCCGACGATCCTGGTGGCGGTCTTCGCCACGATCACGGTGAACATGGGGCTCGAGGGCTGGTTCTCGGACCGGGTGTCGAGCGCGCTCGGCAATTCCGTGGACGCGGCCACCGCCTACAGCCAGGAGCACCGCGACGACCTGTCGACCGACACCATCGCGCTGGCCAATTACCTGAACCTCAACCGCCGCGCGGCGGTCTTTCTCAGCGACGGCGACCTGCGCCAGCTCCTGAGCCAGGGGCAGGCGCGCATCCAGCGCGGTCTGAAGGAGGCCTTTGTCATCGACGGCGCAGGCGAGATCCGTGCGCGCGGCGAATCGAGCTACCTGTTCGATTTCGAACGCCCGACCGACGAGCAACTGTCCGACGCGCTCGAGGGGGGCATCGTGCTGACCGAGGATCGTGCCCAGAACGAGTTTCGCGCGCTCCTGCGGCTCAGCGCCTTTCCCGACCGTTACCTTTATGTCAGCCGCGAGGTCGACGGCGAGATCCTCGCCCTGCTCGACGAGACGCAGCAGACCGTCCAGCTCTACCGCCAGCTCGAGGCCGACCGGGGGCGGGTGCTCTTCGAATTCGGGCTGCTCTATCTCGGCTTCGCGATCATCATGGTGCTGGCCGCGATCTGGCTGGGCCTGTGGTTCGCGGAACGGCTGTCGCGCCCGGTGGGCCAACTGGCGGGTGCCGCGCAGCGGATCGGTACCGGCGACCTCGAGGTGCGCGTGCCCGAAGAGCGCAGCGATGACGAGATCGCCATGCTGGGGCGGCTCTTCAACCAGATGACCCGGCAGCTGAAGGGCCAGCGCGACGCGCTGATCGAGCAGAACGACGCGACCGAGGCGCGGCGGCGGCTCTTCGACAGCGTTCTGTCCTCGGTCACGGCGGGGGTGATCGGCCTGAACGAGGCGGGCCGCGTGGATTTCATGAACCGCTCGGCGATGCGGCTGTTGCAACTGGTGGAGCAGCGCGACAGCGGCCTCAGCCTGCAGGCCAGCGTGCCGGAGTTCGCAGCGCTTTTCGAGCGGCTCCAGAAATCCACCGCCGAGGCGGTGCAGGAAGAGATCAAGCTGACCCGAAGCGGCAAGCAGGAAAGCCTGCTGGTGCGGATGGCGACGCGGCGGAACGCCGATGGGCGGCTCGAGGGCTACGTGGTCGCCTTCGACGACGTGACCCAGCTGGTCAGCGCGCAGCGCATGGCGGCCTGGGGCGACGTTGCGCGCCGCATCGCGCATGAGATCAAGAACCCGCTGACCCCGATCCAGCTGTCGGCGGAACGGATAAACCGGCGCTATTCCAAGGAATTGGAGGGCGAAGAGAAGGCAAAGCTCGAAGAGTTGACGGGCATCATCGTGCGCCAGACCAACGACCTGCGCCGGATCGTCGACGAGTTCTCGAAATTCGCCCGGATGCCCGAACCCGAGACGCGCATCGAGGACCTGGCCAGGCTCTTCCGCGACGCGGTCACGTTGCAGCGCGCGGGCCAGCCTGATGTCGCCTTCGCCTTCCACATACCCGAGGCCCCGGTGATGGCCGAGCTCGATGCAACGATGATCGGCCAGGCCTTCACGAACCTGTTGAAGAACGGCGGGGAAGCCATTGAAAGCTTGCAGGAAAAAGGTGCGCCTGAAGGGCACGAGCCACAGCTGCGCGGTGCCCTGCGGATCGAGAACGACATGGCGGTGATCACCATCGCCGACAATGGAATCGGCTTGCCCGCTGACCGGGCGAAGCTGTTCGAGCCTTACGTCACGACCCGCGAAAAGGGCACCGGGCTGGGCTTGCCGATCGTCAAGAAGATTATCGAGGAACATGGCGGGACGCTGGAGCTCAGGGATGCCGAACCGTTCGAGGACGGCGCGCATCCCGGGGCCGAAGCCTGCATAACCCTGCCCATCCTGCCGCACGGGGAGACAGCATGAGCGACATTCTGGTCGTCGACGACGAGCGAGATATCCGGGAATTGATCTGTGATATCTTGCAGGACGAGGGATACATCACGCGCATGGCCGGCAACTCGGACGAGTGCATGGCCGAGCTGAACCGCGCCGCGCCGGGGCTGATGATCCTCGATATCTGGCTGAAGGACAGCAACATGGACGGGATCGACATCCTGTCCCATGTCAAGCGCGACAACCCCGAGGTGCCGGTCGTCATCATCTCGGGCCACGGCAACATCGAGATCGCGGTCGCCGCGATCAAGCAGGGTGCCTACGATTTCATCGAGAAGCCTTTCAACATCGATCAGCTCCTGGTCGTGATCCGCCGCGCGATGGAGGCCTCGCGCCTGCGCCGCGAGAACGCCGCGCTGCGCCGACAGGACGTGCGCGAGGCCGAGATGATCGGCACCGGCGTGGCCTTCCGCATGATGAAATCGCAGCTCGACAAGGTGACGAAATCGAACGGGCGCGTGATGCTGACCGGCGGCCCCGGCTCGGGCAAGGAGGTGGCCGCGCGCTACATCCATGCCCAGTCGAACCGCGCCGACGCGCCCTTCGTCGTCGTCTCCTCGGCCTCGATCCAGCCCGACGAGATGGAGGTGCAGCTCTTCGGTCGCGAAAGCCCCGAGCGCGGGGTGGAGCAGGGGCTGCTCGAACAGGCGCATGGCGGCGTGATCTATTTCGACGAGGTGGCGGACATGCCGCTCGGCACGCAGTCCAAGATCCTGCGCGTGCTGGTGGACCAGAGCTTCACCCGCGTCGGCGGGACGGCCAAGGTCCGCGTGGACCTGCGGGTCATATCCTCGACATCCCGCGATCTGTCCGCCGAGATCGGCGAGGGCCGCTTCCGCGAGGAGTTGTTCCACCGTCTGAACGTCGTGCCGATCGAGGTGCCCAACCTCGAGGACCGGCGCGACGACATCCCCGAGCTGGCGCGCCATTTCATTGCCGAGTTCAACCGCGAGCAGGGTCTGCCGCTGCGCGAGATCGGCGAGGATGCGGTGGCGATCCTTCAGACCATGCGCTGGCCCGGTAACGTCCGGCAGCTCAGGAACGTGATCGAGCGGGTGCTGATCCTGGGCGAGGGCAACGGCCCGATCGAGGCGGGCGACCTGCCCGGCCAGGCCGAGGTCGCGAGCGACGAGGAAGAGGGGGTCGCGCTGTCGGCGCGGCTGACCACGCTGCCGCTCCGCGAGGCGCGCGAGCTGTTCGAGCGGCAATACCTCATGGCGCAGATCAACCGCTTCGGCGGCAACATCAGCCGCACCGCCAGTTTCGTCGGCATGGAGCGCAGCGCGTTGCACCGCAAGCTCAAGTCGCTGGGTGTCGTGACCTCCACGAAGTCCGGGGCCCGCATCGCGCAGGTCGGCGAGGACGAATAGGCAGGCTCAGAGCGGGTTGACGACCATCGTCTGCCCGCCACTGGTCGGTCGGTAGAGACAGGTCGCCTCGGTCAAAGGCGCCATCACGAGGCTGGGCCGGACCGCGCTGTCGCGCTCGCAGAAGGGCAGTCCGACGCGGGCATAGCCGCGCTCGCCCATGCAGCCCCGCGTGGCGATGCGGCGAGGGTCGGCATTGGCATCGACGGTATAGGGCTCTCCGCCTTCGAAGCGTCCGGGGCTCATGCTGCAGTCGCCCGCCTCGTTGCAGACATATTCCGCGGGGACGTAGATCCGCGGAGTGTAGCGGATCTCGGTCCGGGCCGGGTATTCGCTCAGCGCTTGCGCCTCGCATTGGGCAAAATCGGCTGCGCGGGTCGGCAGATCCACGCCTTCGGCATAATAGACGGTCGTTGCCTCGCAGGCGGCGAGCGCCAGTGTTGCGACCATCACGACAAGTTTCGGGCGCATCAGCGTCCCCTGATCCTACGGTCCCTGCGCGGGAGGCTAGCGGGGCCGGGGCAATCTGTCCAGCGTCAGGTCGTGACCATCAGTCGTTCAAGCCCATGGAAATGATAGATATTCGCATAGCGGGGTCGCTCGGCGAGGTGCAGGCCCGGATGGGTCTCGAAAAGGATCGGCAGGGCGATCTGCAATTCGAGCCGCGCCAGCGGCGCGCCGACGCAGAAATGCAGCCCCGCCCCGAAGGCGAGGTTGGCTGGCCCATCGCGGCGGTCGGGGCGGAAGCGTGCCGCATCGACGTAGGCGCTCTCGTCCCGACCTGCCGAGGCGAGCAGCAGACCCACCTCGTCGCCCCGGCGGAAGTGGTGGCCGAAGAGCGTGACATCCTCGTAGGCGGTGCGCGTGAAGAGATGCAGGGGCGGGTCGAAGCGCAGGACCTCCTCGACCAGGGCCACGGGGTCGGGGCCCGGCCGCGCGCCCGTCTCGAGGCAGAGCTTTATCCCGTTGCCCATGGTGTGAACCGTCGCCTCGTGGCCCGCGTTCAGGAGCAGGATGCAGGTGGTGATCAGCTCGTCCGTGGTCAGTTTCTCGCCCGCCTCCTCGGCGGCGATCAGCGCGGTGATCAGGTCGTCGCGCGGGTCGTTGCGGCGGCGTTCGACGTAGTCGCGCATGAAGCTGGCGAAGTCGCTGGCGGCGCTGGCGGCCTCCTCCTCTTCACGCCGCGTGCGGCGGGCCTGGTACATCTGCACCATGGCGTTGGACCAGCGCAGGAGATCCGGCGCCATCTCTTCGGGGACGCCCAGAAGCCTTGCGATGACGATCACGGGGATGGGGCGGCAGAAAGCGTCGAGCAGGTCGGTCTCGCCGGGGCCGATCCGCGCGGCGAGCTCGCGGGAGAGCTGCGCGATCTCGGGGGCCAGCGCCTGGATCCGGCGCGAGGTGAAGGCGCGCAGGACAAGGCCGCGCAGGCGCGTGTGGCGCGGCGGCTCCAGTTCCAGCATGGAATGGGCCTCGACCGCGTAGAAGGGGCGCAGGTGGTCGGGGATGTCGGGCTGTTCGATCGGCTCGCGCCCGAAGCGGCGGTCGCGCAGGAGCGTGTTGACGGCGCCGTGGGTGGTGGCCATCGGCATGGCGTACTCCTCCCACCAGACCAGCGGCCCGGCGGCGCGGGCGCGGGCGTAGAACGGGTAGGGGTCCTGCACGAAAGCGGGGTCGGTGGCGGATTGGGACATGCGCTGCATGGGGTGCCTCATGGCATGCCGCCGCACGCCGGGCCAGTGTCGGAATGCATATTTGGAGAAAGATGAAGGGGGAGGTGGCGCGTTAACCTTGATGCGGGGTTAACGCGCCGCCGGGTCGTTTCGTCAGTCCGCGCCGCGCACCGGGATGGTGGCGTCGGGGCGGGGGTGGAAGAGCTTCTGGATGAAGTAGATGCCCACCGCCGCGCCAAGGCCGACCAGGTCGGTGAAGAGACCGCCCTCGATCATGAAGAGCGCCGCGAGGATCAGGCCCGCGCGCAGGAACCAGGCGCTGCGCGCGCCCATGAACCAGCCCTGCACGCCCGCCGACAGCAGGAACACCCCGAAGGTCGCGGTGATGCCGGCGCGGATCACCTCGACCCAGGTGCCGTCCATCAGCAGTGCCGAGTTGTAGAAGAACATGAAGGGCACGATGAAAGCCGCGAGCCCGATCTTGAAGGACGCGACCGAGGTCTCCATCGGGTTGGCGCCCGAGATGCCCGCCGCCGCGTAACTGGCCAGCGCCACGGGGGGCGTGATGGCCGAGACGACGGCGAAGTAGAAGACGAAGAAATGCGCCGTCAGCGTCGGGATGCCCAGCTGGATCAGGCCCGGCGCCACGACGCTCGCCGCCACCGCGTAGGCCGCCGTGGTGGGCATGCCCATGCCGAGCAGGATCGCGATGCACATCGCGAAGAACAGGGCCAGGAGCTGGCTGACGCCCGCGAGGTCCAGCAGCACCGCCGAGAAGCGTGCGCCGACGCCGGTGAGCGAGATGACCCCCACGATGATGCCCGCGCAGGCGCAGACCGCGATGATCTGGATCGACATGACGCCGGCCAGTTCGAAGGCCTTTAGGATCGAGCGCGGCCCCATGCCCGAGACCGCCGCCTCCGGCAGGCTTCCGGGGAAGAGGCGGATCATCAGGACAGGCAGCCACGAGACCACGGCCGCGGCCACGGTGGCGAGCGTGCCTGCCCGGATCACCGAGTAGCCAAAGAAAAGGGCGACGATCAGGATGATGATCGGCACGAAGAGGTAAAGCTGCTTGGCCAGTGCCGCGAGGCGCGGAAGCTCATCCTCGCGCATGCCGCGCATGTTGAGCTTGGCCGCCTCGAAATCGACCATGAAGTAGATCGAGGCGAAGTAGAGGATCGCCGGGATGATCGCGGCGATGGCGATCTCCTGGTAGGGGATGCCGGTGATCTCGGCCATGATGAAGGCGCCAGCCCCCATGATCGGCGGCATGATCTGCCCGCCGGTGGAGGCCGCGGCCTCGATCGCGCCGGCGGTCTTGCGCTGGTAGCCGACCTTTTTCATCAGGGGGATCGTCAGCGAGCCGGTGGCGACCACGTTGCCGGCGCTCGTGCCGTTGATCATGCCCATCAGGCCGGAGGCGAAGATCGCCACCTTTGCCGGACCGCCACGCGCGCGGCCCGCGGCGGCGAAGGCGAAGTTGACGAAGTAGTCGCCCACCTTCGAGGCCTGCAGGAAGGCCGCGAAGATGATGAAGAGGATGATGTAGGTCGAGGAGACCGCCGTGGTCGGCCCCAGGATGCCCGCATCCGTGTAGACGAAACCGAAGAAGCGCTGCCAGGTGAAGGAAGACTGCACGGCGAGGATGCCGGGCAGCAGGTGCGCGGTGAAGGTGTAGGCAAGGAAGACGCCCGTGATGATGACGAGCGCCAGGCCCGCGACGCGGCGGGTGAGTTCCAGGATCAGCGCCGAGCCCGCGGTGGCGGCGAAGGCCACGCCGATGGGCACGAAGGGCGTGCCGACCGAATTGCGCGCGGCGGTGCCGTAGATGGCCACGAGGTAGATCGCCAGCACGATGGCGCAGAGCGCCAGTACGACGTCGGAGGCGGTGAAATGCGCGCGGTCGCGCCGTTCCAGCCAGCCCGTGACGATGGCGCCCAGCGTGGCGACGAGAAGCGGGATGCCGAACCAGCGGACCTCGGTCTGGTAGATCTCGGTGCCGGGGAAGGCGGCCCAGGTGGTCAGCCCGCCCATCTGCGGAAGCGTGCCCGAGTTGATCGTGTTGAGAAAGCCGATGGCAGTGGCCCCCGCCACCAGCGCGGGGATCGCGAGCAGCCCTGCGACCAGCGTCACGATCCGGTTGCCCGGGCGCGCGGGCGCGTCATCGGAAAAGGTATGGGCCGAGAACAGCAGGTATCCCAGCGCCAGCGCGCCCGAGATGTGAACGATGCGGAAATTCCAGGTTTCCATCGGGAATTGTGGCAGGAAGGGCAGCTCGATCCCGGTCCAGTCGGAAATCGACACGCCGTTCAGCGCGAGCATGTGGAACATGGCGTAGATCGTCGCGATGGTGGCGATCACGATATAGGAGGTGCCGGTGAAGAGGCGGCGGTTGGCCTCGACCGGTTCCTCGTCGACGCCTTCGGCGACCACGACGCCGAGCGGGCCGTCTTCGGTGGTGGCGTCCGGCTTTGTCTCGTCGGTGCTCATTATGTCTGTCCCCCGCGGCTGTTCGCGCCGTTCCGGTCGTTTGGTTCTTCGAAAAGGGCCGTGCCCGGCATGAACGGGCACGGCCCCCTGTCGTCCGATGCGCCCCTGTCGGAGCGCACCTTATCATGATCTTGCCCGAAGGCGGATCACATGGAGCTGTAGATCATGTCATCCGCGATGTCGGCGCCGGCGTTCTCTTCGAACCAGCGGGCCGCACCGGGGTGCCACATCATGACCGTGTTGCGATCCCAGAACTCGGGCAGGGTCGAGGTGGCGGCGCGGTGGGTGTTCACCATGCGCTCGTTGTCCGACATCACCGCGTCGACGACGCCGTAGACGAAGCTTTCGGGAAGGTCGCAGTTGGCGATGGCGAAGTTCCACATCGACACCGAACGGGCCGGGGCCTCGAGCGTGGTGTAGGTGTTGGCCGCGATCTCGAAGTTCGCCACGGGGAAGGCCGCGGTGATCTGGGCCTGTTCTTCCTCGGTGAACTCGATGATGTTGATCTCGGTCTGCACCTCGAGCTGCGACACCGCCGGAACCGGCACACCTGCCGCGAAGGCGATGACGTCAAGCAGGCCATCCTGCAGCTGACCGCCCAGGTCGGACCAGCCGCCGTTGCGACGCTCGAACTCGACGCCGAGGGTTTCCATCATCTGCGGGAAGTAGGTGTCCGAGGTGGAGCCCGCGGGGCCGAAGCCGATGCGTGCGCCGGCCGGGATGTCGGCGACCGAGGTGATTCCCGAGGAGGCCAGCGCCGTGATCGAGAAGGGCGTCTGGTACATCGGGAACATCGCGCAGGCGTTGGTCATCTGCAGGCCGGGCGCGATCGGGTTGGTGCCGTTGATCGATTCGGCGGCGGGGCCCATGGTGGTCATGCCGAAGGGCAGTTCGCCGGTGTGCACCAGCGCCATGTTCTGCATCGGGCCGCCGGTGACTTCCGCGCCGCCCGAGACACCCAGGACTTCCGACACGATGCCGGCCCAGCCGGAGCCGTAGCCGAAGTAGGTGCCGCCCTGCGAGCCGGTGCCGACGGTGAAGCTTTCGGGCCAACCTTCGCGGTCGGCATGGGCGTCTGCAAAGGCCACGGTTGCGGTCAGCGCAGTGGTCGCCGCAAGTGCGGCGATACGGGTAAAGGTCATTGGTCTCTCCCTGTTTGACTGGTAAGCGCCCGGCTCCCTCCGGGCCGCTTGGAGCAGGTCTGTGCGGTGCGAAAACCCGCCATGCAAGCGCTGCATGCCCGGTTTGCGCTAACGGAAACGGATTCTCTCGGGAAATGGGTAGAAACCGACCCAAAGGGCCCCGCGGCGTGTTCCGGTTTCGACACACGCCCTGGCGCGGGGGTGCGCCCGGTCAATCCTCGAGCCTAGTCCTCGCGAAAGGCGTCGCGGCTCAGCCCGTGCTTCTGCATCTTCTCGTAAAGCGCCTTTCGGCTAAGGCCGAGCGCCTCGTAGGTCGCCTTGAGGCTGCCGCCATGGGCGGCCAGCGTGGCGGCGATCAGGGCTTTTTCATGGGCGGCCATGCTCTCGGCAAGGCTGCCGCTTGCGGCTGCATCGGGGGCCTGCGCAGGCGCGCTGCCCGCCTCAAGGCCCAGTGCCATGCGCTCGGCGGCATTGCGCAACTCGCGCACGTTGCCCGGCCAGTCGCGCGCGGCAAGCCGCG
>CBFIFZ010000079.1:0-12150 GCA_965661995.1 Roseicyclus sp.
CCCATTCCAGCTCGATCAGCTGATCGACGGTGCCGCGGCTGACGGACACGCCGCGGATCTCCTCGATCTCGGCGCGGGTGACGGGCTGGTGATAGGCGATGATCGCCAGCGTCTCGATCGCAGCCCGGCTGAGCTTGCGGGTCTCGACCGTCTCGCGCGCCATGAGGAAACCGAGGTCGGCGGCAGTGCGGATCGCCCATGCCTCGCCCACGCGGGCGACGGTCACGCCGCGCCCCTCGTAGCGCTTGCGCAGCAGCTGCAACGCCTCGGCCGGGTCGCAGCCATGGGGCATGCGCGCCTCCATCTCGGCCAGCGTCATGGGGGCGGCGGCGGCGAAAAGCATCGCCTCGACCATGCGCTCCTGCTCGGCGAGCGGGGGGGCGCGAAACAGGCTTTTGTCCCTGCCTTCAGGCTGTTCTGCGGTGTCGTTCATCTAGTCGTCCCGGCGGCGCAGCTGGATCGGCGCGAAGGTGTCGGACTGCCGGATGCGGACCTTGCCCGCCTTGGCCAGCTCAAGTGCTGCGGCGAAACTGGCCGCGGTGGCCGAGCGGCGGCGCTTGGGGTCGGTCGTCCAGCCCTCGGGCAGGTAGCTGATCAGGTCGGTCCACTCGCCCGCGTAGCCGATCATCCCGCGCATGCGGTCGAGCGCCTCTTCCATGGTCAGGATCGCCTCTCGGTCCATGACATAGGGGCGGAAATCGTCGCGGGTGCGGATACGGGCATAGGCCTGCATCAGGTCGAGAAGGCCCGCGGTCCAGGTGATACGGCGCGCGGTCGTCATCTCCTGCACCTCGCCGCGCGGGAAGCGGTCCTGGTACAATCGGTCGCGCGCCATCAGTTTGGCGGCGCAATCGCGCATCGCCGCAAGGCGCTCGAGCTGGAAGGCAAGATAGGCGGCCATCTCCTCGCCCGACGGCCCCTCTTCGCTGGGATCGGGCGGCAGGAGGAGGCGCGATTTCAGGAAGGCGAGCCAGGCGGCCATGACAAGGTAATCGGCGGCCAGTTCGATGCGCAGGCTGCGCGCCTGGTCGATGAAGGCGAGATACTGCTCGGTCAGTTGCAGGATCGAGACGCGCCGCAAATCCACCTTCTGCGAGCGCGACAGCGTCAGCAGCAGGTCGAGCGGCCCCTCGAACCCATCGACATCGACGATCAGCGCCTCGGCCGCGCGGCGCGTGGCGACGGCATCCCATTCGGCGTCGGTGTCGTTGGCGGCGATGGGCCGGTCAGCCATAAACCTCTCCGTCCAGAAGGTCGGCAAGGTCGGCCTCGACGGCCTCGATGTCAAGCGGCTCGGGCTGCTGGCGATGGGCGAGGGCACGGTCGCAGCGGATGCGCGACGCGCCGTCCAGTGCGCCCGCCTCGGCCACGACCAGCTCCATCTCGGTCCGGTCACCGTTGCAATGCAGGATCAGGTCGCAACCTGCCGCCCGCGCCCGCGCGGCGCGCTGGCCGATCGGGCCGGGCAGCGCCCCCATCGACAGGTCATCGGTCATCAGCGCGCCGTCAAAGCCGATCTCGCCCCGGATCATCGCGATCAGGCCGGACGAGAAGGTGGCGGGCAGCTCGTCCTCCACCGCCTCGTAGACGATATGGGCGGTCATCCCCAGCGGCAGGTTAGCGAGCGGCTTGAAGGCGGCGAAATCGACGCGCTGCAACTCCTCCAGCGGCGCGGTGACGCGCGGCAGGGTCAGGTGGCTGACGACCTCGCCCAGCCCGTAGGCCGGCAGATGCTTCAGCACCGGCAGCACGCCGCCCGCCATCAGCCCGGCGGCCACGGCCCGGCCCGCGCCGATCACCGTGTCGCGCTCGGTGCCGTAAAGGCGGTTCTTCAGGATCGGATGCGTCGTCTCGCGCGCGACATCGGCCAGCGGCATGCAGTTCACGTCGATGCCCACCGCGCGCAGCTCATGCGCGATCAGGCGCGCGCGCAGGTTCATTGCGCGCGCCGCGCGGCCGGGGCCCGCCTGCGCCATCTGGTCGAGCGCGGGGCGCCATTGCCGCCAATGCGGCGGGCGCATGCGCTGCACGCGCCCCCCTTCCTGGTCGATCAGGATCGGCGCGTCGCGCCCGACCGCGGCGCGCAGGTCCGAGGTCAGCGCCAGAAGCTGCGTCGGATCGACGATGTTGCGCGCAAAAAGGATGAAGCCCCAGGGCTGCGCCTCGGCGAAGAAGCGCGCCTCGTCGGGGGACAGGTGCGGGCCCTCGCAGCCGAGGATTGTGGCCGAGAGGGGCGCCATGGGATCAGCGCACGGTCACGGGGATACAGGGCGCGTTCTGCGCCATCAGCGCCGCGCAGAAGCGGCGCGAGGCGGCGAGATCGTCGAAGCCATGCGCACGCAGCCGGTAGAAGGAGGAGCCGCCCGAGCTTGCCTCCTGGATCACGCGGGCGCGCTCGTCGAAGTAGTCGGGGAAGCGGGCGGTCAGCCGCTCCCATTCCGCCCGCGCGATCTCGGGCGTGTCGAAGGCGCCCAGCTGCACAAGGCGGGTGCCCTCGGGCAGGGTGGCGGCGTCGATCTCGCGCGCGCCCTGCGGCAGATCGGGCGCAGCGGTGGCCCTTACCCGGGTGACGATATCCGCGGGTCGGCTGGCCGGGCGCAGCGAGCGGGCGACACCGGGCACCGAGGCCGGGATGATGCCGGCCGAGGTGGTCGGCCGTGGGGGTGCCTCCGCCGTTTCGGCTGTGCCGTCATCGGCGGGCGGCGCGGGTGCGGTCACGGCGCGATCGGGCGAATTGGCCTGGTCGAGCAGCCGCCCGATCAGGGCCTCGGTGTCGGCCTCGGCAGTGGCGGCCGCCGCGCGGGCCTCGGCGAAGTTCGAGGCCGAGGCCGAGGTCAGCGCGACCGCGCCGAGATCGACGGGCGGCGGCGCAAGCACGACGCGGTCGGGGACGGGTGCGGCCTCCTCCCCCTCGGCGATGCGGTTGACGGCCAGGCCCTGGTGGGCCGCCTGGGTGCCGCCGGGATCGGCGGGCGGCACGCGCATCGGCCCTTCGAGCGCGCGGATCACCGGCACGCCCGAGACATCGCGCATGGTCAGCTGGAAGGCCCAGACGCCCATGCCGACGACGAGACCCAGCGAGACGAGCGCCCCGGCCCAGTTGACGACAGTGCCGACGCGCGAGGGCGCGCCCAACTGCTGGTGACTGTCATGATGCGCGCCATGGGCGCGGTCATCTTCGAAATACTCGATATCCGCCATAGCCTGCCATGCCTGCCCGTATACCCCCGGTCGCGGATTGGCCCGCGCGGAGGTCTTGCCTGTTCAGCCCGGCCGGGGGAGGTCTTCTGCCTCACATCTTGTCGGCCGGGGTCACGCCCAAGATACCAAGACCGTTCGAAATGACAATCGCAACGGACTGGATCAGCGCCAATTTTCCGCGGCTGGCCGGGTGGTCGTCTTCCTGCAGGAAGCGCAGGGACGGCTCGGCGTTGCCCTTGTTCCAGAGCGCGTGGAACTCGGACGCAAGGTCGTAGAGGTAGAAGGCCACCCGGTGCGGCTCGTGGCTTTGGGCGGCACTTTCGACCAGCCGGGGCCATTCGGCGAGCTTGGCGATCAGCGCCAGCTCGGCCGGGTCGGAGACCGCCGACAGGTCGCCCGCGCCGCCGGGGAAGATGCCCGCCTCGGCGGCCTTGCGCATCACCGACTGGATGCGCGCATGGGCGTATTGCACGTAGAAGACGGGGTTGTCCTTGGACTGCTCGCGCACCTTGTCGACGTCGAAATCGAGGGGCGCGTCGTTCTTGCGCGTCAGCATCACGAAGCGCGTCACGTCGGCGCCCACCATGTCGACGACGTCGCGCAGCGTCACGAAGGTGCCCGCGCGTTTCGACATCTTCAGCTCTTCGTCGCCGCGCTTGAGCTTGACCAGCTGGGTCAGCTTGATGTCGAGCGGCACCCGGTTCTCCGACAGCGCCGCGACGGCGGCCTTCATGCGCTTGACATAGCCGCCGTGGTCGGCGCCGAAAATGTCGATCAGTTCGTCGAAGCCCCTGGAAACCTTGTCGAAATGATAGGCGATGTCGGGGGCGAAATAGGTCCAGCTGCCGTCCGATTTCATCACCGGGCGGTCCACGTCATCGCCGTAATCGGTCGACTTGAAGAGGGTTTGGGTCCGAGGTTCCCAATCCTCGGGCGTCTTGCCCTTGGGCGGCTCCAGCACGCCCTCGTAGATCAGGCCCTTGCCGCGCAGATCGTCGAGCGCGGCCTCGATCCGGCCCGTGCCGTAGAGCGACTTCTCGGAGTAGAAGACATCCATCTTCACGCCCAGCGCCGCCAGGTCCTCGCGGATCAGCTCCATCATCCGGTCGGTGGCGAAGTCGCGCACCTCGGCAAGCCAGGTCTCTTCGGGCTGGCCGACATAGGCCTCGCCCAGCTCGGAGGCGAGCGCCTCGCCGACCTCGATCAGGTAGTCGCCGGGATAGGTGCCGTCCTCGAACGCGACGGTCTGGCCGTGTGCTTCAAGGTAGCGGAGGTAGACGGACCGAGCCAGCACGTCGACCTGCGCGCCGCCGTCGTTGATGTAGTATTCCCGCGTGACGTCATGGCCGGTGAAGGCCAGAAGCGAGGCCAGCGCGTCGCCGAAGACCGCGCCCCGCGTGTGGCCCACGTGCAACGGGCCGGTGGGGTTGGCCGAGACGTATTCGACGTTGACGCGCCGCCCCTGCCCCATGTCGGAGCGGCCATAGGCATCGGCGGCCTCGAGGATCGCGGCGACCTGCCCCTGCCATGCGGCCGCCGTCAGCCGCAGGTTCAGGAACCCCGGTCCCGCGACCTCGGCGCTGGCGATGCGCGGATCATCGGCCAGTTTCGCGGCGAGCGCGGTGGCGATGTCGCGCGGCTTCATGCCCGCGGGCTTGGCCAGCACCATCGCGGCATTGGTCGCCATGTCGCCATGGGCCGCATCGCGCGGCGGCTCGACCGCGACGTTGCCCGTGTCGAGACCGGCGGGCAGCGTGCCCTCGGCGACAAGCGTGTCGAGGGCTTTGAGCGTGGCGGCGTGGATGTCGGCGAAAAGCGTCATGGGGGCACCTGATGGATCGGACCCCTGCCTCCTACCACGGCGACGGCAGAGGTCAATCGCGGCGCGGGCGCCCCCTGCCGCTCACTCCGCGGTGCAGGTGACGAAGCGGTCCTCGGTCCCGTCCGAGCGCAACACGAGGTCGCCATCGGCGTTGCGGTAGAACAGGACCGTCCGCGGCTGCGGGCCCGACCCGTGGTCACAGGCCATCGTGTACTGGATCGCGCCCGCGGGGTCGGCCAGGGGCGTCGCGTCCGACAAGGTGCAGGGCGTCTCGTAGTAGGCCACCTCGCTCCCCTCGATGGTCAGGGCGACAAAGGGCGGATCATCGCAAAAGCCGTATTCGTAGACGCCGTCGAAGTCCTGGGCCGTGGCAGCTAGGGGCAGCGTCACGGCAAAGGCGATCGCAAGGCGATGGACAAGGCGAGAGGTCATCACAAATCCTCCGGAGGAATGGGCTCGTGACCGCACGTTAATCCCGCGCCGACGGTCATGTCATCTTGCGGAAAACCCGCAACCGCCTCACTGGCACCGCTGGTAGGCGATCGCGCCGGTTTCGTTCAGGAGGACGAGGTCGGCACCCGGCACCGCCGCCGAGCCGCCGGACATGATGAGAAGACGATAGCTCCAGGTCTCGCCCTCGCCCGCGCATTGCACGTCGAAAAGCGTCGCGTCGCCCATGTCGCGCACCGAAACGGGGTTGGTGAGGTTGCAGGCGCTTTCCCAGAAGCGGATGCTGCCGCCCTCGATCGACATGCGGCTGTCGGAGATCTCGGCGGTGCAGGCGCCGATCTGATACTGGCCGTCGAAGGTCTGGGCGGCGACCGCCGTCGCGGCAAGCGCAAGGGTCAGGGTCAGGGCCAGGGCGAAGGGGCGCGTCATGGGAAGACTCCTGTGTGCAGATGGGCTGCGCCGAAGAGGCGCGCGTGGGTTTGCAATGCGAAACGGTCGGTCATGCCCGAGATGTAATCGCAGACGATCCGGGCCAGCTGGGTTTCGTCGCCCGCGATCTCCTCGACATCCTTGCGCCACTGTTTCGGCAATTCGTGCGCGTTTGCCATGAAATGCGGGAACAGCTCGCGCACCACGCCGGTGACCTCGGCGCGCATCTCGACGACCGAGGGGGCACGGTACATGCGGTGGAAGAGGAAGGCGCGGATCACCTTGAGATCGGCGAAGACGCGGTCGGAGAAGCGGATCATGGGGCGACCCGCGGCGCGGATTGCATCGGCATCTTGCGGCGCGAGTGCCGCCAGTTCGGCGCGGGCATAGCCGATCACGTCCTCGACCAGCACGCCGAAGAAGCGGCGCAGCGCCTCGTGGCGGCGGCGGTAGTAGTTGAGGCCGGGATAGAGCCGGTCGACCTCGGCGAAACAGGCATCCAGAATGGGCAACTCGGCCAGCTCGTCGGTCGAGAACAGCTCGGCGCGCAGCCCGTCGTGCAGGTCGTGGTGATTGTAGGCCACGTCGTCGGCGATGGCCGCGACCTGCGCCTCGGCGCTGGCGTGGGTGTGCAGCTCGAGGTCATGGGCGTCGCAATAGGCCGCCAGAGCCCATGGGATCGGGGGCGTCACCGGGCCGTTGTGCTTGGCAATCCCCTCGAGCGTTTCCCAGCTGAGGTTCAGCCCGTCGAACTCGGCGTAGTGGCGTTCCAGATGGGTGACGATGCGAATGGCCTGCGCGTTGTGATCGAAGCCGCCATGGGGGGCCATCAGCGCCTGAAGCGCATCCTCGCCGGTATGGCCGAAGGGCGGGTGGCCGAGGTCATGGGCCAGCGCCACGGCCTCGGTCAGGTCCTCGTCGAGGCCGAGGGCCCGGGCCATGGTACGCGCGACCTGCGCCACTTCGATCGAGTGGGTCAGGCGGGTCCGGAAATAGTCGCCCTCGTGTTCCACGAAGACCTGCGTCTTGTGCTTCAGGCGGCGAAAGGCCGAGGCATGGATGATCCGGTCGCGGTCGCGCTGGAACGGCGAGCGGAACGTGCTTTCCTCCTCCGGCACGCGGCGGCCGCGGGTCTGGGTCGGGTCGCAGGCATAGGGGGCACGCATCGGCCGTCGCTCCGGGTTCTTGTCCGCCTCGGTGCGGTTCATATATGCTGGTACAGGAAAATGCGACACCGCCCGAAGGAGCGCATGAGATGACCCTGACCCTGACCGTCCCGCCCAAGGTGACGCCCCGCGCCTTCGCGCGCCTGGCCGAGATCAACGAGGCCTCGGGCGAGGCCAAGGCGCTGCGCGTCGCGGTCGAGGGTGGCGGATGTTCGGGCTTTCAATACGAGATCAAGCTCGACGACCCCGCCGCCGATGACCTCGTTCTGGAGCAGGACGGGCAGAAGGTGGTCGTGGACAGCGTCTCGCTGCCCTTCCTCGCCGATGCGGTGATCGACTTCACCGAAGAGCTGATCGGCGCACGCTTCACCATCGAGAACCCCAACGCCACCTCGTCCTGCGGCTGCGGGACCTCCTTCTCGATGTGATCTTGCCCCCTGCCCCGCGCCCATGTGACAACCGCAGCAACACGGGGGACAGGCCATGAAGATCGCGACGTTCAACATCAACGGCATCAAGGCGCGCATCGAGGCGCTGAGCGACTGGCTGTCTGAATTCCAGCCGGATGTCGCGCTGTTGCAGGAGATCAAGTCGGTCGACGAGAATTTCCCACGGGAGCATTTCGAGGACATGGGCTACACGGTCGAGACCCATGGGCAGAAGGGATTCAACGGGGTGGCGATCCTGTCGAAGCTGCCGCTCGAGGACATCAGCCGCGGCTTGCCGGGGGGTGACACGGACGAACAGGCGCGCTGGATCGAGGCCACCGTGATCGGCGACGAGACGGCGGTGCGGGTCTGCGGGTTGTACCTGCCGAACGGCAACCCCGCGCCGGGTCCGAAATACGACTACAAGCTCGCCTGGATGGCCCGGATGGAGGCGCATGCGCGCGCATTGCTCGCAGGCGAAATGCCGGTCGTTCTGGCGGGCGACTACAACGTCATCCCGCAGGACGAGGATGCCGCCAAGCCCGAGGCCTGGCGCGAGGATGCGCTCGCCCTGCCGCAGAGCCGGGCGGCCTTCCGGCGCATCCTGAACCTTGGCTATACCGAGGCGATCCGGGCGCGGACGCAAGCCACGGGGCTTTATTCCTTTTGGGATTACCAGGCGGGCGCCTGGGATCGGAACAACGGCATCCGGATCGACCACCTGCTGCTAAGCCCGCAGGCCGCCGACCTGATGCAGGATGCCGGGATCGAAAAGGCCGTGCGGGGACGCGAGAAACCCTCGGACCACGTGCCGGTCTGGATCGAGCTGGCCGCCTGACGGCGACGCCCCCCCTGTTGTATTGCCAAGTTGAAGGGGGCAGGCTCCGGCAAGCAGGCAATCGGACAGGGGGGCATCATGGCAGACAGGGCGGACGCAATCGTCATCGGCGCGGGCGTGATCGGCGCGGCGGTGGCCTATGAGCTGGCGAAATCGGGGAGATCGGTGATCTCGCTCGACGCGAAGGGCGCGGCCGGGCACGGCTCGACCGCGGGGTCCTGCGCGATCGTGCGGGTGCATTACTCGACGCTCGAAGGCTGCGCGATGGCGTGGGAGGGGTTCCACGACTGGGCCGGTTGGCGCGACTACCTCGAGGCGCCCGGCGATGAGGCGCTGGCAGAGTTCCGGCAGACCGGCTGCCTTGTCATGAAGACGGAGGCGAATGACGGGCTGGAAAAGCACATGGCGATGAGCCGGGCGCTCGACTGCCCCTACGAGGAATGGGACGCGGGCCGCATCCTCGAGCGTTTGCCGGTCTACCGGCTGGACCGCTTCGCGCCCGCCAAGCGGATGGACCACGACGGGTTCGGCGAGCCAACCTGCGGCGCGCTGACAGGAGGCGTCTTCTGGCCCACCGCGGGCTATGTCACCGACCCGGCGCTCTCGGCGCAGAACATCGCGGATGCCGCGAAGCGCCACGGCGCGCGGTTCCGGTTCAACGCGGAGGTGGTCGAGATCCTGACCGCGGGGGGGCGCGTGTCGGGTGTGCGGCTGGCCGATGGCTCCGAGATCCACGCGCCGGTCGTGGTCAACGTTGCGGGTCCCGCGAGCGCGCGGATCAACGCGATGGCAGGCGTTCTGGAGGACATGACGATCGAGACGCGCCCCTTGCGGCAGGAGGTGGTGCATGTCCCCGCGCCCGAGGGTTTCGATTTCGAGCATGACGGGGTGATCGTCTCGGACAGCGACATCGCCTGCTACTGCCGCCCCGAGAGGGGCAACAACATCCTGATCGGGTCCGAGGACCCGGCGTGCGACACCCACCAATGGGTCGATGACCGCGACTGGAGCGCCGAGTTCACCGACCAGTGGACAACACAGGCCCTGCGCTATGCGCAACGCGTGCCGACCCTCGGCATTCCCAGCCGGATGCGCGGCGTGGTTGAGCTTTACGACGCTGCGACCGACTGGATCCCGATCTACGACAAGTCCGCGCTGCCGGGGTTCTACATGGCCTGCGGGACCAGCGGGAACCAGTACAAGAACGCGCCCGTCGCGGGCCGTTTGATGGCTGCACTGATCGACTATTGCGAAGGCGGGGCCGATCACGATGTCGTGCCCATGACCCTGCCCCTTGCCCATATCGGGCGTGAGATCAGCGCCGGTTTCTTCTCGCGCAAGCGGAAAATCAACCGGGATTCGAGCTTTTCAGTGCTGGGATGATCCGCCGGTTGGGTGCGGGTAAAAACGACTTGCCTGATGTGACGTCCAGCGTAACATGCCCGTCACAAAAGAGCGCTAAGCGCCACGCGGAGGGGGGCCGCGAGGGTCCCTCCCTTCGTTTCCTAACAGACATGCCGGCTCTGCCGGCCGGAGGAGATATACGATGAACATGCGTTACATCGCGACGGTCAGCGCCGTCAGCGTTATTGCCCTGAGCAGCGCGGCCGCGGCCCAGACCCAGATCGACTGGTGGCACGCCATGGGCGGCGAGCTTGGTGAGAAGACCGAGGCAATCGCGACCGCCTTCAACGCGACCCAGTCCGACTTCGTCGTCGTGCCCAGCTACCGCGGCTCCTACACCGAGACCATGACCGGTGCGATCGCCGCCTTCCGCGCGGGCGAACAGCCCGACATCGTGCAGGTCTTCGAGGTCGGCACCGGCACCATGATGGCCGCCGAAGGCGCGATCGTTCCGGTCTACCAGCTGATGGCCGATGCCGGCGTCACCTTTGACCCCAACGCCTTCCTGCCCGCCGTCGTGGGCTATTACACCGACCCCGAGGGCAACATGCTCTCGATGCCCTTCAACTCCTCGACCCCGATCCTCTACTACAACAAGGACGTGTTCGAAGCGGCCGGGCTCGACCGTGAAACCCCGCCGACCACCTGGGCCGAAGTCGAAGCCTTCTCGCGCCAGATCGTCGAATCGGGCGCAGCCCCCTGCGGCTTCACCACCGGCTGGGTCAGCTGGGTCCAGCTCGAGAACTTCTCGGCATGGCACAACCAGCAGATCGGCACGCTGGAAAACGGCTTCGGCGGGCTTGAGACCGAGCTGACCTTCAACGGCCCCGTGCAGGTCCGCCATTGGGAAAACCTCGCCCGTTGGCAGCAGGAAGGCATCTTTCAGTATGGCGGCCCCGGCGGCGGTGCGGATGCCCCCCCGATGTTCTATTCCCAGACCTGCGGCATGTACATGAACTCCTCCGCATCGCGCGCGGGCGTTCTGAACAACACCCCCGATTTCGAAGTGGGCATCGGCATGCTGCCCTATTACGAGGATGTCGCGGGCGCGCCCCAGAACTCGATCATCGGCGGCGCGACCCTGTGGGTTCTGGCCGGCGGTAGCCAAGAGGAACAGCGCGGCGTGGCCGAGTTCTTCAACTTCCTCTCCTCGCCCGAGGTGCAGGCCCAGTGGCACCAGGACACCGGCTATCTGCCGATCACCCGGGCCGCCTATGAGCTGAGCGAAGCACAAGGCTATTACGCCGCAAACCCCGGTGCAGACGCCTCGATCCTGCAGATGACGCTGAATACGCCCACCCCCAATTCCAAGGGTCTGCGGTTTGGCAACTACGTCCAGATCCGTGGCGTGATCGACGAGGAATTCCAGCGCCTTCTGGCGGGCGATGTCGACGCGCAGGGCGCGCTTGACGCCGTCGTCGCACGCGGCAACGCGCTGATCCGCGAATTCGAAGCGGCCGCCAACTGATCGGTCCCGATCCAACGCCCGCGTCATCGTTTCCGATGGCGCGGGCACTTTGCCCATGGGGACGGCATGCAGACCAAGCGCACGATTTTCGGCAACAAGGGGCTACCCTATCTTTTACTGGCCCCACAGCTTGCGATCACGGCCATCTTTTTCCTCTGGCCCGCCGGTCAGGCGGTGTACCAATCCTTTCTGCGTGAAGATGCTTTTGGCCTTTCGACCACCTTCGTGGGGCTGCGCAACTACCGCGCGCTCGTGAACAATCCCGAATACCTCAACGCGCTGCAGGTGACGGCGGTCTTTTCGGTGGCGACCGTCATCTTGTCGCTGGGCATCGCGCTGATCCTCGCGCTGGCCGTCGACCGGATGCTGCGCAGTGCGGCGGCCTATACCACGCTTTTGATCTGGCCCTATGCGGTCGCGCCCGCGGTGGCGGGCATCTTGTGGTGGTTCATCTTCAACCCCGCCATCGGCATCCTGCCCTATGTGATGGAGGCGCGGTTCGACTATGACTGGAACCACAATCTGAACGGGCGCGACGCCATGATCCTTGTCGTCATCGCCGCCGTCTGGAAGCAGATCAGCTATAATTTCCTGTTCTTTCTGGCCGGGTTGCAATCCATCCCCACCAGCTTGCGCGAGGCCGCGGCCATCGACGGCGCCGGCCCATTCAAGCGGTTCTGGACGATCACCTTGCCGCTGTTGTCGCCCACCACCTTTTTCCTGCTGGTGGTCAATGTCGTCTACACGCTGTTCGACACTTTCGCGATCATCGACGCCACCACAGGCGGCGGCCCGGCGCAGGCGACCACCATCCTCGTCTACAAGGTTTTCGACGATGGGTTCGTGGGCCTCAACCTCGGGTCATCGGCGGCGCAATCCGTGGTGCTGATGGCGTTGGTGATGATGCTGACCTTCATCCAGTTCCGCTATGTGGAACGCAAGGT
>CBFIFZ010000079.1:12160-12391 GCA_965661995.1 Roseicyclus sp.
AAACCAGCGCTGGCTCGATATCTTCGCGCATGTGATCTTAATCCTCGGCGTGGCGACGGTGGCCTTTCCGGTCTATCTCGCGCTGGTCGCCTCGACGCATACGCCCTCGGCCTTCGTGACGGGCACAATCCCGCTCGTGCCCAGCACCCAAGGTCCGGGCAATTACGCCGATGTGCTGACCGGGGGGGTGGCCGCGCAGATGTCGGTGCCGATCAATCTGATCCGGTTCAA
>CBFIFZ010000080.1:0-12300 GCA_965661995.1 Roseicyclus sp.
TGCGGCGCGATGACCGGCGGATCGGTCGAGTTGCACCGCGCCCAGGCACGCATCGCGCGGCTGTTGATGGAACGCCCGCCCGAATTGTCGGATGGGCGGCTTGTCGTGCCCGAGGCGCCGGGCCTTGGCCTGTCACCCGACGAGGCGGCGCTGGCCGCTTGCCGGGTGGGGTAGGCCGCTCAGGCGGCTTTCGCGTCCACGCCGGTGCCGAAGCGCCCGTAGAAGCTTTGCCCCTTGTCGGCCATCTCGCGCAGGAGCGCGGGGCAGGCGAAGCGCGGCCCGTGGGCCTCGGCCAGCTGGTCGCAGCGCTCGGCGGCATAGGGCGTGCCGAGGATGTCGAGCCAGCTGAACGGGCCGCCCGACCAGGGCGCGAAGCCCCAGCCGAGGATCGCGCCCACGTCGCCCTCGCGGATGTCGGTCAGAACACCCTCCTCCAGCGCGCGCACGGCTTCCAGCACCTGCGCGAAGAGCAGGCGCTGCTGCACCTCGACCAGGTCGGGTTGATCGGGGCTGACCGGGTACCGCTCGCCCAGACCCTCCCACAGACCCAGCCGCTTGCCGCTTTCGTCATAGCTGTAGAAGCCCGCCTTGGCCTTGCGGCCCAACCGGCCCTCGCCCTCCAGCCAGAAGACGAGCTCGTCTGCGGCATCGTCATAGGCTTCGCCCATCGCGGCCTTCGTCGCGCGCGCGATCTTGGCGCCGAGGTCGATCGAGGTCTCGTCGGTCAGCTGGAGCGGCCCCAGCGGCATGCCCACGAGCTTGGCCGCGTTCTCGATCAGCGCGGGGGCAACGCCCTCCTGCACCATGCGCACGCCTTCGTTGACGTAGGGCAGGATGCAGCGGTTGGCGTAGAAGAAGCGCGCGTCGTTCACCACGATGGGCGTCTTGCGGATCTGGCGCACGAAATCGAGCGCCTTGGCGACCGCCCGGTCACCCGTGGCCGCGCCCTTGATGATCTCGACCAGCATCATCTTGTCGACGGGGCTGAAGAAATGGATGCCGATGAACTGCTCGGGCTTGTCCGAGGCCTTGGCCAGTTCCGTGATCGGCAGGGTCGAGGTGTTGGTGGCGAAGATGCAGTCCGGCCCGACGGCGGCCAGCACGTTTTTCGTGACCTCGGCCTTGATGGCGGGGTCCTCGAAGACGGCTTCGACGATCAGGTCACAGTCCGCGAGCGCCGCGTAATCGGTCGTGGCATGGATCCGGCCAAGAACCTCGGCCTTCTTCGCCTCGGTGACCTTGCCGCGCTTCATGCCCTTGTCGAGGATGCCCTCGGCATGGGCGCGTCCGCGGTCGGCGGCGTCCTGGGCCGCGTCGATCAGCACGACCTCGATGCCCGCGTTGGCCGAGACGTACCCGATGCCCGCGCCCATCATGCCCGCGCCGATGACGCCAAGCTTCTTCACCCGCTGATCGGGTGCCTCGGGGCGGTTCGCGCCCTTCTCCAGCGCCTCCTTGTTGAGGAAGAGCGACCGGATCATCGCCGAGGAGGACGGGTTCATCAGGATCGAGGTGAACCAGCGCGCCTCGATCCGGAGCGCGGTGTCAAAGTCGACAAGCGCGCCCTCGTAGACCGCCGAGAGCAGCGCCTTGGCCGCCGGGTAGACGCCCTTGGTCTTGCCGTTGATCATCGCGCTTGCGCCGACGAAGGTCATGAAACCCGCCGGGTGATAGGGCGCGCCGCCGGGCATCTTCCAGCCCTTCTGGTCCCAGGGCTTGACGATATCGGCGTCACCCGCCGAGAGCACCCAGTCTTTCGCGCGGGCGAGCAGCTCGTCCGCGGGGACGACCTCGTCCACGAGGCCCGCCGATTTCGCCTTCTTCGGGTCGAGCATCTTGCCCTCGAGGAGTACGGGCGCCGCGGCCATCGCGCCGACCATTCGGGAAAAGCGCGTGGTGCCGCCCGCGCCGGGGAAAAGCCCCACGAGGATTTCCGGCAGGCCGATCCGCGCCTTGGGATTGTCGGCCATGAAGCGGCGATGGGTGCAGAGCGCCAGCTCCGTTCCGATGCCCGCCGAGGTGCCGGGAATGGCGCAAGCCACGGGCTTGCCGCCCTTGTTCGTCTTGGGGTCCATGCCCGCGCGCTCGATCTTCCGCATGAAGCGATGCGCCCCCATGGTGAAATCGAAGAGCGCCTGCGCGGGGTCCTCACCCGCTTCCTCGCGGATGCGCGCCAACACGTTCAGGTCCATGCCACCGGCGAAGCTGTCCTTGCCGCTGGTGATCACGATCCCCTTGACGGCGTCATCGGACAGCGCGTCGTCGATCAGCGCCTCCAGCTCGCCGATCGCCTCGCGGCGCAGCACGTTCATGGACTTGCCGGGCAGGTCCCAGGTGATGACGGCGACGCCATCGGCGCCCTTTTCCATCGTGAAATCGGTCATTGGTTTGATCCCTTCTTGGGGTAGCGGCGCGGGTGGCTGCTCATTTCCGAGATGAGCCGCGTCTTGGCCTGCGCTTTGGAAACATCCTCGCTCAGCATCGCGACCACGTTGTCGTTGACACGGGAGTCGAGCCAGATCGCCTTCCAGACCCCGTCGATGCGGAGCAGCGCCATGCTGCCGGTATTGCCGGGCATGGCCGGCCCGTCGTCGGTGAACGCTTCGGTGAGGTGAGTGCCGATGATCGTGTTGCGTGAGGCATCGACAAAACGGGCCTCGATACAGGTGCGCCGGTAAAGCGTCACCTTGTGCTCGACCAGCAACGCCCTGAGGTCGGAAACGAAGAGGTCCAGTTCTTCCGTGCAGGTGACGACGACCCGGTAACTGCGCGTCGATATCATGAAGGGGAGGGCCACGTGCCGTAGCATCGTCGCGAGATCCCCGTCCAACAAGGCCCGGGTGACAACGTCGAGGTAATCCTGGTACTGGCGTTTCGGCATTACAACGGAACGCCGGTCTCTAGCGTTACGGTCATGGCCGTACACTGGTTCGCGCAATGCCGGAAATGCCCCGTTCGCCTCATGAGCTAGGCGTTGCGCAGGCTGGCCGTGCTGCGCTCGGCCATCGCCCGGTGCATTTTTTCCTGCGCCAGGGCCATTTCCGGGTTGAGCATCTCCAGGTGGGTCTGGTCGACGTCGGCCTGTTCCCACACGACCTTCCACGCGCCCTCGATCTTCATGAGGGCCACGTGGGAAATGAACGGCTGCACCACGTATGTCCCGTTCGACATGATCTCCGAGCGGTGCATGCCCACGATCATGTCGGGATCGTTCGCTTGAAACTCCGCCTTCAGGCAGGTGCGCCGATACTCGGTGACGCCTTGCCGTCGCAGCTGCGCACGGTAGTCGCACAACACCATGTCCAGTTCCTCGACCGTGGTGATGATCACCTGTGCCGAGCCCGTGCTTATGAAATGCGGCAAGCCGATCAGGCGATGAAGCGCCACAAGGTCTTCCGTCATGATTGCGGCGATTATGGCGTCCAGCGTGGACTGGTAAATGGCAACGGGCATGACTCACTCGTATCTGGCATGGACGACCTTGCGCCAGAGTCTGCCGACGCCCGTTTGCGGCGGGTTTTCTTGGCTCTGGCACTCTCCATTTGAAACTCTGGTAGCCATCGGCCATGCCTATTGTCAACTTTGCCTGTTTTGCAGTTTCACAGCAATCTGCGCGACTGTGGATTTGCGGTCGCATGTCACACGCGCTCGATGATCGTGGCCGCGCCCATGCCCGACGCGACGCAGAGCGTGGCGAGCCCCGTGCCCTTTCCCGTGCGCTCCAGCTCGTCGAGCAGCGTGCCGAGGATCATCGCGCCGGTCGCGCCCAGCGGGTGGCCCATGGCGATGGCGCCGCCGTTCACGTTGACGAGGTCGTGGTCCACGTCGAAGGCCTGCATGAAGCGCAGCACGACGGAGGAGAACGCCTCGTTCACCTCGAAAAGGTCGATGTCGCCGATCGACATGCCGCTGTCGGCGAGGATCTTCTCGGTCGCGGGCACGGGGCCGGTCAGCATGATCGTCGGATCGGTGCCGATCTTGGCGGTCGCCCGGATGCGCGCGCGGGGCGTCAGGCCGTAAGCCTCGCCGAATTCCCTGTTGCCGATCAGAAGCGCCGCCGACCCGTCGACGATGCCCGAGGAGTTGCCGGCGTGGTGGACGTGGTTGATCGCCTCCAGGTGCGGATACTTCATCAGCGCGACCTGGTCGAAGCCCGGCATGACCTCGCCCATCTCCTTGAAGGAGGGCTTCAGCGCGCCAAGGCTCTGCATGTCGGTGCCGGGGCGCATGTATTCGTCACGATCGAGGATGGTCAGCCCGTTGATGTCGGTCACCGGCACCACCGACCTGGCGAAGCGGCCCTCATTCCACGCCGTCGCGGCACGCTTCTGGCTTTCGACGGCCAGCGCGTCGGCATCGTCGCGCGAGAACCCGTATTCCGTCGCGATGATGTCGGCCGAGATGCCCTGCGGCACGAAATAGGTGTTCATCGCGATCGACGGGTCGACGGCGATCGCCGCCCCGTCGCTGCCCATGGCGACGCGGCCCATCATCTCGACCCCGCCCGCGATATAGGCGGCACCCGCGCCGCCCCTGACCTGGTTCGCGGCGAGGTTCACCGCCTCGAGCCCGCTTGCGCAGAAGCGGTTGATCGCAAGGCCCGGGATACGCTCGTCGAGGTCGGAGGCGAGAACGGCGGTCCGCGCAAGGCAGCCGCCCTGTTCCATTACTTGCGTGACATTGCCCCAGATCACGTCCTCGACCGCGTGCCCGTCGAGATTGTTGCGCTCCTTCAGCGCGTTGAGCGTGAAGGCCGAGAGCCGCGCCGCGGTCACCTCGTGCAGCGCGCCGTCCTTGCGGCCCTTGCCGCGCGGCGTGCGGATCGCGTCGTAGATATAGGCGTCGGTCATCTGTCGTCCTCTGGTCAGTTGGCGGGAAAGGCCCGCTGCATCAGCTCGTAAGGGTGTTTCCAGCCCGGTGTCGCCGCGATGCGGTCCAGCCAGGCATCGATCGCCGGGTAATCGGCGCGGTCGAAGGTGAAAGGCTCTTCGTAGAAGAGATATCCCGCACAGGAGATGTCGGCGCAGGTGAGCGTGTCGCCCACCAGCCAGTCGCGGCTGGCCAACTCGCCCTCCAGCACCGTGAGCGCGGCCTTCAGTCTGCCCGACAGCCAGCCGATCACCTCGGCCGGGCGCTTGTCTTCGGGCAGGAAATTCATCAGGAACCGCAACGTCCCCGCCTGGCCCGAGACCTTCTGGTTGTCGAAGATCGTCCAGCGCAGGATCTCGCGCCGCGTGGCCTTGGACCCGTCACCGCAGAGGCGGCCGGTCTCGTCCATCACCCAATCCTGGATCACGCCCGATTGCGTCAGGATCAGGCCGCCCGCGTCCAGCACGGGCACCTCTCCCATCGGGTTGATCGCCCGAAACTCCGGGCCGCGCGCCTCGCCCTTGAAGAAATCGACATGGCGCGGCGTCCAGTCGACACCGGCCAGCTCCAGCGCCAGCGCCGCCTTGTAGGCATTGCCGGATTCCCCGAAGCAGAAAAGCGTGTTGGTCATGTCCCTATCCTCATGTCCTGCCCGGCATCAGCGTCGCGCCGTGCATATTTTTGGAAAGATGAAGGCTCATCACGTTCCATTAAGGTTAAACGGTCCATTAAGGTTAACCGGCGCCCGCCCCTGCGACGTCGAAGGTGGCGCGCCGTGCCAGGCAAGGGGATGACCCTTCCCTTCATCTTTCTCCAAATATGCATCGCGACCTCGGCCAGGCGCGGTGTCGCCGGAGACGGGTGTGCCGCGGTTCACCTCTTGCGCTCCTCCAGCTCGGCATTGAACAGCCTGATCCGCGCGACGAATTTCTCCTCGTTGATCACGCTGCCCCAGTGCTCGAAGAGAAAGGACAGGAATTCCCCGTCATCCAGCCCCGCTTCCTGTGAAAGGGCGCGCAGCTTGCGGTAGCCATCCTCGCTCATCGCGATGTTGGGGCGGCGCGTAAGCCGCAGGCGCTTGGGCATCATGTTCCTCCCGTGGGCCGGTGTGGGGGCGGCGCCCTCCCGCGCTGCCCCGTCCGACCTTAGAAATTCGCGGCGTCGAGCGCCATGACCGGTTCCGCGCCGGACTGGATGCGCGCGAGATGCGTCGCCGTCATCGGCAACTGGCGGGCCATGTAGAAGCGCGCGGTGGCGAGCTTGGTCTCGTGGAACACCGGGTCCTCGGTGCCCGCGGCCAGCGCCTCGAGCGAGGTTTCGGCCATCCGCCCCCACATCAGCCCGAGGCAGACATGCCCGAAGAGGTGCATGAAATCGTAGCTGCCCGAGAGCGCCGCGTTGGGGTTTTTCATGCCTTCCTGCATGAAATACATGCCTGCGGCCTGAAGGTCCTTCGACGCGCGCTTCAGCGGCTCGACGAATTCGGCCATGCCATCGGTCGTGCCCGCATCCTTGCAGAAGGATTTCACGAGGTCGAAGAAGGCCATCACATGCTTGCCGCCGTCCTGCGTCAGCTTGCGGCCCACCAGGTCGAGCGCCTGAACGCCGTTCGCGCCTTCGTAGATCATCGCGATGCGGGCGTCGCGGGCGTATTGCGACATGCCCCATTCCTCGATGTAGCCGTGCCCGCCGTAGATCTGCTGGGCCTGCACCGTCATGTCGAAGCCCTTGTCGGTCAGGAAGCCCTTGATCACCGGCGTCAGCAGCGAGACCAGGCCGTCGGCCGCCGCATCCTGCCCGCGATGGGCGCGGTCGATCAGCGTGGCCCCCCAGAGCAGGAAGGCGCGGCCACCCTCGGTGAAGCTTTTCTGCTCCATCAGGTTGCGGCGGATGTCGGGATGCACGATCAGCGGGTCGGCCGGGCCGTTCGGGTTCGCCGGGCCGGTCACGTCGCGGCCCTGCAAACGGTCCTTGGCATAGGCCAGCGCGTTCTGGAACGCGATCTCGGCCTGGGAGAGCCCCTGCATGCCCACGCCCAGCCGCGCCTCGTTCATCATGGTGAACATGGCGCGCATGCCCTTGTGCGCCTCGCCCAGCAGGTAGCCGGTGGCCTCGTCGTAGTTCATCACGCAGGTGGCGTTGCCGTGGATGCCCATCTTCTCCTCGATCTTGCCGCAGGAGACGCCGTTGCGCGGGCCGAGGCTGCCGTCCTCGTTCACGAGGAACTTCGGCACGATGAAGAGCGAGACGCCCTTGATCCCCTCGGGCCCGCCGGGGATTTTCGCCAGCACGAGGTGGACGATGTTCTCGGCCATGTCGTGTTCGCCCGCCGAGATGAAGATCTTCTGCCCCGTGATCTTGTAGCTGCCGTCGTCCTGCGGCTCGGCCTTGGTGCGCATCAGCCCGAGGTCGGTGCCGCAATGCGGCTCGGTCAGGTTCATCGTGCCGGTCCAGTCGCAGGCGACCATCTTGTGGAGATAGGTCGCCTTCTGCTCCTCGGTGCCATGCGCCATGATGGTCGAGGCCGCGCCATGGGTCAGGCCCTGGTACATGGTGAAGGCCTGGTTGGCGGAGGAAAAGAACTCGCCCACGGCGGTGCCCAGCACGTAGGGCATGCCCTGGCCGCCGAACTCCTCGGGCATGTCGATGCCCGGCCAGCCGCCCGCCTGCATCTGCGCGAAGGCATCCTTGAAGCCGGTGGGTGTGTAGACCACGCCGTTCTCCATCCGGCAGCCTTCGGTATCGCCGACGGGGTTCAGGGGCGACAGCACCTCGGCCGCGATCTTGCCGGCTTCCTCGAGGATCGCCGCGGTGAAGTCGCGCTCGATCTCGTCGTAGCCGGGGATGCCGGCCTCGGTCACCTTCAGCACGTCGTGAAGGATGTACTGCATGTCCTTGGTGGGGGGGGTGTAGCTGGGCATTGTCGTCCTCCCGAAGGGTCCCTTTGGTCTTGCGGTCTCGTCACTCGGCCGCGTCGCGAGCGCTGCCGAGGGTGTCCAGCATGTCCTCGACGAGGCTCATCTGGCTCAAAAGGTCGTTGATCGCGACATCGAGCTCGGCGCGCTGCCGCTCCATGTCGGTCAGCCGGTCGCGCGCGATGTCGAGCGTGCGTCTGAGCTGCGTGGCCTGCTGGTCGCCCACGTAATAGAGGTCGAGCAACTGGCGGATTTCCTCGAGGCTGAAGCCGAAGCGCTTGCCGCGCAGGATCAGCGTGAGCCGCGCCCGGTCGCGCCGGGTAAAGAGCCGCTTCTGACCCTCGCGGATCGGGAACAGCAGTTCCTTCTGCTCGTAGAAGCGAAGCGTGCGCGGCGTCACCTCGTAGGCGTCGCACATCTGGCGGATGGTCATCACGTCGTGGTCGGTCATGATCGGGTCGTCCATGTCGAACATTGGGGTCACTGGCCGGTCTGATGTGCGAGTCGGCCTTCTTATTACAAGACAAGATGACGTTGACGTAAACGGGACGTCACGTCACTTTGATCCTTGACGAAACGTCAGGAAAGGTGACGCTGGGGAAAGCGCAACATTCGAACATCCGGGATGGGCGAGGGCCGCATCGTCGGGCGCGCGGCGCGGGTTCGCGCTTCGCGAAAACGCGTCAGCTCCAGGACGCTTCGGTCCTGTCGCGCATGCTCTTCAGCTCGTCGATGATCTCGTCCAGTTCGTCGCGCCTCTGGCGCAACTCGTCGAGCTGCCGGTCGGCCAGCGCGAGCCAGGCCTTGCGCTGCGCGCCGCCCTGGGGGTCGGCATCGTACATCTCGAGCCATTGCCGGATTTCCTCGAGCGCGAAGCCCCAGCGGCGCCCGCGCATGATCAGGGTCATCCGCGCCACCTCGCGCGGGCCGTAGAACCGCGCGCGGCCTTCCCGCTCGGGAAAGAGCAACTCGATGTACTCGTAATGCCTGAGTGTCCGCGGCGTCACGTCGAAGCGCGCGCACATCTCCTTGAAGCTGAGCCGGGCCTCGTCTCCCATCGGTCCCCCCGCGGTTCTGCCGTCCGGTGCCATCATACCGGGCATGACGCCGCGGGAAAAGCACTCCGCGCCCTTGCGCCCGCCGCGGCCAGCGGAGACACTCTGGCGCGATGGCAAGGACGGCTGGCATGACCGCAACGGCGGAAGACAAGGCGCGCATCGCGCGGCAATTCATCGAGGCGATCCCTTTCTCGCAGGCGCTGCAGATGCAGCTCGAGGAGATCGGCAACGGCATCGCTGTGATCTCGATGCCCTGGTCGGACAGGCTGGTGGGCGATCCCAAGACCGGCGTGATCCACGGCGGCGCCGTCTCGGCGCTGATGGACACCTGCGGCGGCGCCGCGGTGATGAGCCACCCCGAGGCGCTGGCGGGCACTGCCACGATCGACCTGCGCATCGACTACATGCGCGCCGCCGCCCCCGGCCAGCGCATCACCGCGCGGGCGGAGTGCTACCACCTCACCCGTTCGGTTGCCTTCGTGCGCGCCACCGCCTGGGACGAGGACGAGGACCGCCCGGTCGCCACCGCCACCGGCGCCTTCACCGTCGAGCGCGTAAAGGCCGAGGTCCTCCCGTGACGCGGCCCCGCCCCGAACCCGTCGCCGTCATCAAGCAGCGCCGCGACCGGACCTTGGCCGCGCTGGTGGGCGGCGTGCCCTACATCGGTTTTCTCGGCGTCAGCTTCGACCGCCGGGGGGACGAGCTGACCGCGGTGCTGAACTACGACGACAAGCTGATCGGCAACCCGCTTCTGCCCGCGCTGCACGGCGGCGCCATCGCCTCGTTCCTCGAGGTGACGGCGATCATGGAGCTGAGTTTCAACATGCTCTGGGACGACGTGGAGGAGGGGCGGATCGACCCCGACGCGCTCACGCCCGAGACCCTGCCGCGCCTGCCCAAGACCATCGACTTCACCGTCGACTACCTCCGCTCGGGTCTGCCGCGCGACGCCTATGCGCGGGCGCGGGTGAACCGGCAGGGGCGGCGCTATGCCAGCGTCCATGTCGAGGCCTGGCAGGACCAGCGCCAGCGCCTTTTCGCGCAGGCCACGGGGCATTTCCTGATGCCGTCCCGCGATGGCTGAGACCGCCGCGGGCGCGCCGCTCACGCACAGGCGCGTGCTGAAGATCGCGCTTCCGGTGGTGCTGTCGAACGCGACGATCCCGCTTCTGGGCGTGGTCGACACCGCGGTCGTGGGCCAGCTGGGCGACCCGGCACCCATCGGCGCCGTGGGCCTCGGCGCGGTCATCCTGACCTCGATCTACTGGGCCTTCGGGTTCCTGCGCATGGGCACAGTGGGTCTCGCCGCGCAGGCGCTGGGCGCGGGCGACCGGGCCGAGGTCGCGGCGCTTCTCACCCGCGTCCTGCTGATCGGCGGCGCGGCCGGCCTTGCGCTGATGCTTCTGCAGATGCCGATCTTCGCCGCGGCCCTCGCCCTCTCGCCCGCCAGCCCCGAGGTCGAAAGCCTCGTGCGCGCCTACCTGCAGGTGCGCATCTTCTCGGCGCCGGCCGCCATCGCGATCTACGGCATCCTCGGCTGGCTCATCGCGCAGGAACGCACCGGCGCCGTCCTTGCGCTGCAGCTGTGGCAGAACGGGTTGAACGCGGTGCTCTCCATCTGGTTCGTGCTCGGCCTCGACCTCGGCGTCGAGGGCGTGGCGCTCGCCACCTTCCTCGCGGAATGGTCGGGCCTCGTCCTCGGCCTCTGGCTCTGCCGCCGCGCCTTCGCGGTGCCCGACTGGCGCGACTGGGCGCGCATCTTCGACCGGGTGATCCTGTCGCGGATGGCGGCGGTGAACACCGACATCCTGATCCGCTCGGTCCTGCTGCTGCTGGGCTTCTCGTCCTTCCTCTTCTTCGGGGCCGATTTCGGCGATGTAACCCTCGCCGCGAACCAGGTCCTGATCCAGTTCGTCTACGTCACCTCCTACGCGATGGACGGCTTCGCCTTCGCCGCCGAGGCGCTGGTGGGCCAGGCCGTGGGCGCAAGGGCGCGCGAGCGCATCCGGCGCGCGGCGATCCTCACCAGCATCTGGGGCCTCGGCATCTGCGCGGCGCTGGCGCTCGCTTTCACGCTCGGGGGCGGCGCGTTGATCGACCTGATGACCACGGCCGAAGGCGTCCGGGCCGAGGCGCGCGCCTTCCTGCCCTGGATCGCGCTTGCCGTGCTGATCGGCTGCGCCTCCTGGATGCTCGACGGCATCTTCATCGGCGCGACCCGCACCCGCGACATGCGCAACATGATGGCGCTGAGCTTCGCGGGCTACGCCGTCCTTGTCGCGCTCCTGATGCCCGCCTTCGGCAACCACGGCCTCTGGGCCGCGCTCACGGGCTTCTTCCTCTTGCGCGGCCTGACCCTCGGCCTGCGCTACCCCGCCCTCGAACGCGACGCGGCCCATTAACCCGCGGCACGCCCGCCTTCATCTTTCCAAAAATATGCAAACCCGACGTCACGTCCCCGCGCCCTCCGTCGGAAACCCGGGCGCAGCCGCACCGCGTCAGCGGTGCCACCGCCGTCGCTGACGGAGGCCGAAGGCCGAGACGCGCGGCAGCGCTCCCTCAGCGCTCAGAGCAGGTCGAGGATCTTTTCCGGCGGCCGTCCGATGATGGCGCGACGGCCCGCCACGAGGATCGGCCGTTCGATCAGGATAGGATGGGCGGCCATGGCGGCGACAAGCGCGGTGTCGTCGCCGTCGGCGAGGTCGAGGTCGCGGAACACGCGCTCACCGGTCCGCACGAGACCGATCGCCGGAACCTCGAGGCCCCGCAGCAGCTCGACGATCTCGTCTTCCGTCGGCGGCTCCTTCAGGTAAAGCCGCACCGTGGGCTGCAGCCCTCGCTCGGTCAGCAACGCGAGTGCTGCGCGAGACTTCGAGCAGCGCGAGTTGTGCCAGAGCGTCAGGTCCATGCGTCCACCCCTGTGCCGGTCACATCGCCGATCCGTGCCACGCCCTCGGCTTGGCAGCGTCGGTCCAGCCCTTCCGCGATCCGTACGGCCAGGGTCAGTCCGCCATAGACGAGACCCGTATAAAGCTGCACCGCCGTGGCGCCTGCGCGCAGTTTCTCCCATGCCTGTTCGGCGCTCGACACGCCCCCCACGCCGATAAGCGGCAACCGCCCATCGGTCAGCCGGTAGAGCCGCGCCAGCACCCGCGTCGATGCCTCGAACAGCGGCTGGCCCGAAAGCCCCCCCGCCTCGCCGCGGTGCCGACTAGCCAGCCCGTCGCGCGACAGCGTCGTGTTCGTCGCGATGACCCCCGCCACGCCCGAGGCCAGCGCCACCTCGGCGATCTCGGCCAACTCGTCGCCCGCCAGGTCCGGTGCGATCTTGAGGAAGACCGGGATCGGCCGCGCCAGCCCCGCGCGGGCCTCCATCACGCCCGCCAACAGCCCTTCGAGCGCCGCGCGCCCCTGCAACTCGCGCAGGCGTTCGGTGTTGGGCGAGGAGACGTTGACCG
>CBFIFZ010000081.1:0-12241 GCA_965661995.1 Roseicyclus sp.
ATCCGGCGCGTCGATCCCCCGCGCGCCCGGTGCAACAGCGTCGGCCACCGAAACATCCAGCTGCCGCATATTGTTGCTGTCCGCGGACCTGCCCGCGGCAATCGTACGGCTTGATCCCGATCTCAGGCCCGACCGGCCCCGTCATCCGGTCAGCCGCTCCAGCCGCATCGGCAGATGCGCGCGGTTGTCCAGGGTCATCGGGGGCGATGCACGGTTGCCTCGGGCGTCGGGCACCGTCGCGCCGCGGGAGACCTGCTTTGCAACAATTGACAATCCATGCGCAGTATTGTGCAACACTATTTCGCGCGCGTCTGGCCTTGGTGGTCCGGCACGCTAGATAAGGCGGATCGTTCGGGCAGAGGCGGACGACCGAGGGGAGGGACATCCATGACCGAGACTTTGGCCGCGCTCATCGCGGCTCAGGATGCGGGCACGCCCGCGATCGGGGCACCGGGCCGCGACTGGCTCGACTTCGCGGGGCTGGCGGCCCAGGCCGCCCGCGTGAAGAACGCGCTCCATGCCGCAGGCGTCGGACGCGGCGACCGCGTCGCCATCGTGCTGCCGAACGGGCCGGAGATGGCCGTGGCCTTCGTCACCGTGGCGGGCGTGGCGACCACCTGCCCGCTCAACCCCGCCTACAAGGAAGACGAGTTCGCCTTCTACCTCGAGGACCTCAAGGCCAAGGCGATCATCCTCGCCGAGGGCGAGGCCGGCCCCGCCCATGCCGCCGCCGCCCGCCTGGGCCTGTCTGTGATCCGGCTCTCCTTCGACGCCGCCGACCCGGCGGGTGTCTTCACCCTGACGCCCGAGGGGCATGCGGGCGAGGCCGACACCGCCGCCCCCGCCCCCGATGACGTGGCGCTGATCCTGCACACCTCGGGCACGACCTCGCGGCCCAAGATCGTGCCGCTCCTGCAATCGAACGTCGCCGCCTCGGCCCGCAACATCGGCGCCTCTCTGGCGCTGACGCCTGCAGACCGCTGCCTGAACGTGATGCCGCTCTTTCATATCCACGGACTGATCGCCGCCGTCTCCTCCAGCCTCGCAGCGGGTGGCTCGGTCTGGTGCGCGCCGGGCTTTGACGCGATGAAGTTCTTCGGCTGGATGGAGGAGGCGCGCCCCTCCTGGTACACCGCCGTTCCGACCATGCACCAGACGATCCTCGCGCGTGCCTCGCGCAATGCGGAGACCATCAAGAACGTGCCCCTGCGCTTCCTGCGCTCCTCTTCCGCCTCGCTGCCCGGCCCCGTGATGGAGGCGCTCGCCGCCACTTTCAACGCGCCGGTTATCGAGGGCTACGGCATGACCGAGGCCACCCACCAGATGGCCTCCAATCCCCTTCCGCCGCGCGCGCAGAAGCCGGGGTCCGTCGGCGTCGAGGCCGGTCCGCTGGTGCGGATCGCCCATGAGATCGAGGACCGCCTGCTCGAGGGCGGTGTGGGCGAAGTGGTGATCTCGGGCCCGAACGTGACGCCCGGCTACGAGGGCAACCCCGAGGCCAATGCCAAGAACTTCTTCATGGCCGACGGCAAGCGCTGGTTCCGCACGGGCGACCAGGGCACCTTCGACGACGAGGGCTACCTGACGCTGACGGGCCGCCTGAAGGAGATCATCAACCGCGGGGGCGAAAAGGTCTCTCCGCTGGAGGTCGATGGCGTGCTGTCCGCGCATCCGGCGATCGCGCAAGTGGTGACCTTCGCCATCCCCCATCCCAAGCTGGGCGAGGAGGTGGGCGCGGCCGTTGTGCTGAAGGAAGGACAAGAGGCCAGCGAGGCCGATATCCGCGGCTTCGCGGGCGAACGGCTGGCGGGGTTCAAGGTGCCGCGCAAGGTGGTGATCCTGGACGAGATCCCGAAGGGGGCGACGGGCAAGTTGCAGCGGATCGGGCTGGCCGAGAAGCTGGGGCTGGTCGAAGAGGCGTGATGGGGGTTTTGCCCGCTGCGCGGGCGACCCGCCGGGGGGGCGTCCATTGGGCGCCATTGGTTCGAGCCCAATAGACGACGCCCCCCGGAGCCCCGGCGTATTTTCGGAAAGATGAAGGCAAGGGCCGGTCGCAGGTGACGCGGCGCGGCACGAGGGACGAGACATGAAGATCTGCATTTTCGGGGCCGGCGCGATCGGCGGCTACATGGGCGCGAAACTGGCCGAAGCGGGGGCCGAGGTAAGCCTCGTCGCCCGCGGCCCGCACCTGGCGGCGATGAAGGCCAATGGCCTGACCCTGATCGAGGAGGGCGAGACGAAGACCTTCCCCGTCAATGCCTCGGACGATCCGGCCGCCCTCGGGCCGCAGGATTACATCATCGTCACGCTCAAGGCGCATTCGGTGCCCCCGGTGGTGGACAAGATGCAGCCCCTGATCGGGCCGGAGACGACGATCGTGTCGGGCGTGAACGGCGTGCCATGGTGGTATTTCCACAAGATCGGTGGCCCGCTCGAAGGGACGCGGCTCGCCTCGGTCGACCCGGGCGACGCGCAATGGAACGGGTTCGGCCCGGACCGGGTGCTGGGCTGCGTGGTGTATCCTGCGGCGGAGGTGATCGAGCCCGGGGTCGTCAAGCATATCGAGGGGAACCGCTTCAGCCTCGGCGAACCCGATGGCTCGAAATCCGAGCGCGCCACGCGGCTGAGCCAGGCGCTGGCGGCAGCCGGGCTGAAGGCCCCCGTGCGGCCCAAGCTGCGCGACGAGATCTGGGTGAAGCTCTGGGGGAACCTGTCGTTCAACCCGATCTCGGCGCTGACCCATGCCACGCTGGACGTGCTCTGCACCGATCCCGGCACGCGGGAGGTGGCGCGCAACATGATGCTGGAGGCGCAGGAGATCGCCGAAGGCCTCGGCGTGAAGTTCCCCATCGACGTGGACCGCCGGATCGAGGGCGGTGCCGCCGTGGGCGCGCACCGGACCTCGATGCTGCAGGACCTCGACGCAGGGAGGCCGATGGAGATCGACGCGCTCTTGGGCTCGGTGCAGGAGCTGGGCCGCGTGACGGGAACCGCCACGCCGACGATCGACACCGTGCTGGCGCTGGTGCAGCTGCGCGGGCGGGTGGCCGGGCTTTACGGCTGAGACCGGGCGTGGCAAGCCCGTTCGAACGGGCTTGTCCACGCGATCTTGAAATCGCGTTCCAAAGCGCCTTGCAAGGCGCTTTCACAAGGCGCGTCGACGCGCCTTGCCCCCGCCCTCAGGCCGCGGGACGCGGCCAGATGACCGGGAACCAATCCTCGCGCAGCACCTGCCCCGGCACCATGTCATGGCCGGGAAAGGGCGGCGAGGTGCGGCCGGGCCGCTCCACGTAGCGCGCATCATCGCCCACGAGGCGCAGCGAAAACGCCCGCCTGCGCGCGGTCGTCTCGTTGCCGCGCGCGCCATGCAGCGACATGAAGTGAAAGGCGACCGCGTCGCCCGGCTCCATCTCCCACTCCAGCACCTCCATCCCCTCCGCGTCCGGGTCGGGGACGGGCATGTAATCGGCCTCGTTGGGGTAGAAGCTCGTCTCGGCCAGCCAGCGCGTCGGCAACACGGGCCGCGGCCAGAGATGCGAGCCCGCCACGCAGCGCAGGCTGGCCGTCGTCACCGGGTCGAGCGGCGACCAGAAGCTGACGGTCTGCCGCCCCTCGACGAAGTAATAGGGTCCGTCCTGGTGCCAGGGCGTGGGCTTGGAGGTGCCCGGCTCCTTCACAAGGACATGGTCGTGGAACAGCTGCACACGGGTTGCACCCATGAGCTCGGCGGCGACTTCAGCGGCCGGAGAGGCGTGGATCACCTCTTCGAACTCGGGGATGCGCTGCCAGTTGCAGTAATCGTCGAAGAAGCGCCCGCCCTCGCCCGGCTTGAGGTTCTCGGCGGCATAGGGGCCCGGTGCCTCCATGTTGCGGGCAACGCCCGCGCGCAAGCTTTCGACGTGATCGGCGAACAACCCCTTGATCAGCACCGCGCCGTCGCGGGCGTAAGCGGCGATGTCGGCCTCGGTCACGAGCGGGTGGGGCATGGTCTGTCTCCTCTCGGGGTCCGTCCCGGCGGCAGCGCGCCTAGCGCAGCCAGAGCCGTGCGTAGGGCGGCAGGGGGATGCGCCCGTTGCCGTCGCCGACCGGCGCGCGCGACAGCGCATCCTCGAACACCGTCGCGCCATTCAGGGCGGCCCAGTCCAGCGGCAGGCTCTGCCATTGTTCGGAGAAGTTGAAGACGCAGATCAGCGGCCCCGTCGCGGCCCGCCGCGCGAAGGCGAAAAGCGCGCGGTGGCCGGTGTCGAGCACTTCGGTCGGGGTCGCGCCGTGGATCTCGGGCGTGGCCGCCCGCCGCGTCATGATCGCCTTGATGCCGGTCAGCAGGCGCGCAGGCACCGAGGCCGGGTCGGTCCGCGCCTCCTCCACCCGCGCCCAGTCCATCAGCGGGCGATGCAGCCAGCGGCTGTCATGGGCATGGGGCGCGTAACCGGTGTAGCCGTAATCGTTCAGCATCCCCAGCTCGTCGCCCATGTAGATCAGGGGGATACCGCCAAACGAGGCGATCAGCGCATGGCCCATCAGCACCCGGTCGATGGCACGGTCCAGCGCCACGGGGTCGCCCGCCTCCAGCGCCTTCTCGACGCCAGCAAGCGAGGCGCAGCTGCCGCTGATGCGCTTGTCGCCGGTCTCTGGGTCGTGCTGGAACAACTCTCCGCGCGCGAAGCTGCCGGGAAAGATCCCCTCGTAGAAATCCGACAGGAAGGCCCGGTGCAGCGCCCCGTTCAGCCCCACGGCGCTCGCGTCCTCGTCGGTCACGGCCCAGCCGATATCGTCGTGGCAGCGCAGGTAATTGGCGTAGGTCGCGTTGTTGAGAACGGGCGGAAAATGGGTTCCCAGCACATGGCTCATCAACCGCACGTCACGCGACGCCAGCGCCGACCAGATCTGCACCATGAGCGAATTGTGATAGGCGAGGTTGCCTTCCTTGCCGTCATGGATGCCGCGCCCGAGATAGGGCAGCATCTCGGCGGGGCCCACGATCGCCTCCTCCAGGTGGATCACCGAGGGCGTGACGATCCGGCTGATCGCGCGCAAGGCTTGCAGGATCATGTGGCATTCGGGCTCCGACTGGCAGCGCGTGCCAAGCCGCTTCCACAGGAAGGCGACCGCGTCGAAGCGCAGCACCTCGACGCCGCGGTTGGCGAGGAAGAGCATCACCTCGGCCATCTCGAGGAAGACCCGCGGATTGGCCCAGTTCAAATCCCACTGGTGTTCGTTGAACGAGGTCCAGACCCATCGGCTCATGTCCTCGTACCAGGTGAAATTCCCCGGCGCATGGGCCGGAAAGACCTCGTGCGCGGTTTCCTCGTACTCCTGCGGCAGCGTGTCGTCGGGGAAGGTCAGGTAATAGTCGAGATACGCCGCCTCGCCCGCCCGCGCGCGCCGCGCCCAGTCGTGTTCCTTGGCGGTGTGGTTCAGCACCATGTCGATGCATACGCTCATCCCGCGGGCGCGGGCGGCTGCCACCGTCTCCTCGAAATCCGCCATCGTGCCCAGGCGCGGCGCGATCTGGCGGTAATCCTGCACCGAGTAGCCGCCGTCGTTGTCGCCCTCGCGCGGCTTCAGGCAAGGCATGAAATGGATGTAGGTCACGCCCAGATCGGCCAGGTAGTCGAGCCGCTCGCGCACCCCTTTCAGATCGCCCGCGAACCGGTCGATGTAGAAGACATAGCCGACCATGCCGGGGCGCTGGAACCAGTCGGGCTCCAGGTCGCGGGCCAGGTCGAGCCGCTTCAACTCGGGCGGCCGCGCCTCCCAGGCTGCGCGCATGGCGCGGGTCAGATCAGCGCGGAAGGTGTCATAGCCCGGCTGCGCGCCGTAGAGCGCCTCGAGCATCGGCCAGAGGTCCTCGGCGCTGCGCAGCGCGCGCATCTCGTAAAGCTCGGCGTCGCTGACCGCGGCGGTGGAAGGCGTGATGTCTCTCATGGCGCGCGACAGAACCCCGCCCGCGCCGGCAATGCAAGAGGGCTTGACGCTGCCGCCCGGAATGACAGCTTTGACGGGATCCCCCGCAGGGTGGCGCATTGGAGTTGGGACCGTGATCCAAAGCGCTTTCAATTTCCGGCGGAGAAGGGTAGTTAGCGCTAACACGTGCCAGTCACGAGGCAGGGACCATGACCTATCAGGACGCCCGCGGGACCGCGGGAATGCAGGACGCGATCCTGCGCCATCTGGGCTATACCATCGGCAAGGACGCGGCACATGCCACGTTGCATGACTGGCGGCTGGCGCTCAGCTTTGCCGTGCGTGACCGCATCGTGGACAGCTGGTTCGCCTCGACCCGCGCTGCCTACACCGCTGGCGCAAAACGGGTCTATTACCTGTCGATGGAGTTCCTGATCGGGCGCCTGCTGGGCGACGCGCTGGTCAACCTGCGCGCCGATGCCGAGGCGAAAGCCGCGATCGAGGGGCTTGGCCTCGACTTCGAGGCGGTGCTCCATGACGAACCCGACGCGGCGCTGGGCAACGGCGGGCTCGGCCGTCTCGCGGCCTGCTTCCTCGAATCGCTCTCCACCCTCGCCTGCCCCGCGATGGGCTACGGTATCCGCTACGAGCATGGCCTCTTCCGGCAAAGCTTCGACGAGGGTCGGCAGGTCGAGGACCCCGAAACCTGGCTGCAACAGCGCCACGCCTGGGAATTCGAGCGCCCCGAAACGCTCTACCGCATCGGCTTCGGCGGCCATGTCACCGATGGCGCGGAGGGCCGCATGGTCTGGACCCCCTCCGAGGCCGTCCTGGCCGAGGCCTATGACACCCCCGTCGTCGGCTGGCAGGCGGGCTGGACCAACACCCTTCGCCTCTGGGGCGCGCGGGCGGTCGACCCGCTGGACCTGCAGCGCTTCAACCACGGCGATTACGTCGGCGCCGCCGCGCCCGAGATGCTGGCCCGTTCCATCAGCCGCGTCCTTTACCCCGACGACACGACCGAGGCGGGCAAGGAACTGCGCCTGAAGCAGGAGTATTTCTTCACCGCCGCCAGCCTGCACGACATCCTGCGCCGCTTCGACAGCGAGCATGCCGACATCACCGCCCTGCCCGACAAGGTGGCGATCCAGCTCAACGACACCCACCCCGCCATCGCGGGGCCAGAACTGGTCCGGCTGCTGCATGACGAGCGCGGCCTGCCCTTCGAGCAGGCGCTCGACATCGCGCGGCGGGTGCTGAACTACACCAACCACACGCTTCTGCCCGAGGCGCTGGAGAAATGGCCGGTCGATCTCATGTCGCGGCTTCTGCCGCGGCACATGATGCTGATCGAGCGGATCGACGCCGAGCATGCCACCGCCCACCCCGCGCGCGAGACACATGCCATCTCGGACGGCCATGTGAACATGGGCGCGCTCAGCTTCATCATGGCCAACCGCGTGAACGGCGTCTCGGCGCTGCACACCGAGCTGATGAAACAGACCGTGTTCGAGGACCTGCACGCGCTGCATCCGAACCGGATCGTGAACCAGACCAACGGCGTGACCCCGCGGCGCTGGCTGCATGCCTGCAACCCGCGGCTCTCTTCGATCATCACAAGCGCGATCGGCGAGGGCTGGGTCGGCGACCTCGACCGCCTGTCCGACTTCGAGGCGCATCTGGGTGACGCCGCCGTGCTCGACGCCGTGGCCGAGGCCAAGCGCGCCAACAAGGTGGCGCTCTCGAACTGGGTGGCCGAGACGCACGGGGTTTCGCTCGACCCCGACGCGATGTTCGACGTGCAGATCAAGCGCATCCACGAATACAAGCGCCAGCATCTCAACATCCTCGAGGCGGTGGCGCTGTGGCAGGCGATCCGCGCCAACCCCGACGCGGGCTGGACGCCGCGGGTCAAGATCTTCGGCGGCAAGGCCGCGCCGGGCTACGTCTTCGCCAAGAAGATCATCCACCTGATCAACGATGTCGCCGCCGTGCTGAACGCCGACCCGGTGACCAGCCCCTTCCTCAAGGTCGTGTTCCTACCGAACTACAACGTGACCCTCGCCGAGCGGCTGATCCCGGCCTCGGCCCTCAGCGAACAGATCTCGACCGCGGGCAAGGAAGCCTCGGGCACCGGCAACATGAAATTCGCGCTGAACGGCGCGCTGACGGTCGGGACGCTCGACGGGGCCAACGTTGAAATCCGCGAGCATGTGGGGGCCGAGAACTTCTTCCTCTTCGGCATGACCGCCGAAGAGGTCGTCGCCCGCCGCGCCATCGAGGATCACGCCGCCCGCGCCATCGCCGCCGACCCGCGTCTTGCCGCAGCCCTCGACGCGATCCACGACGGCGCATTCTCGACCGGCGAGCCGGACCGCTACCACGACATCACCGGCAACCTGCGCGGGCCGGATTACTTCCTCGTCTGCTCGGATTTCACCGACTACTGGCGCGCCCAGCGCGAGGTCGACGCGGCCTATCTCGATGCGGGCAACTGGACGCGGATGGCCGCGCTCAACACCGCGCGGTCGGGCTGGTTCTCGTCCGACCGGACGATCCGGGGATATATGGCCGACATCTGGGGCGCCGCCCCGGTTGCGCGGTCGGGTTGACCTCAGGTCTCGGTCCTGTAGCGTTTTGATCATGTCAACAGGCTCTGAAACCGCCTCAGCCGCCCACCCCCCGCCGGGGGAGGCGGCCCGCATCCTCACGGGTACGCATGTCGACCCGTTTTCCGTTCTCGGCCCACATGGCACCGGAGACGCGCGGCATGTGACCGTCTTCGATCCGGGTGCCGCCGGCATGGCCGCGGTGATCGGTGATGCGGCCTACCCGCTCTCGCCGGTGCCCGACGCGCCCGGCCTGTTCAATGGCTCGGTGCCGGGCGATGCGCCCTACGGGCTGCGCGCCGCGGGCGCCGACGGCGCCATGTGGGAGATGGAAGACCCCTACCGCTTCGGCCCCGTCATGGGCGAGATCGACGAATACCTCATCGGCGAGGGCACCCACCACGCGCTCTGGCACGCGCTCGGCGCGCATGTGATGACGCACGACGGCGTCCACGGCACCCATTTCGCGGTCTGGGCCCCCAACGCGCGGCGCGTTTCGGTGGTGGGCGGGTTCAACGCATGGGACGGGCGGCGCCACGTCATGCGCAAGCGGGGTGCCACGGGCGTGTGGGAGATCTTCCTGCCCGGCGTCGGCGAAGCCGCGGCTTACAAGTACGAGATCCTCGGCCCCGACGGCACGGCCCAGCCGCTCAAGGCCGACCCGGTCGGCTTCGGCTCGCAGCACCCGCCCGAGAATGCCTCGGTCGTGCGCGACATCGCCGGATACGGCTGGCGTGACGCGGGCTGGATGGAGACGCGCGCGCAGGCGCAATCGCGCAGCGCGCCCATTTCGATCTACGAGGTGCACCTTGGCAGCTGGCGCCGCAAGGCGCATGGCCGCCGCATCAGTTACAAGGAAGCCGCCGAGGAGCTGGTCGCCTACGCCACCGAGATGGGCTTCACCCACCTCGAGCTTCTGCCGGTCAGCGAATACCCGTTCGACGGCTCATGGGGCTACCAGCCCGTGGGGCTTTACGCCCCCACCATCCGCCACGGCCCCCCGCACGAGTTCCGCGACCTGATCGACGCGGCGCACCTGGCGGGGCTCGGCGTGATCCTCGACTGGGTGCCGGGCCATTTCCCGACCGATCCGCATGGCCTCGGCCGTTTCGACGGCACGGCGCTTTACGAGCACGCCGACCCCAAGGAAGGCTTCCACCGCGACTGGAACACGCTCATCTACAATTACGGGCGGCGCGAGGTGAAGAATTACCTCACGGCCAACGCCTTGTATTGGCTCGAGGAATACCACGTCGACGGGCTGCGCGTGGATGCTGTCGCCTCGATGCTCTACCGCGACTACTCCCGCGACGAGGGGGAATGGGTGCCCAACAAGGACGGCGGCAACGAGAATTACGAGGCGATCGACTTTCTCAAGGCCATGAACGTGGCCGCCTACGGCGCGCATCCCGGCATCATGACGGTGGCCGAGGAAAGCACGTCCTTTCCCAAGGTCTCCGGCCCGGTCCACGAGGGCGGCCTCGGCTTCGGGTTCAAGTGGAACATGGGCTGGATGAACGACACGCTCCGCTACATGGCCGAGGACCCGGTCAACCGGAAGTACCATCACGAGAAGCTGACCTTCGGCCTGCACTACGCGTTCTCGGAAAACTTCGTCCTGCCGATCAGCCATGACGAGGTCGTCCACGGCAAGGGCAGCATGTACACCCGCATGCCCGGCGACCACGCCACCAAGCTTGCCAACCTGCGCGCCCATTACGGCTTCATGTGGGGGCACCCGGGCAAGAAGCTTCTCTTCATGGGGCAGGAATTCGGGCAAGCCGCCGAGTGGAACCATGACGCCGAGATCGGCTGGCACCACCTCGACGATCCGGGGCACCGCGGCCTGCAACGGCTGGTGCGCGATCTGAACACGCTCTACCGCGGCACGCCCGCGCTGCACGTGAAGGACGCCGAGCCCGACGGCTTCCAATGGCTCGAGGGTGGCGATGCGGACCAGTCCGTCATCGCCTGGATCAGGCGCGGCGGCCCGGATGACAAGCCGGTCGTCATGCTGACGAACTTCACCCCCGTCGAGCGCCCCGCCTATCGCATCGGCCTGCCCCACGCGGGCGCGTGGCACGAGGCGCTGAACACGGATGCAGAACTTTATGGCGGGCAAGACCGCGGCAACATGGGCCGGATCGAGGCGACAGAGGGCCAAAGCCACGGCCAGCCCGCCCATGCACAGGTCTACCTGCCGCCGCTCTCCACGCTGTTCCTGATACCTGACGAGTAGACCCAGCGCCGCGGGGAGGCGGCGCATCCAACGGGAGGAAGACAGACAATGGCCGGACCCTCGCAGAGGCTCGTCTCACGCTCCATGGCCTTCGTGCTGGCGGGCGGGCGCGGAAGCCGCCTGATGCAGCTCACCGACAAGCGCGCCAAGCCCGCCGTCTATTTCGGCGGCAAGGCCCGGATCATCGACTTCGCGCTCTCGAACGCGCTGAACTCGGGCATCCGCAAGATGGCGATCGCCACGCAATACAAGGCGCATTCGCTCATCCGCCACTGCCAGCGCGGCTGGAGCTTCTTCCGCGCCGAGCGCAACGAATACCTCGACATCCTGCCCGCATCCCAGCGCGTGGACGAGGTGCACTGGTACCAGGGCACCGCCGACGCGGTGTTCCAGAACATCGACATCGTCGACAGTTACGACGTGGATTACGTCGTGATCCTTGCGGGCGATCACATCTACAAGATGGATTACGAGGTGATGCTGCGCCAGCACCGCGACACCGACGCGGATGTCACCATCGGCTGCCTGACCGTCCCGCGGGCCGAGGCCTCGGCCTTCGGCGTCATGGCCATCGACGACACCGACCGCGTCACCAGCTTCCTGGAAAAACCCAAGGACCCGCCCGGCACGCCGGATGACCCTACGGTCACGCTCGCCTCGATGGGCATTTACGTCTTCAAGTGGTCCTTCCTGCGCGATCTCCTGATCCGCGACGCGGAAGACCCCAACTCCAGCCGCGATTTCGGCGGCGACCTGATCCCGCAGATCGTGGCGGGCGGCAAGGCGATGGCCCACCGGTTCGAGGCCTCCTGCGTCCGCCATGCGCCCGACGCCCCCGCCTACTGGCGCGACGTGGGCACTGTCGATGCCTATTGGAAGGCGAACATCGACCTGACCAGCTTCACGCCCGAACTGGACCTCTGGGACACCAACTGGCCGATCTGGACCTACTCCGAAAGCGTGCCCCCCGCGAAATTCATCCATGACGAGGCCGACAGGCGCGGCAGCGCGATCTCCTCCATGGTGTCGGGCGGCTGCATCATCTCGGGCACGGAAGTGCGCGAGTCGCTGCTCTTCACCGGCGTCCACACCAATTCCTACTCGCAACTGGTGCGCGCCGTCGTGCTACCCAACGTGGTGGTCGAACGCCACGCGCGGCTCAGGAACGTCGTGATCGACCGCGGCGTGGTGATCCCCCGCGGCCTTGTCGTCGGCGAGGACCCCGAGGAAGACGCCAAGTGGTTCCACGTCACGCCGGGCGGCGTCACCCTCATCACCGAGGAGATGATCGCCAAGTGGCACGCCGCACGATGAAGGTTCTCTCCGTCACCTCGGAATGCGCGCCGCTGGTCAAGACCGGCGGGCTCGCCGACGTGGCGGGCGCGCTTCCCGGCGCGCTGGCGCCGCTGGGGGTGGAGATGCGGACGCTCCTGCCGGGCTATCCCGGGGTGATGGCGGCGGCGGGCAAAGCCAAGCCCGTGTTGGA
>CBFIFZ010000082.1:0-12010 GCA_965661995.1 Roseicyclus sp.
AACGTCGCACGGGACGTGTCGAGCGGATTGGCCTATGGTCGCACCAGAGACAGGAGGACCCGGCATGACCGACAGCGAGTTGCGGAAGATCCAGACACAGGGCGTACATCACATCACGCTCACCGGGGCGGACCGGCAGACGAGCATCGATTTCTGGGAAGGCGTGCTGGGCATGCCCTTCGTCTTCGACCAGCCCAACCTCGACGACGAGAACGAGGGGCATCTCTACTTCGATCCGGGCGACGGGCGGCTGATCACGATCTTCACCAACGAGACCCGCAAGCCCGACGCAACCCCGGTGCCCGAGTCAACCGGGTCGCTGCATCACCTTGCCCTCGCGGTCAGCCAGGCGACATTCTGGCAGATCGCGGAGCGACTGGATGCGCGGGGCGTGAAACACTCGGGTCCCGTCGACCGGGGCTTCATGGACTCGATCTATTTCCGCGATCCCCTGGGGCTGAGGATCGAGCTTGCCTCGTATCGGTTCGAGCCGCCCGAGGGCTGCCGCCACGCCGACGTGATGATCGAGGCGCACCGCATCCGCGTCGCCCGCGGAGACCACCATATCGACAAGATGCACCTTGCGGATGCGATCGAACTGCTGGTCGCGCGCGGACAATCCTCGCTATCCTCCGACCGGACGGCGAAGAACCCTTACTGACGAGCCTCCGCACCGCTTGACGGTGGGCGTCGAACGGGTTCCGATAGCGCCCAACGCCTTGTCGTAGGGGGGACATCGTCATGGCCGATCAGAACAAGGTCGCCGTCATCGGGCTGGGGGCCATGGGCTATGGCATCGCGCGGTCCTGCCTGCGTGCGGGCCACGCCACCCATGGCCTCGACATCGCGCCCGAGCCCGCCGCGCGATTCATCGCCGAGGGCGGCGCACCGGGGACGATCGAGCAGGTGGCGGGCAGCCTTGATGCCGTTGTCACCGTCGTTCTGACCGCCGCCCAGACCGAGGCCGTCCTGTTCGGCGAGGCGGGCGTGGTGCCTCGGCTTCGCCGCGGCGCGGTCGTCATCTCCTGCGCGACGGTGCCGCCCGCCTTCGCCCGCGACATGGCCGCCCGCTGCGCCGATGCGGGGGTGCATTACCTTGACGCGCCGATCTCGGGCGGGGCGGCAAGGGCGGATGCGGGCACGCTCTCGGTCATGGCCGCGGGCCCGCCCGAGGCCTTCGCCGCCGCGCGCCCGGTGCTGGACGCGATGGCCGAGACGGTCTTCGACCTCGGCCCCGAGGCGGGCGCTGGCTCGGCCATGAAGGCGGTGAACCAGCTGCTCGCGGGCGTCCACATCGCGGCAATGGCCGAGGCGATGACCTTCGGCATGACGCAGGGCATCTCGCCCGAGACCTTCCTGAAGGTGATCCCGCATTGCGCGGGCACCAGCTGGATGCTGGAGAACCGCGCGCCGCATGTGGTGGCGGGCGACTACACGCCGCTCAGCCAGGTGGATATCTGGCCCAAGGACCTTGGCATCGTGCTCGACATCGCGCGTGACGCGCGCTTTTCCGCGCCGCTGACGGCGGCGGCGCTGCAGCAATACCTGGCCGCGTCCGGCATGGGGCTGGGGCGCGAGGATGATGCCGCCGTGGCCAAGGTCTACGCCCGCAACGCGCGCCTCACCCTGCCGGGAGAGGCGTGATGCACCTCGGCTGCATCGGCGATGATTTCACCGGGTCGAGCGACCTGGCCAACACGCTGGCCAAGGGGGGCATGCGGGTGGTGCAATACACCGGCATCCCCGACGGCCCCGCCGATCCGCAGGTAGACGCCGGGGTGATCGCGCTCAAGTCCCGCTCCATCGACCCGGCCGAGGCCGTGCGGCAGTCGCTCGCCGCGCTCGACTGGCTGCGCGCGCAGGGCTGCACCCAAATCTTCTACAAGTACTGCTCGACCTTCGACTCGACGCCGCAAGGCAACATTGGCCCCGTCGCCGACGCGCTGGCCGAGGCGCTGGGGGCGCGCAAGGTCATCGTCTGCCCTGCCTTTCCCGGCACCGGGCGCTCGGTCTACCAGGGGCACCTCTTCGTCAAGGACAGGCTGCTGAACGAAAGCGGGATGGAACACCATCCGCTGACGCCGATGACGGATGCCGATATCCGCCGTTGGCTGGCGCCGCAGACGCAGCATTCGGTCGGACACGTGCCTGCCGCCGATGTCTTCGCAGGCGCGGATCGGATCGCCGCGGCCCTCGCCGAACAGGACGCCGCGGGCCACCGGCTGATCGTGGTGGACGCGATCCGCGACGCGGACCTGACCGAGATCGGACGCGCCGCAAAGGGACTGCCGCTGATCACGGGGGGTTCGGGCGTGGCCCTCGGCTTGCCCGCGAATTTCAGCTGCACGCCATCGCCCATGCCATGGCAGGGGCAGCAGGGGCGGGCGATCGTCCTGTCAGGCTCCTGTTCATCCGCCACGCGGGCGCAGGTCGCGAGGCACGCGGCCTGCCGCCACCCAGCACGCGAGATCCTCGCGGCCGACGTGATCGAGGGGCGGCTTGCCGCCGCCGACGTCGCCCAATGGCTGATGGCCGCGGACGGCCTGCCGCTTGCCTACAGTTCCGCCGACCCGGTCGAGGTGGCACGCATTCAGGACCGCTTCGGGCGAGAAACCTCCGCCAACGCACTGGAGGGCTTCTTCGCCGAGGTCGCGCGCCTTGCCGTCGCCGCGGGCGCGACACGCGTCATCACAGCGGGCGGGGAGACCTCGGGCGCGGTGGTCGAGGGCCTTGGCCTCGACCGTCTTGAAATAGGACCCGAGATCGACCCCGGCGTCCCCGCGCTGCGCGCGCGGCCCGACCTTGTCGTCGCGCTCAAGTCCGGCAATTTCGGAGCGGAGGATTTCTTCGAAAAGGCCGACCGGCTGCTGGCAGGTACCCCATGACCGAGACCGCGCTGCGCGAGCAGATCTGCGAACTGGCCCGCTCCCTCTTCGACCGGGGGCTGACCCACGGCAGCACTGGCAACATCTCGGCCCGGACCGACGACGGCGGGCTGCTCGTCTCGCCCACCGGGACCAGTTTTGGCCGCCTCGACCCTGCCAGGCTCAGCCGGTTCGATGCAGGTGGACGGCTGATCGGGGGCGATCCTCCGACCAAGGAGATGCCGCTGCACAGCGCCTTCTACGAGACGCGCGGCACGGCGGGCGCGGTGGTGCATCTGCACTCCTGCCATTCCGTGGCGCTGTCGATGATGCCGGACGTGGACGTTGACGATTTCCTGCCGCCGCTGACGCCCTATGCGATCATGAAGCTCGGGCGCGTGAAGCTTCTGCCCTTCTTCCTGCCGGGCGATCCCGCGATGGGCGAGGCCCTGCGGGGGTTGGCGGGCAAGCGCAGCGCGGTGATGCTGGCCAACCATGGCCCCGTGGTCGCGGGCAAGGACGTGGAGGCCGCCTGTACCGCCATCGAAGAGCTGGAGGCGACGGCGCGCCTTGCCCTTCTCCTGCGCGGCACAGACGCGCGTGGCCTGAGCGAAGAACAGGTCCGCGCCGTCGTCACCGCCTTCGACGTGGAATGGGACGCATGACGCGCTTGTCCGCCAACCTTGGCTTTCTCTGGGCCGACCGCCCACTGCCCGACGCGATCCGCGCCGCAGCCGAAGCAGGCTTCGACGCGGTCGAGTGCCACTGGCCCTACGACATCCCCGCCGCCGATGTGCGGGCCGCACTTGATGAAACGGGCCTGCCGATGCTCGGCCTCAACACCCGGCGCGGCGACGTGGCGGCAGGCGAGAACGGGCTTGCCGCCCTGCCCGGCCGGGGGGCCGAGGCGCGCGACGCCGTGGACGAGGCGCTGTCTTATGCCGAGGCTATCGGCGCGGGCGCGGTGCATGTCATGGCGGGCGTTGCCACGGGCGAGGAGGCGCGGGGCGCCTTCGCCGATACGCTCGCCTATGCCTGCCACCGGGCCGCCGGGTCGGGCCGGATCATCCTGATCGAACCGCTCAACCGCTACGACGCGCCGGGTTATTTCCTGAACAGCACGGCGCAGGCCGTGGAGCTGATCGAGGAGATCGGCGTGCCGAACCTTCGGCTGATGCTCGACTGCTACCATGTTGGGCGGACCGAGGGCGACGTGATCGGCCGCCTGCGCGCGCTCATTCCGGTGATCGGCCACATCCAGTTCGCTGCCGTTCCCGACCGCGGCGCGCCCGATCATGGAGAGGTGGACTATCCCACCGTCTTCGCCGAGATCGCGGCACTTGGGTGGGACAGGCCACTGGGCGCGGAATACAGGCCGGGCGGGCCGACCGAAGCGACGCTGGGCTGGATGGCGACGCTGCGTCAGGGCGCGTCATCCTCGAGGTAGACGTCGATCAATTCATCCACCGTGGTTTCGGCGACAAAGCCAAGCCGCCTGGCGGTCTCGGGGTCGAAGGCCCTTGGCCAGCTGCCGATGATCGCCGCGATGGCCGGGTCGGGCACGCGGTCGATCAGCCCGACCGCCTCGGGCCCCGCGCGACGCTCCAAGGCTGCGAGCTGATCGGCGACGGTGCAGTCGACGCCCGGCATCGTCATCGTCCGGCGCGGGCCCACCTCAGCCCCGTCCAGCCCCGCCGCGTGGACAAGGAAGCCGACCGCGGAGCGCGGGCTTGCCAGCCAGTGACGCGTGCTTTCATCAACCGGCAGGACGCTGCGCTGACCCGCCAGGGGCTCGCGCAGAATACCCGAGAAAAAGCCCGACGCCGCCGCGTTGGGCCGCCCCGGCCGGATCACGATGGTCGGAAGCCGCAGCCCGATCCCGTCGAGAATGCCGCGCCGCGTATAGTCGTCGAGCAAGAGCTCGGTGATCGCCTTCTGCACGCCGTAGCTCGTGTGCGGGGCGCGGATGTGATCGTCGGGGATCAGGTCCGGCAGGGGGGCGCCATAGACCGCAAGCGACGAGGTGAAGACAAGCCGGGGGCAATAGCCATCGGCGAGATGCGCACAGCGGATCGCCTCGAGAAGGGCGCGGGTCGCGTCGAGGTTGACCCGGTAGCCAAGCTCGAAATCCGCCTCGGCCGCGCCGGAGACGACGGCGGCAAGGTGAAAGATGACATCGGGGCGGTTCTCCACCAGCCGCTCCGCCACGCCGTCCTGCGCGAGGTCGAGCGCCAGGGCATGGGCCAGCCCCCCGTTCCCCGGCGGGACGGGCGGCATCCCGATGTCCACAAGGTCGAGCCGCGTAACCGCCCGCCCGGCGAGCACTCCGTCGGACGCGATGCGTCGTGCAAGCTTCGTGCCGATCATGCCGCCGGCACCGATGATGAGACCCTTCAAACTTCCCTCCACAGAAGACATCGGAACCGGTGCCTCAGGGCTGGGCACGACGCTGCCGATGCGCCACCGATCCCTGGCTAGACCGGCACACTGCCACGGCACCCGGACAGGCGAAACAGCGCATCAGGTGCCGCGAAGCCCAAGCACGCCGGGATCGACCGGAACCAGCGCGCCACGCCCACCTATGACACGGCGCGACACGGCAGAGAACATCGGCGCCACCGCAATGCGGATCGGCCATGACCTATCCCTGACGAAGGCGCGGGAGTGGGTGCTCCATATCTCGACCTCGCGCAACAAGACCTCCATCGGGAGAGAGGAGCCGACACTTTTTGCCGAACCGGGCCTGTTCCTGATCGATTCCGAGGATAGGCTCTCCAACCTCTCGGTGCAGCCGATGCCCTTCATGCGGCTCTCGTTTCTCGAGTTGCTCGGCGCAGTCGATTTCGTGATCGAGCAGGCCACCCTGAAAGGCCGGCAAATCAACACAATGAGAGGGAAGGAATGGTAGCGGAGGAGGGACTTGAACCCCCGACACGCGGATTATGATTCCGCTGCTCTAACCAACTGAGCTACTCCGCCAGACCGGGGGCGGACGTAAGCCAGCCCGTGGGCTCCGTCAACCTCAAAAAGCGGCTTACCCGCGTGGCAGGCGGGCGGCGGTGACCTCGACCTCGACCTTGAACTCGGGGCGGGTGAAGCCCGAAACGATGACCAGCGTCGATGCAGGCAACCGTTCCATGCCGAGACACCACGCGTCCCGCGCCGCCATGTAGCCCGCCATGTGGGCCCGATCCGTCACGAAGGCATTGATGCGAACCGTGTCCGATTTAGCGAACCCCGCCTCGGACAGGATCGCCTCGCAGGCCGCGAAACAGAGATCGGCCTGGGCGTGGACATCCCCGGGGATCTCGTCATCGACCGTGATGCCGAGCTGTCCCGAGGTAAAGACCCATTCGGCCCCCTCGGGGACGTAGGTGCCATGGGCATAGGCCGCGAAGGGCGGCCGGATTCCGGTGGGCACGAGGGCGCTGAGTCGGGGCGTTTCGGGCATGTCAGACCTCTGGCGGAGACCCATAATGAAATCACGGAGGGCAGGCCTGTCCAGTCGAAACCGGCACCCATCACCCCGAAACCGCACATGAATTGAGCAGTTGTCCAAAGTCTGATCGATTGGCAGGCACAATTCTTGCGCATGCCGGATCAACTCAACCCCTTTCCTTCTACGCGACCCGTCACCGCATAGTCTTCGGCTGGTCACAAACCACCATCGTGGAGATTCCAGGGATGTATCGCACTACCGCACTTGCGCTCACCGCCGGCCTGATGGCCTCGGCGGCCAGCGCGGACGGTCACCTGACCCAGGTGACTTTCGGAACCAACTGGCTTGCCCAGGCAGAACACGGCGGCTTCTACCAGTCGGTCGCCGACGGTACCTACGAGGCCTGCGGCCTCGATGTCACCATCGTCTCCGGCGGTCCGCAGGTGAACAACCGCGCGCTGCTGATGGCCGACCGCATCCAGTTCCACATGGGCGGCGACCTGCTGCAGGCCTTCAACGCCGTGGCCGAGGATGTTCCGGTCGTGGCCGTGGCCGCGACGTTCCAGAAGCATCCGCAGGTGATCCTTGCCCATCCTGGCGTCGCCGACAGCTGGGAAGAGCTGCGCGACCTGACGCTTCTGATCGGCGACAATGGATTCACGTCCTATTACCAGTGGATGATCGCCGCGCATGGCTTCACCGTCGAGCAGCGCCAGCCCTACACGTTCAACCCCGCGCCCTTCCTGGCCGATGACCAGCTGGGCATGCAGGGCTTCCTGTCGTCCGAGCCCTACCTCGTCGAGACGACCGGCGGCTTCACGCCCAATGTCTTCCTGATCGCCGACGCGGGCTATGCGACCTACGCCACGACGATCGAGACCATGGCCAGCACGATCGAAGAGAGCCCCGAGGTGGTGGAATGCTTCGTCGAGGGCTCGATCCTGGGCTGGTACAACTACCTCTACGGCGACAACGCGGCGGCCAACGCGATGATCCTCGAGGCCAACCCGGACATGACGCAGGACAAGATCGACTATGCCATCGGCAAGATGATCGAATACGGCATCGTCGATTCGGGCGACGCGCTGACGCTGGGCATCGGGGCGATGACCGACGAGACCGTCGGCGGTTTCTACGAGGCGATGGTCGAGGCCGGCGTGGTCGAAGCCGGGCTTGACTGGCAGTCGGCGTACACGACGCAATTCGTCAACGCGGGCCTGGGCCTCGAGTTGCGGCCCCAGTGATCTGAACCGGACACGGCGGTCCGCCTTGCCGCGGGCCGCCACCCCCCTTACGCTCCGAGGCATCATGGCCGTTCGTCACCACGAGACCCTGCCGCTTGGGCAGCGCCCGCCGCTGCTCAGGCTCAATCATGTCGACAAGATCTTCGGCGGCGACGTGGTCGCGCTGAAGGACATGACGCTTCAGGTGAACCAGGGCGATTTCATCTCGCTTCTCGGGCCTTCGGGCTGCGGCAAATCCACCGCTTTGCGCATCATCTCGGACCTGATGCACCCCACCCGCGGGCGGGTGGAGTGGGAAGGCGGGCACGGGCGCGGCGACCTCGGCGTGGTGTTCCAGGAGCCGACGCTGATGCCCTGGGCCACGGTCGCGCAGAATGTCTGGCTGCCGTTCCGTCTGGCCGGAAAAAACTATGCCGAGGTGAAGGATGACGTGCTCGAGGTGCTTCGCCTCGTCGGGCTGGAGAACTTTCTAAACGCCTACCCACGCGAATTGTCGGGCGGCATGAAGATGCGCGTCTCGATTGCGCGGGCCATCGTCACGAACCCGAGGCTGATCCTGATGGACGAGCCTTTCGCAGCGCTTGACGAGATCACGCGCCACAAGCTGAACAACGACCTGCTCAAGCTGAAGGATCAGATCGGCTGCACGGTGATCTTCGTGACGCATTCGGTCTTTGAATCCGTGTTCCTGTCGGACCGCATCGTCGTCATGGCCGCGCGCCCCGGCCGTGTGTTGACCGAGCTGGAGGTCGACGCCCCCTACCCCCGCGGAGAGGAGTTCCGCACCTCGCCCGAATATGCCGCCCATGCGCGGCGCGCCTCCGAAGCGCTGAAAGAAGCCATGGGAGAACCCGCATGAGCCTCGCCGAGAACCAGACGCTGGGCACGACCGAGACACGCGACGAAGACGAGATGCGCCGCGCCCGTGCGGCGAGGGTCGAGCGCACCGCAAAATGGGCGCTGCCCGTGGGCATCATGGTGCTGGCCATCATGGGCTGGGGCTGGATCGTCACCGCGAACGAGATTCCGCATTACATCCTGCCGGGGCCGGACAGGGTCTGGGACAGCCTCGTCAACGACTGGGGCATGCTGATCGACGCGGCCTATCTCACCGGGTGGATCACGCTCCTGGCGCTGCTGCTGGCAGTGGTGGGCGGCGCGGGCCTGGCCATCCTGTTCAACCAGTCGAAGATGCTGGAACTCAGCTTCTACCCCTATGCCGTGATCTTGCAGGTGACGCCCGTCGTCTCCATCGCACCGCTGATCTTCATCTATGTCGACAGCAAGGTGGCGGGGATGCTGCTGTGCGCGTGGCTGGTCGCCTTCTTCCCGGTTCTCAGTTCAACGACCCTCGGCCTCAACAGCGTCGACCACAACCTGCGCGACCTCTTCCGCATCTACGGCGCGACCCGCTGGCAGCGCCTGCGATACCTGCAGCTGCCCTCGGCGCTGCCGTATTTCCTTGGCGGCCTCAAGATCGCTGGTGGTCTCAGCCTGATCGGCGCGGTGGTGGCCGAGCTGGTCGCGGGCACGGGCGGCATCGGTTCGGGCCTTGCCTTCCGCATCCAGGAGGCGGGCTATCGCCTGAACATCGCCCGCATGTTCGCGGCGCTGGCCCTGGTGGCGGCGATGGGCGTCTTCATCTTCGCGGCCCTCAGCGTGCTGTCGCACCTCCTGCTGCGCAAGTGGCACGAAAGCGCCGTGAGCCGCGAGACATGATGGATTTCACCCAACTTCCGCACGGTGACGTCACGCTGACCAACGTCACCGTTCCCGCCTGCCTGATCGGGCAGGACGGCGACCTGGTCCGCACCGACATCTCGATCGCGGGCGGGCGCATCGCCGGGCCGCAACCCATCGCGGTGGACATGAAGGGGGCGATGGTCTTTCCCGCCTTCGTCGACATGCATACGCATCTGGACAAGGGACATATCTGGCCGCGCAGCCCCAACCCCGACGGCAGCTTCATGGGTGCGCTGACAACCGTGCGCGCCGACAGTTCCGCGCGCTGGAGTGCCGCGGACCTGCGCCCGCGGATGGAGTTCTCGCTGCGCTGCGCCCATGCACACGGCACGCGCGCGATCCGCACCCACCTGGACAGCATCGCGCCGCAGGACGACATCACCTGGCCTGTCTTCCGCGAGCTGCAGGCCGAATGGGCGGGCCGGATCGAGCTTCAGGCTGTCTGCCTGATCGGCTGCGACAAGTGGACGGATGACAGCGGCGCCTTCGGCCACACCGCCGACCTCGTGGCGGCGACGCGGGGCGGTGTTCTCGGCATGGTCACCTACCCGATGGACGATCTGCGCGACCGCATCCGCGGGTTCTTCGCACAGGCAGAGGCGCGCGGGCTGGATGCCGATTTCCACGTGGACGAGACGATGGACGCCAGCGTCGAGACGCTGCGCGACATCGCCGAGCTGAAGATCGAGACCGGGTTTTCGGGCCGCGTCGTGGTCGGGCATTGCTGCTCGCTTTCGGCGCAGGACGAGGGCCGCGCGATGGACACGCTCGACCTTGTGGCGCGCGCGGGCATCGACGTGGTCAGCCTGCCGATGTGCAACCTCTATTTGCAGGACCGCACGGCGCAGGGCACCGCCCGCACGCCGCGCCGCCGCGGCATCACGCTGGTCCACGAGATGCGCGCGCGGGGCATCCGTGTGAGTTTCGCGTCGGACAACACGCGCGATCCGTTCTACGCCTACGGCGACATGGACATGCTCGAGGTGATGCGCGAGGCGACCCGGATCGGGCATCTTGACCATTCGCGGGCCGACTGGACCACCAGTTTCCTGACCGACCCGGCGGCGAGTTGCGGCTTCGACGCGCCTTCGCTCGCCGAAGGGGCACCCGCCGATCTGGTAATCGTGAAGGGGCGCAGCTGGACCGAGCTGTTCGCGCGCCCGCAGGCCGACCGGATCGTGCTGCGCCGGGGCGAGCAGATCGACCGCAGACTTCCCGATTACGCTGAACTCGACGAGCTGATGAGGACCTGAATGCAACCCAACGTCGCCGCGGCCAAGGCCGCCCTCGCCCATATCGAGCAGGACGAGAACCCGGCCACCATCCGCGCGAAAAGCCGCGATTTCTTCTGGTACTCGCCTGTACTGAAGGATGCGATGGACCATCTCGAGGCGGATTTCGTGGTGAACCCGAAATCCGAAGCGGAAGTGATCGAGGTGCTGCGCACCTGTTACGCCCATGACGTGCCGGTCACCACCCGGGGCGCGGGCACCGGCAACTACGGTCAGGCCATGCCGATGCGCGGCGGCTGCGTCATGCACCTGCGCCACCTCGACAAGGTTAAGGAGGTGACGCCGGGTCGCGTCGTCTGCGAGCCGGGCATCTTGCTGAAAGACCTCGACGCCCATTGCAAGGAACATTCGGGTCAGGAGATCCGCATGTTCTCCTCGACCTGGGCGACGGCCACGATCGGCGGCTTCATCGCCGGCGGATCGGGCGGTGTGGGCTCGGTCCATTGGGGGTCCTTGCGCGATCTGGGCAACATCATCCGCCTGCGCGTTGTGACGATGGAGGAGGAGCCCCGCGTGCTGGAGTTCCGCGGCGAGGAACTTGCCCGCGTCAGCCACGCCTATGGCACGAACGGCATCATCACCGAGCTGGAGCTGCCGTTGGCCCCCGCCTATGACTGGGTCGAGATCTTCGTCGCGACCAAGGATTTCATGGAGGCCGCCCGCTTCACCGATGCGCTGGCCAACCAGGACGGCATCCTTCTGAAGCTTGCGAGCGTCTACGAGGCACCCGCGCCATTCGACTATTTCAGTCGCGTGAAGCCCAATATCGAGGCTGATGACACGCTGATCGGCCTGATGGTGGCGCCCCATTCGATGGACGGCTTCCTGACCTTCCTCGGGCGGCACCCCGAGGCGCGGATGATCTACCGCTCGGATGATAACGATTGGCCCAAGACGCCGGGCCCGGTTTTTGAGTACGGCTGGAACCACACCACGCTGCGCGCGCTGAAGGTGGACCCGTCGATCACCTACCTTCAGGTGCGCTACGGCTTCCCCGAGCACCTCGCGCTGATCGAGAAGATGCGCGATGCGCTGAGCCCCGAGGTGCTGCAGCATCTCGAGGCGATCCGGATGGAGGGCAAGGTCGCCTTTGCAGGGCTGTCCCTTGTCAAGTTCACCACGAAGGAGCGGCTGGACGAGATCGTGCGGATGCACGAGGAGGCGGGGGCGCTGATCTTCAACCCCCATCGCTACACGCTGGAGGAAGGCGGGCGGCAGTCGGCCGACCAGCGCCAGCTGGATTTCAAGCGCGAGGCGGACCCGAAGGGGCTGCTCAACCCCGGCAAGATGGTGACCTGGGACACGCCGGATTTCGATTATGCAGAGATGTATCGTTATCCCGCGATGACGCCCAAACCGGAGGCGGCGGAGTGAGCGGTTTCGCCGCCTTCGGCGTCGATCCGCCGGGGGGGCGTCCAATGGGCGCCA
>CBFIFZ010000083.1:0-11994 GCA_965661995.1 Roseicyclus sp.
CGTCGAGCCCGGCCTCCAACCCCTCGACCAGCGCCGCCTCGGCGCGGCGCATCTCGGCGGGCGGCTCGCCCAGGAAGACGGTCCGGCAGAAGGGGACATGGTAGCGCCGGACGCAGCCCGCGAGTTCGAAGAAGGTCGCCTCGCCCAGGCGGAAGGGGGCGCCGTCCCATGTCAGGTGCGGTGCCGCAGCATCCGACCCGCTGGGCAGAAGCGGCACGATGGCCGGGTAATCGCCCCAATCCTCGCCCACGCCGCGGATCAGGTCGCCGTAGATCTCGGCCACCAGGTCGTTCTTGCGCAGCCCCGGCGCGATCCGCTCGACGACACCGTCGATCACCGCCTCGGAAATGCGGGCCGCGCGACGCATGAGGGCGATTTCCTCGTCCGATTTCACCATCCGCTGCCAGTTGACCAGCGCGGTCGCGTCTACCAGCACGGCCTCGGGCAGGGCCTCGCGGAGGGAGAGGTAGGCCTTGGCCGAGAAATAGTAGTTGTCGAGCTCCACCCCGATCCGCGCCTTGCCGAAGCCGAGGTCGCGGATCAGACCGGCAAGGTCCTGCATCGGGTGGCGCTGCGTCGATTGCACGAAGTCGTCGGTGTAGAAGCGGATGCGATCGTCGCCCATCCAGACCGTGCGGCGCGCGCCGTTGGCGTCCTGCCGCCGGCCCCACCAGACGGGATCGCCGCTCGCGCCCAGAAGAACGCCCTGGTGCACGTAGAAACTCCAGCCGTCATAGCCGGTGAGCCAGGCCATGTTCGACGGGTCCTCGACGAAAAGCAGGTCGATCCCCTGCTCGGCCATCGCCGCGCGCGTCAGGGCGATGCGACGCGCGTATTCGGATGCCGAGAAGACCGGGGAAGGGCGTGGCATGGCGGACCTCCATTTGCCGCGGCATCCTCGCGCGGACCCTGCCGAGAAGACAGCCGCCCCGTTCGGCGCGTCAAGCCAATTGTCGCCCGCAAGGCGGGCAATTCGACTTGAACGCGACCCGTGCCCGCGACACCCTGCGCGGCACGGCAGCGCCGAGAGGGGACCCGACATGACCACCACGCCACCCGATGCAGAAGCCCGCCGCGCAATCGCGCCGGTGATCTGCTACCCGGTCGAGACGCTGCCGAAGCCCGACCTGCCGCTCTATGCGCGGGCGCTCGCCTCGGCGACGGTGGTGGAGACCATGACCGCCGCGCCGCGCGACGCGGCCACGTTCCGGGTTCCCGCGGGGGCGTTCTTCCGGATCGTCAGCGTGGACGGGCCTCAGGTGGGGGACCTGAACCTGTGGAACGCCGCCGACCTGTCCGAGCGGTTCTACTCCGGCAAGACGCGCGCGCTGCACGGCACCCATGTCTCGACGGGCGACCGGCTCTGGTCGTCCTTCCCCGCCCTCCGGCCAATGGCGACGATCGTCGAGGACAGCCTCGACTGGTACGGCATCGATGCCTATGGCGGGTCGGTGCATGACGTGATCGGCACGCGCTGCGATCCCTATACCGGGAACCTGCTGTCGGGCAGCCAGTACCACCATTGCTGCCATTCGAACCTGACGCGGTCGCTCTCCGACGCCACAGGCCTGCCACTGCACGAGGCCGAGGCGCAGGTGCACGATGTCCTGAACGTCTTCATGTGCACCGGCTTCACGCGCGACACCGGGCAATACTTCATGAAGGCGAGCCCGGTGCGGCCGGGCGACCGGATCACCTTCTTCGCAGAGATCGATCTGCTCGGGGCGCTCTCGGCCTGTCCCGGTGGGGACTGCTCGAGCGAGCATTCGAGCGACACGGCGCCCTGCCATCCATTGCTGGTCGAGATCCTTGTTCCGCAGGCGGGGTCGTTGGACGGATGGCGTCCGCCAGATCCGAACGGATACGACCGCAGTCATGGCCGATAAGGCCGTCTCCCGAGGGCAGGCGCGACCGCCAAAGTAGGGGGCTTCAACCGTCGCGCGAGCGGTGTCCGGCGCCAACGGGAATTCTAAGCCATTCTATTCCAATGATTTAATGAAATTGAATCCTTCTTGGAGGCTTGGTTTACTGATCGTCAAGCCGTGCAAGACAAGCGGCAGTGAAAACGGAAACGGGGAGTTCGGTTTGATCTCGAACGCGCAAGACGCTTTCGTGACGTTTGATCGCGTCCAGAAAAGCTATGACGGCGAAACGCTGGTCGTCAAAGACCTGAACCTTCAGATCGGAAAGGGCGAGTTCCTGACGATGCTCGGCCCGTCCGGGTCCGGCAAGACCACCTGCCTGATGATGCTGGCCGGGTTCGAGACAGCCACGCATGGCGAAATCACGCTAGATGGTCGCCCGATCAACAACATCCCGCCACACAAGCGCGGGATCGGCATGGTGTTCCAGAACTACGCCCTTTTCCCGCACATGACGGTGGCCGAAAACCTGTCCTTCCCGCTCGAGGTCCGCAACATCGGCAAGTCCGACCGCGAGGCCAAGATCAAGCGGGCGCTCGACATGGTCCAGATGGGCAGCTTTGCCGGTCGCAGGCCCTCGCAGCTGTCGGGCGGCCAGCAGCAGCGGATCGCGCTGGCCCGTGCGCTTGTGTTCGAGCCGGAGCTCGTGCTGATGGACGAACCGCTCGGCGCGCTCGACAAGCAGCTGCGCGAGACGCTGCAGTTCGAGATCACCAACCTCGCCCACGAGCTTGGGATCACGGTGGTCTACGTCACCCACGACCAGACCGAGGCGCTGACCATGTCCGACCGCGTCGCCGTTTTCGACGACGGGCGGATCCAGCAGCTCGATGCGCCCGATACGCTTTACGAAGAGCCGAAGAACAGTTTCGTCGCCCAGTTCATCGGTGAGAACAACACGCTGACCGGCGTGGTGTCGAAGATGAAGGGCACCACCTGCGAGGTGCGCCTCGACGATGGCGAGATCATCGACGCTGTGCCCGTGAACGTGTCCAAGGTCGGCGATCGGACCCAGGTTTCGATCCGGCCCGAACGGGTCGAATACAACCCCGAGCGTCTGACCGAAGGGGCCCACACGATCCATGCCGAGGTGCTGGAGTTCATCTACATGGGCGACATCTACCGCACCAGGCTGCGGGTGGCCGGGCATGACAGCTTCGTCATGAAGACCCGGAATGCCCCCGATCAGCGCAGGCTTACCCCCGGCGAGAAGATCGAGATCGGCTGGCGGCCACAGGATTGCCGGGCCCTCGATGCCTGACCGGGCGGGCACCGAGTTCGCAAGTCCCCCGCGCGTTGCGTCATGCGGGCACAACAACAAGACCAAGAAACTTCATCGAACGACTGAAACCCATTCTTTTCCATTGAAGGAGACAAGTGGAATGAAACTAAGAACCATCCTGCTCGCCACCGCGGGCAGCCTCATGGCAGCGCCGATGGCGTTCGGCGATGCGCACGGCAACATGGCCGACAGCATGACCCTCGTCAGCTGGGGCGGCGCCTACCAAGCGAGCCAGATCAACGCCTATTCGAACCCCTACCAGGAGATGAATCCCGGTGTGGAAATGATCTGGGACGAGAGCTCGCCCGAAGCCGTGGCCCGCCTGCGCGCCATGGAAGAGGCCGGCAACATCACCTGGGACCTCGTCGATGTCGAAGCCGCAGACGCCATCCGCCTCTGCGACGAGGGCCTCGCGATGGAAATCGACCCCAACGAGATCCTCGCCCCTGCGCCCGACGGCACCTCGGCCGAGGATGATTTCGGCGACATGCTGGTGAACGACTGCTTCATCCCGCAGATCGTTTTCTCGACGGTTGCCGCCTACCGCACCGACCAGGTTCCGGCCGGCGTCGCTGCGCCCTCGGGTGCATGCGACCTGTTCGATCTCGAGACCTACCCCGGTCGGCGCGCCCTGAACCGCAACCCCATCGCCAACATGGAATGGGCGCTGCTGTGTGACGGCGTGGCCTACGAGGACGTCTACGACACGCTCGAAACCGAAGAGGGCATCGCCCAGGCCTTCGCGATGCTCGACACAATCAAGGACCAGACGATCTGGTGGTCCTCGGCTGCCGAGGCGGTTCAGCTTCTGGCCGATGGCGAGGTCTTCATGGCGACGTCCTACAACGGCCGCTGGTTCTCGGCGATCGCCGAGCAGAACCAGCCGATCGGCATGGCGTGGGATTGGCAGATGCTCGATCTCGACGGCTGGATCATCCCCGAGGGCCTGCCCGAGGATCGTCTCGCCCGCGTGCTCGACTTCGTCTACTTCGCGACCGACACGCAGCGCCTGGCCGACCAGGCCGCCTACATCTCCTACGGTCCGGCGCGCGTGTCGTCGGCACCGCTGGTCGGCACCCATGCCGAGCTGGGGATCGAGATGGCGCCGCACATGCCGACCGATCCGGCGAACGGCGAGAACACCTTCGTCAACAACTACCTGTGGTGGGCCGACTACCGCGACGACCTGGACGCCCGCTTCCAGGCGTGGCTGGCGCAGTAAGGTCGCGCCGCTGACCACCTGAACCCTGCCGGGGCGGCGCACCACCGCCGCCCCGGCGCCTCCCGAAGGCCACGGCCCTCGGCATCGCAGCTGGAGCCACGACATGACCGACGCCTCCGCCGGAAACGCCAGCCAGAACGCCGCCAACGCGCGCCGCGAGGACGCCGCCCGAACCGGGCCGATGCTGGCCGCTGACGGACGCCCGCTGAAGGCCAGCCTCAACCGGGCGCTGCGACGCCAGAAGATGCGCGCGCTGCTTCTGATCGCGCCGCTGCTGCTGTTCATCCTCGTGACCTTCGTCGCTCCGATCATCGACATGCTGTTCCGCTCGGTCGAGAACCAGATCGTGTCGGAGACGCTGCCGCGCACGGTCGTCGCCCTCGACGAGTGGAACGCGGAGGACTTGCCGTCAGAAGATACCTACGCGGCGCTCGCCTATGACCTGAACGAGGCGGCCGAACGTCGTCGGCACACCCGCCTCGGGTCGCGCCTGAACTACGAGACGACGGGCCTGTCCTCGACCTTCCGCCGCTCCGGCCGCGGCGTCGGCGATGTCGGCGAGACCTATGCCGACCAGTTCATCGATCTCGACGAAGCCTGGGAAGAGCCCGCGACCTGGACCGCGCTCATGGCGCATCCCGACTGGCTGACCGCGCAAGCCGAATGGGCTGCCGAGGCCGAGGCGGCGGGCCGCGACTTCGACGAGCCCGAACCGTCGTTCCGGCTGGCCCCGGGGATCGCCCAGGTGCTGCCCGAGACCGCCGACGCCTATCGCTCCTTCGCGCGCACCATCCAGCAGGAGGACGCGGACAGCCCGACCGAGGAAGAACCGTGGAACACGGTCTACCTCGCCCTCTACCGTGACCTCGCCACCCAACCCGCGAGTGTCGTCGCAAGCTATTCCGGGCCGATGGCGGCCCAGGTCCTGGCCGCTGACGCCGCCGTTGACGGGTTCGAGACCGTCAGCCTGCGCGAGGTCTTCGGCGAGATGGACGACGCCTGGGTCGAGATGCCGATGTGGGAGACGATCGAGGCCTTCTCGGACCCCTATACCGCCGGCTATTTCCTTTCCGCGATCGACATGCAGCTGACGCCCGACGGGATCGCGGCCCAGCCAGAGGACCAGCGGATCTACATCCTGCTGTTCCAGCGCACGATCTTCATGTCGCTGGTGATCACGATCAGCTGCGTGTTGCTGGGGTACCCGATCGCCTACCTGCTCTCGAACCTGCCGGCGCGCACGTCGAACCTGCTGCTGATCCTCGTGCTGCTGCCGTTCTGGACATCGCTGCTGGTGCGGACGAGCGCGTGGAAGGTGCTTCTGCAGCAGGAGGGGGTGATCAACGATATCCTCGTCTGGGTCGGCTTCATCGCGGATGACGCCCGATTGCAGCTGATCAACAACCAGACCGGCACGATCATCGCGATGACGCACATCCTGCTGCCATTCATGATCCTGCCGCTCTTTTCGGTGATGAAGACGATACCGCCCTATTACGTCCGTGCCGCGAAGTCGCTGGGCGCGACCAACTGGACGGCCTTCTGGCGGGTCTATTTCCCGCAGTCGATCCCCGGCATCGGGGCGGGGTGCATCCTCGTCTTCATCCTGTCGATCGGCTACTACATCACCCCCGAACTGGTGGGTGGGCGTACGGGCACCTTCATCTCCAACCGGATCGCCTTCCACATCTCGGAAAGCCTGAACTGGGGCCTCGCCGCGGCTCTCGGGTCGATCCTGCTGGCGCTGGTGCTGGTGCTCTACTGGATCTACGACCGCATGGTCGGCATCGACAACGTGAAACTGGGGTAAGACACATGGACCACAAGCTTCCCCCCTATGCCACGCTGGGCCAGCGGATCTGGTTCTACGGGTTTCGCGTGATCTGCGGGCTGATCTTCTTCTTCCTGATCGCGCCGATCCTTACGATCATCCCGCTCAGCTTCAACGCGGAGTCCTTCTTCACCTTCACACCCGGCATGCTGGCGCTGGACCCCGAGGCCTACAGCCTGCGCCACTACGTCGATTTCTTCACCAATCCCGACTGGCAACAGGCGCTGCGCAACTCGGTCATGATCGCACCGGTGGCCACGATCCTGTCGGTGTCGCTGGGCACGCTGGCGGCCATCGGCCTCAGCCAGAGCCACGTGCCTTTCAAGGGTGCCATCATGGCGATCCTGATCTCGCCGATGATCGTGCCGCTGATCATCTCGGCGGCCGGGATGTATTTCTTCTACAGCCGGATCGGCCTGCAGGGGACCTACTGGGGCGTCGTGCTGGCCCATGCCGCGCTGGGCATCCCATTCGTCATCATCACGGTGACGGCCACGCTGGTGGGCTTCGACCGGTCCCTGACGCGGGCGGCGGCCTCGCTCGGTGCGAACCCGGTCACGACCTTTTTCCGCATCCAGATGCCGCTGATCCTGCCCGGCGTGATCTCGGGGGGGCTGTTTGCCTTCATCACCTCCTTCGACGAGGTCGTGGTGGTGATCTTCGTGGGCTCTGCCGCACAGCAGACGCTGCCGTGGCAGATGTTCACCGGCCTGCGCGAGCAGATCAGCCCGACGATCCTTGCCGTGGCGACGATCCTCGTAGTGATCTCGATCGGGCTACTGACCGTGGTCGAGCTGCTGCGGCGCCGGTCGGAACGTCTGCGCGGGATGAGCCCCGGCTGAACGCGAGCGGTGACGGCGCGTCAATTGCCGTTGCCGTTGCCGTTGCCGTTCCCGTTGCCGTTTCCGTTGTTTCCACCCGGATCGCGACCTGGCCCTCCCCTTCCAGGCCCACCGTCACCATTCCCTGGATTGGTTTCGGCGTAGCCATCTTCGGCGTCACCATGCCCAAAGCTCTCCTCCTGAGGTTCCGGCTCCGGTTCCGGCTCCGGTTCCGGCTGTGGTTGCGGCTGCGGTTGCGGCTGCGGCGGCTGCGGTGTGGCTGTCGGCCGGGCTGGGGCCTCGGAACGGATCTGCCTGGTGTACTGGTCGCAACCGCCCGACGAGACGCGAAACGACGGGCGAAGGGCGCGTTGACCTCGCACCAGCGGAAACGCTGCGTCGAGCAACTCGGCGGCCTCGGCGCCGGTGACGCCGGAAATGCTCGAACCCTCGGTGCGTGCTATGGCGCATGACCCCTGAACGAGGGCGCAACGCCCCCTGGTCCGGCACATTTCGACGCCACCTGTGAACAGGGCCAACGCGGTCGACCGTCGAACGACCGCGATGTCGAACGAAGTGCCCCGTATGCCCATCGTGGCGGTCGGTGTCGTGATCTCGTATGCGTCTCGCGCGCTGTTTCCGGAAATGAACCGGAATCCGCCAGCGACCGCATTGACCGCGAAGCGGCTTGCCCGGTTTCCTCCCGACATAAGGACGGCGGTGATCTCGAGCTGAGAATTGGGGCCGATCACCATGTTCGTGGCATCGTCGAAGGTCAGTTGGACCACGCCGCCGTTACCCGTTGCGATCGTGCTGCCTTGCTCGACGCGCGCACCGTTGCGCAGCGCGCCGCTTCGCCCACCGACCGAGATTGTGGCCGTTCCATCGACCTGAACAGCCGTCGCAATCGGCTGGGCAATCGCCCCGGACGTCAGCATGAACAGCGCGATCAGGCCAGCAATGACTGCCTGCAAAGGTAAAGGGCAGACCGTCCGAAACGGTCGATCGCTGGGTCGTGCATCCATGCGAAATCCCCCAAAACGGAACCTTCCGTTCCCTCCCACATGGGGAGCATTGCCAATATTATACGAAGTACAACATTTTCCAAATTGACCCCATATTCAGGGGAAAGACTGGCTGTGGTGCGCAAATCTAGTCAGGGATTAGACGAACGACTCAAGCGCCGTGCAAGGCGCCTGGCGACATGGGGTTGGGCATACCCTGAGAGACCTCTGCCGTTGCCGGAAAAGCGCAGTGCCGCCGCATGGAGGCCCGAAAGGCACCCGACCCTTGCCGTCGGCCTCCAACCCCTTTGCCGCTCGCTTCTGGCGGCAAAGGGGCGTCCGGGCAGGGCGCAGACGTTCGAAGGGGCAGGTGAACAGTCAGTGCGTCGCGGCGAGGGCGAAGATCACGAAGAGCGCCGGAACCAGAAGGTGCCCGCTGTTCGACGAGGTATCCTCGATGATGACCGCGGGCGGGGTGACGGGCTCCACAACGCCTCCGGCGTGGCTTGATCCGGTTGCAAGAGCGAGGGTGATCGCGGCAGATGCGACGAGTTTCTTCATGTCTGTTCTCCTTGGCAGCAAAGGAACGGTCGCCCATTATGGCGAGCGTCAACGATTTGAAATCCTTGGAATCGTGGTGACTCGGCAAGTGCTCGGCGGACTCTTGCCGATGGGGAGTCACTCAAAAGCCACTCTTTCGGGCATAGACGATGATTGCGCCATGGCGATGTCAGCTGGAGGCGCCCGCCCGGGCAAGCAGTATCATTTCGGGCTGGTCCCGGCGAGGCAGACCTTCACCGGGGCCATCAGCCGCATCGCTCCTTGACCGGTTCCATCGGTCTTGCCGCGAGACACCAACCACCCCCGGTTGATCGCCGCTACATGAGTGGCCGTTCCATGAAGTAGACCCGGTCGCGCCATTCGACCGGCAAACCGGCCGGAGGCGCCATTTCCGTGAAACCAGCGCCCTCGTACATCGCTCTTGCATGGGTCAGAAAGGTCGCCGACGAAAAGAACACCTTGCGATAGCCATCCGCGATCAGGCTTTCGAACATCTCCTCGAGCATCAGGCGACCAAGCCCGTGGCCCCGGCCTCGACCGCTGACGAACATCCGGTTGAACTCCGCCACCCCGTCTTCGGCCTTGTGATACATGACGCACCCGGCGTCTTGCCCATCCACGGAGCCGATAAGAATGCCGCCCCGCGGTCTGCGGTGAAGCTCGGGAAGCGCCTGAAGGACGCTTTCGAAGCGGTCGGGGTGCATCGGGTGATCCGGCCCTGTGGGCCAATCCGCCGGATAGTGGTTCCAGTGCCACTCCAGCCACTCCCGACACAGGGCGCGGGCGATGTCATGGTCCTCGGCATTCTCGGCCCTGCGGATTGAAATGTGCACCATCGGGATACTCCTCGGAACGCCATCAGGGTTCGACGCTCGGTGCTCTTCCGATCGAAGTCAACGAAACAGCCGCGGGACCCGGCCCGCGACGGAGGACGCTTGAACTCGAGCAGCTGTCCGGAAACCTTTTGGTCGCGCGGGAAGACCACCGGGAGGAGGCTGGGAATGGACGGCCGTTCCAGATCCGTGATGGCGCGCTTGGCATGCATGACGTGCGCGGCGACGTACCCTGCCCGAAGGCGGCGCAGTAGACGCCGGAACGGGCGTCGGGGCCGCGGCATAAGGTCAAAAACGGTTGACCATGCCAAGACGGGCGGCTTCAACTTGGAGCAGTCCGTTCGAAAGGTGGTTCAATGCCCCGTGCCCCCATCCTGGCCGCGCTTCTGGCCGTACTCGCGGCGTTCGCCACAGCGACCATTGCCCTGCCCGCCACCGCGCAAGAGAGTTGGCGTGTCGCGCGTCTGGGCTGGGATGTGTCCTGCGGGGTCGACCGCGGCAGCCTCGAGCGTCAGCGCGAGCGCTACGTCTTCCGGACCAGCAGCAATCGCTGCACCGGCGGGATCTTCGCCCAAAGGTCCGAGATCTCTTCTGACCACCTGTCGGTCAATCGCCCTGCCACCTACATGTTCGAAACCACGCTGCAGATGACGACCTCTTCGGGAGAGCCCTTCGTGGTGTTCCAGATCCATGACGGGCGCAACGGCTGCGCCCCCCCGATGAGCGTGCGCTGGCAGTCCAACAACACGTTGAGCTTCGACAGCGATTACACGATGGATCGGGGCATGGACGGTTGCGTTCAGAACACCCAACTGCGCAACGCCCGCTACACCGGACCACGCCTGCGCCGCGACGGCAGCCCGCACCTGTTCCGCGCCCGGGTCGCCTTTGACGGGCAGGGCGGCTTCGACATCGCGGTATCCGTGGATGGCAGCCCGGCCTTGTCGGGGCGCTACAGCCCGCCGAACGATGCCCGCTTCATGCGCTCCCAGCGCTTCTACTTCAAGCACGGGGTCTATTCCCGGCGCGTCTGGCCCTATGAGCTCGTATCGAGCGGCATGCGGATGCTGCAAGCGCGCTGAAAGCCATGGTTTGCCCGAAGAAAGATCGGCTCGATCCGTCCCGGCTGCGTCGTCGCACCGGTACATGAGGATCACGTCAGCCCGCCATGGCGGTCTGACTGCGCCATTGCTCGGGCTTCCGCAGAAGGTCGCCGATCGCCTGCTCCCCCTTCAGGCGGTAATCGAAAAGGGCAGGATGCAAATGCCCATACGTGGCCTTGGTCGTCTCGTAGATCGAGATCGCGGCCGTCGCCTCGAAGAACACGAACCGATCCTGGCCGGGCAGATAACCAAGGTCGATCCCGAAGACGTCCAACGAAAACCGGTCACGCGCGATCCGCGCGATATCATGGAGTCCGGGGTGCTCGCGCAACATCTGCGTGCGCGCCCACTCCTCTTCGGAAGACGACCTGTCTCGGCTCGAGCTCCCCACATGCACCATCCATCGATCGGACGTCAGGGCCTGGCGGACAAAGAACGTATCCCCACAGATCAGCAAACGGAGCTTGAAGTACTCGCGCCGACCCTCCGGGTTCACGTCGGCGAAATCGACGAATTGGGTCATGTAGAAGGCACGACCCGACCAGCGCATTCCCTCGAGCAGACGCCACTGAAGCGGGCTGTCGATCTTCACGACATCCTTCCCGGTCTGCGAGCGTTCAGGCCGCACGAGCACCGGGTATCTGAGTGCGCTCTTGTGAAACGTCGCCTCGAAGTCGGAGAGCGTCTTTGGGTACAAGCGGACGCAAACCGGCACGTCCAACCCGTCCATACCTTCCAGGAGCGACGCTGCGCGGTCGCGGCGCGTGCGCAGGATGCCGTCCGGGTGGTTGAAGATCGGCGTGCCCGGGAACGTCTGTGCCAATGCGACCATGGCATAGGCATAGTCGTCGGCATCCCCGCAAAGGTTGATGATCCACGGCACATGGTCGAACGAGATCGGCTCCTTCGGCGGATAAAGGAACCGCATGGCTTTCGCGGCGGCACCCTTCAATGCCTTTGTTGGCAGTGAGAGCCGGTTGGGCCAGACGTAGACGGGCCGACCGTTGTCGCCGACGCGCACCCGGACGTTGCGATCCGCCGGAAGCGCCTCGAAGATCAAACCTGTATTCTTGGGAAGCTTGATCGTCTGCATGGGCCCTCCAAAGCAAAAGGGCCACGCCGCGGCATGGCCCTTCTGAACAATGTCTCACCTGCTCAGAAGCGGAAACCGGCCCGCAGGGTCAACGTATTCAGGTCGAGATCCGGGCCCTCGTCGATTTCGAGCCAGCGCATCGTGTAGTCCGCGCCGACAAACATGCTCTCGGTCACGTTGTATTCGACGCCGACACCGGCATTGGGGCCCGATGCCGTGTCGTCCATGGTGTCGCACGAACCGAAGCCACACATCTCGCCCGTCAGACCGGCACGCGACCAGCCAGCTGCGCCGTAGATCAGGGCATTACCGGCGGCAACAC
>CBFIFZ010000084.1:0-11975 GCA_965661995.1 Roseicyclus sp.
ATTGCGAGGCGCGGCGCGGCGCGCGGCGGGATGCGGCGGGCGGTTATGTCCCGCTTGCGGACCAGGACCGCGCGCTCTGGGACGGCGCGATGGCGGCCGAGGCAGAGGCGGCGCTGGAAGCCGCGGCGCGCATGGCGCGGCCGGGCCGGTTCCAGACCGAGGCGGCGATCCAGTCGGTGCAGGTGCAGGCCCCGCGCGGCAAGACCGGCGATCCGGCGGTGCTGTGCGCGCTCTACGATTTCCTCGTCTCGCGCTGGCCGAGCCTCGCGGCGGAGGTCTCGCGCGCCGTGGTGCATGCTGCGGCGCGCGGGCCCGAGCGGGGGTTGCAGATCCTCGACGCGATCCCGGCCGCGCGGGTGGCGGGCTACCAGCCCTGGTGGGCCGCACGGCTGGAGTTTTGCCTGCGTGCAGGCGATGGGCCGGGGGCCGAGGCCGCCCGCGCACAGGCCATCTCGCTGACCGATGACCCGGCGGTCCGGGCGTGGCTGGCCGCGCGGGTCTAGCGGGGCGCGGGGTTCAGCCCCTTGTTGTAGGGGTGCCAATCCTCGATGTCGGGGTAGTAGTGGCGCCGCCACTCGCGGACGCGCGGGTTCATCACGCGCTTCCAGAGCGGCGGGATCATCGCGGCCATGGTCATCACCGGGTAGCCATAGGGAAGCTGCGGCGCGTCCTCATCGGTGTAGTTCTGCAAGAGCGGGAAGCGGCGGTCGGGCTTGTAATGGTGATCCGAATGCCGCTGCAGGTTGATCAGGAGCCAGTTCGACGCCTTGTGCGCGGCGTTCCAGCTGTGTCGCGGCAGGACATGCTCGTACCTGCCCTCGCCCAGGTGCCGGCGCGTCAGGCCGTAATGCTCGATGTAGTTGGTCAGCTCTAGCTGCCAGACGGCGATGAAGGCCTGAAATACGAAAAGCGCGACGCCCATCCAGCCGCCGAGCGCGAAAGCGAGGATCAGGCAGGCCGCCTGCAAGGCCCAGTAGCGCCAGAACGGGTTGGCGGGGTCGGTCCACGGCTTGCCCTTGCGCTCCAGCATCGCGCGTTCGGCGGCGAAGGCGCTGGTCAGGCTTTCGCGCAGCACGCGGGGGAAGAAGCGGTGGAACCCCTCGTTGTAGCGCGCGGTCACCGGGTCGCGGGTCGTGCCGACGTAGCGGTGATGGACGAGCAGGTGTTCCGAGCGGAAATGCGAGTAGAGCACGGTGGCGAGCAGCAGGTCGGCCAGCCAGCGCTCGAGCCTGTTCTTCTGGTGCATCAGTTCGTGGGAGTAGTTGATCCCGATGGTGCCCGAGATCACGCCAACCCCGAAGAACAGGCCGAATTGCTCGGCCGTCGACAGGTGCGGTGCGCGGGTGGCGTACCAGATCAGGCCGAAGATCGTGACGAATTGCAGAGGGAACCAGACCAGCGTGACGAGGCGATACCAGAAGAGCTGATCGTCGGGTGTCTCGGGGTCGGCGTTTTCCAGCTCGAGCCCCAGCGCGGCATCGAGCCCGGTGAACAGCCACCATGTCGAGAGTGGCATGAGGATCAGCCACCACCCGCCCTGCCCCGCGACCAGGGCGATGAGCGGGAACAGCCCCAGCGACAGCCAGAAGGGCAGCGCGCGGGCGATGCGGGCAACCTGTGTGGCGGGGATCATGGCCGGTCTCTCCTTTCTCCCGCGGGCAAGATGCGCGCGGCGGCGCGGTCGGTCAATCCTCGGGCCAGGCCCCCTCGGCGAGGTCCCAGGCCTTGCGCATCACCGTAGGCAGGCTTGCGGGCCGGAATGTGGCGCGGGGGTGGAATTCGCCGCGGTCGGGCGTCGTATCCCGTGGCACATGGGCGAGGCGGAGAGCGAGGCGCAGGTGGAAATGGGTGAAGGTGTGGCGCACCTCGAGCCCGGGGTCGTGCCAGAGGGCCGAGACGGGCGGTATTTCCCCGGGCGCGCTCTCGGCCCAGTCGGTACCGGGCCAGCCGAGCATGCCGCCGAGAAGCCCTTTCTCGGGCCGGGTTTCGAGCAGGACAGCGCCATCTTCGCGCCGGACGAGATAGGCGATGCCGAGGCGGGTGGGCTTGGGTTTTTTCGGTGTCTTGCGCGGCAGGTCGGCGGCGATGCCGAGGGTGCGGGCGGCGCAAAGCGGCATGACCGGGCAGATGCCGCAAGCGGGGGATTTCGGCGTGCAGATCGTGGCGCCGAGGTCCATCACCGCCTGCGCGTAACAGCCGGGGCGCGCGTCGGGCGTCAGCCGTTCGGCCAGCGCGCGCAGCTCTGGCTTGGACGCGGGCAGCGGCGTTTCGACGGCGAAAAGGCGCGACAGGACGCGCTCGACATTGCCGTCCATGACGGCGGCCGGCCGGTCGAAGGCGATGGCGGCGATCGCGGCGGCGGTATACGGGCCGATGCCGGGAAGCTCGCGCAGCCCGTCCTCGGTGTCGGGGAAGATGCCGCGGTGATCGCTCGCCACCACGCGGGCGCATTTCAGCAGGTTGCGCGCGCGGGCGTAGTAGCCAAGCCCCGCCCATTCGGCCATGACCTCGGCATCCTCGGCGCGGGCCAGTGCGGTGACGGTCGGCCAGCGGGCGGTGAAGCGGTAGAAATAGTCGCGGACGGCGGCGACGGTGGTCTGCTGCAGCATGATTTCCGACAGCCAGACGCGGTAGGGGTCGGGGCGTTCGCCCCGTGCCAGCGCCTCGGGCCCCACGCGCCAGGGCAGGGCGCGCGCGTGCCGGTCGTACCACGGCAGGAGGGCCGCCGCGGGCGCGTCGTCTGAAAAGCCGCCGGAAAAGCCTTGGGATACCCCGTCACGCAAGGTTTATCTGCCCCCTTACCGCCTGTTATTGGTTAGCATCGCGTTACGGCATAGATTGCCCGTGAGCCGAGGAAAGCAACCCATGCCGCGCAAACCCAAACCGCAGAAGATCGAGCCGCCCCGGCGCCGCATGCGCGGCTTCGAGACGGCGGCGGCGCTTCTGTCGCGCGAGTTGAAGGCACCCGCCGAGAAGCGCGGCTTCGGCGAGGCGAAGCTCCTGACCCATTGGCCCGAGATCGTGGGCGAAGACCTCGCCGCGATCGCGCGACCGGTGAAGATCACCTACGGTCGCGGCTTCGGCGGCACGCTTGTGGTGCTGACCACGGGCGCGAACGCGCCGGTGCTGGAAATGCAGAAAGAGCGCATGATCGAGCGGGTCAACGCCACCTACGGCTACCGCGCCGTGGCGCATGTGCACATCACCCAGACCGCGCCGACCGGATTTGCCGAGGGGCAGGTCGCCTTTCGCTCGGCCCAGCCCAAACCCGCCCCGAAGCCCGACCCCGCGCGGATGGCCCGCGCGTTGGAAGGAATGGACGGCATCGAGGATGCGGGCCTGAAACAGGCCCTCGCCCGCCTTGCCGAAAACGTGTTAACCCCGCGAAAAGCCTAAGGAGAGAAATCCACGATGGATCGCAGGACCCTATTGATCGGCGCCGGAGCAGGCGCCATGGCCGTCGGAACCTACGCGCTGCTGCGCCCGGAGCAGGGCGGTATGCCGCTCTTGCCGCAGCCCGCCAATGCGCAGGAAGCCTCTGGCGCGATGGGCGAGACGCCCGAGATCGTCGAGATGGTGCTGGGCGACCCCGACGCGCCGGTCGAGGTGATCGAGTATGCCTCGTTCACCTGCCCGCATTGCCGGACCTTCCACGAGAACACCCTGCCCCGGCTCAAGGCCGACTACGTCGACACCGGACAGGTGCGGCTGGTCTACCGCGAGGTGTATTTCGACCGCTTCGGCCTCTGGGCCGGAATGGTCGCACGCTGCGCCGGGCCGATGCGCTATTTCGGCGTCGTCGACCTGATCTACGAGCGGCAAGCGGAATGGACGCAAGGCGCGCCCGCCGATGTGGCCGAGAACCTGCGCCGGATCGGGCGCACCGCGGGCCTCAGCAACGAGCAGCTCGACGCCTGCCTGACCGACGCCGCGATGGCGCAGGCGTTGATCGAGCATGACACGGCCAACCGACAGGTGCACGACATCCCCGGCACGCCGGCCTTCGTCATCGACGGCACGCTGCACGGGAACATGAGCTACGAGGATTTCTCGGGCCTGATCGACGCGGCGCTCGCCGCGCAATGACCGCGCCGCTGAAGGGCGTTCGCGTCCTTGAACTGGCGCGTATCCTGGCCGGCCCCTGGGCCGGTCAGACGCTGGCCGATCTGGGCGCCGAGGTGATCAAGGTCGAGGCGCCCGAGGGCGACGACACCCGCCGCTGGGGCCCGCCCTTCGTCGAGCGGGAGGGTGACCGTTCGGCCGCCTATTTCCACGCCTGCAACCGCGGCAAGCACTCGGTGACCGCCGATTTCCGCACCGCGGAGGGGCGCGCCCGCGTGGTCGACCTCGCCCGCGGGGCGGATGTCCTCATCGAGAACTTCAAGCTCGGTGGGCTGGCGAAATACGGGCTCGATTACGAGAGCCTGCGCGCGGTGAACCCCGGCCTCGTCTATTGCTCGATCACCGGATTCGGGCAGACCGGACCCTATGCGCACCGGGCGGGCTACGATTACATCATCCAGGGGATGAGCGGGCTGATGTCGGTGACCGGCGCGCCCGAGGGGCAGCCGCAGAAGGTCGGTGTCGCGGTGACGGACATCTTCACCGGGCTCTATGCGTCCAACGCGATCCTCGCCGCGCTGCACCTGCGACAGGCGACCGGCACGGGCCAGCATATCGACATGAGCCTGATGGACACCGCCGTGTCGGTGATGGCGAACCAGGCGATGAACTACCTTACGACCGGTATCGCGCCCGCGCGGATCGGCAATGCGCATCAGAACCTGACGCCCTACCAGGTCTTCGACTGCGCAGATGGCTGGATCATCATCGCCACCGGCAACGACGCGCAGTACCGGCGGCTTTGCGGCATCCTTGGCCTTGACGACATGGCCGAGGACCCCGACTACCTGACCAACGCGGACCGGATCGCGCATCGCGACGAGATGACCCGCCGCCTGACGGGCGCGACACTGAGCTGGGCCAAGGCGGAGCTGCTGGCGTCCTGCGAGGCCGAAGGCGTGCCCGCGGGGCCGATCAACGACCTGGCCGAGGTTTTCGCCGATCCGCAGGTCGCGGCGCGCGGCGCGCGGATCGAACTGGACGGGGTGCCGGGCGTGCGCCCGCCCTTCCGCTTCTCGGATGCGGAGGTGGCGCTGGAGCGGCCTGCGCCGCGGCTTGGCGAGGATGACGCGCGGTCGGGCTGGAGCCCGCGGGACTGACGCCATGGGGCGCCAAGGCCGGAGCCGGGGGGAAGCCCTTTCGAAAGGGCTTTCTCACGCGATTTCCAAATCGCGTTCCAAAGCGCCTTGGAAGGCGCTTTTCACAAGGCGCTTCGAAGCGCCTTGGCGCCCCCTGGCGGGCCTCAGCGCTGCAGCGCGGGGGTCTGGTGGATGTGGCTGGCGTCCTCGGCGGCGTGGACGAGGAAATGCGCCACGTCGGCGCGGCTGATGATCCCCTGCCGCCAGGTCTCGGGCTCGACCAGCACCTTGTACTTCCCGCTCATCGCGTTGTCGTTCAGGATACCGGGCCGCGCGATGGTCCAGTCGAGCGAGGAGCCCTTGATCAGCTCTTCCTGCACCGCCTTGTCGGCATAGGCGCGACCCAGAAGCAGCTTGAAGGGGATCTTTTCCAGCGTCGAGAGCTTCGCCTCGCTGTCGCCCGCGCCGAAACCGGTCACGGTCAGAAGGCGCCGGACGCCCGCCGCCTCCATCGCGGGAATGAGTGCCTGCGTGACGGTGGAGAAGAGCGTCGTGGGCTTGATCACGCGCAAGTCGCGCGGCGCGCCAAGGACGAGGATCACGGCATCGGCCCCCTCGACCGCGCGGGCGAGCAGCGCGGGATCGGTGGCATCGCCCGGCATGGCCTCGAACCCTTCGGCCTCGACCCCCATCCGGTCCGCGCTGCGAGCGACGGCGCGCACCGAATGGGCGCGCGACAGGGCGTAGTCCACGACCTTGCGGCCGATGCCGCGGCTCGCGCCGATGACGGTCAGCTTCATGCGATGTCCTTTCGGATCGGGGACAGATCAGGCATGGCCGGCCTCGGAGGAAAGGGTCAGGGGCGAGATACCGAGCGAGGCCAGCGCCGCCTCCCACTTGCCCGCCATGCGCGGGGCGAAGACGATCTCGGGCGCGGCCTCGGCGGTCAGCCAGCCGTTCTCGCGGATCTCGCCCTCGAGCTGGCCGGGGCCCCAACCGGCATAGCCCAGCGCAAGGAGTGCCTTGGCGGGGCCGGTACCGCGGGCGATATCCTCGAGCACGTCGAGCGTCGCAGTCATGGCGAAGCGTTCGTCGACCTCGAGGCGCTCCTCGCGGTCGCCGTGATACTCGGCGGAATGCAGGACGAAGCCGCGGCGCAGCTCGACGGGGCCGCCATAGCAGATCGACAGGTCGGGCGTGGCCGGGCCGCGGGCGATCTCGAGCTGGTCGAGCAGGTCGCCGAGGCCGACATCCGGCATCGGCTTGTTGACGATCAGCCCCATCGCGCCCTCGCCGGAATGCGCACAGAGGAACACGACGCTGCCATGGAACCGCGGGTCGCCCATGTCGGGCATCGCGATCAGAAGCTTTCCGGTCAGGTCTTCGGGGGGGCGTGCGGCATCGGTCATGACTTGAAGGATGGGGGCTGCACCGCAGCCAATCAAGCGCGCCGCGGCAACCTGGCCACAGACACGCGCGTTTCGCCAAAACGTGACTTTTCATTTCAGGTGCGACTGCCTAGCTCCGTTGGGATGATTGACGCCGCCCGCAAAACCCTCGCCGCGCTCCTGACCTGCGCGACCGCCCTTTCGGCGGCCCCCGCCCTCGCGGACTTCGAGGGCCGGACGGCCGAGGACGTGGTCCAGGTATCCTTCATGCCGGGCTGGCGCTTGCCCAACGGGAACCACATGGCGGCCATCCACATCGCGCTGGCGCCAGGGTGGAAGACCTACTGGCGCGCGCCGGGCGAAGGCGGGGTGCCGACGGTGCTGCGGCTGACCGAGGCCGAGGGCATCACCGGCATGGCGATACACTGGCCGCGGCCCGAGGTCTTCTTCACCAACGGGATGCGGTCGATCGGCTATCGCAACGACGTGATCCTGCCCGTGGAATTCGCCCTGAGCGAGGACGGGACGATCGAGATCGCGGGCCGCGTCGACATGGGGGTCTGCCTCGATGTGTGCATGCCGGTGACGCTGGACCTCGAAGGGCTGCTGCCCGAGGGGACCGAGCGTATCCGAGAGATCGGGCTGGCGCTGTCGAACCGTCCACTGACCGCAGCCGAGGCGGGCGCCGGCCAGGCGACCTGCGCGATCGAGCCGATCTCGGACGGTTTGCGGGTGACGGTGTCGGCCCCGATGCCCCCGACAGGGAACGACGAAACTGTGGTGGTGGAACACCGCGACCCGGAGATCTGGGTGTCCGAGGCGATGACGCGCCGCGAGGGCGGCACGATCCGCGGCACGGTCGATGTCGTGCCCGCCGACAGCGGGCCCTTCGCGCTGAACCGCTCGGACCTGCGGATCACCGTGATCGGCACGCGCATGGCGGTGGAGCTGGACGGCTGCACCGGCTGAGAGCCGGGTTTTTCAGGAAAGCGGCGGAGCGGTGGTTGAGCGTGGCGCGCGGTGGGCAGGATTGCCCACCCTACGCCGTGCGGCGGCTGACGGCGTGAAGCAATGCGGCGATGATCCATGCCGCGGCACAGAATGCGGCGGCACCTGCAACGAACACGCCCAGTGCTGCGCTCAACCCCTCGCCCAGGCCCGCCAGCGGGCCGTACATGCCGCCCGTCGCCAGCGCACTGCCCAGTGTCGCCGTGAAGAGGCCCGCGAGCGCCAGCGCCAGCGCGCCGAGGCCAAAGCCCATCACCGGGTGCCGCGTCAGCGTGCCCGTGGCCCGGCGCAGCGCGGTCAGTTGCTTGGCGAAATCCTGCTGCATGGCCAAGATCGCGGGCACGACCAGCAGCACGATCACCATGCCGAAGCCGAGACCATAGACCAGCGTGATCACCGTGGGCTTCAGGAACTGCGCATCGGCCGACCCTTCGTAGAGCAGCGGCGCAAGGCCGAGGACGGTCGTGAGCGTCGTCAGAAGCACGGGCCGCAAGCGGTCGCAGGTGCCGTCGATGATCGCGGGGATCAACCCGCGCTCCTCGGCGTATTCATCGATGGTGGTCACAAGGACGATCGAGTCGTTGATGATGATGCCGGTCATCCCGATCAGGCCAACGACGGTGAACATCGAGAGCGGCACGTCCCACAGGACATGGCCGTAGATCGTGCCGACAAGGCCGAAAGGAATGATCGCCATCACGACCATGGGCCGGGTCCAGCTGGCGAAGATCCAGGCGAGGACAAGGTAAATGCCCAGAAGGCACAGGATGAAGCCAGTCATCGCATCATCGAGAAACTCGCGTTCCTGCTCGGCGAGGCCGGCAAGCTGGGTGGCGACGCCGTAGCGTTCCTCGATCTGCGGGATGATGACCTCCTGTAACTCGGTCATGATCTCGGCGGCGCGGGCGGGGTCGTCCTCGGACAGGTCGCCGGTGACCGAGATCAGGCGCACGCCATTCTCGCGCTGGATCGTGGAAAAGCCCTGCCGCGCGGTGACGGTGACGATATCGGCCAACGGAACGTATTGCCCCGAGGAGGCACGCAGGAGCGTGCGGTCGAGGAAATCGGCGGTCAGCTCACCGGTGGGAAGCTCCACCCGAATCGAGGCGGTGCGCGGCCCGTCGGGATATGTCGCGGCCTCGATCCCGCCGAGGCGGTTGCGCAAGACGCGGCCCAGCGCGCCGATCTCGAAGCCCAGCGCCTCACCCTGCGGGGTCAGTTCGAGCGAAAGCTCCTCGCGGTCGTAGGCCATGCTGTCCTGCAGGCCCGACACCTCGCCGAAGCGGCCGAGCTGGGTCTGCAGGGACACCGCCGCCTCCTTGAGCGTCGCGGTATCGGCGCCGAAGATCTGCACGTCGATGGCATCGCCGCCCGGCCCGCCGCGGAAGCCGCGGAAGCTGACGGTTTCGGTCAGCGGCAGCTGGCGCACCTCGTCCTGAAGGGCCGCGACGAAGGCGAAGCTGGAGTAGGGGCGCAGGTCGGCATCGATCAACTCGATCGCGATGGAGCCGAGCAGATCGGCATCCTTGTTGTCGACCCCCGACAGGCCGCCGCCGGTGTTCCCGCCGACCTCGGCCAGAACGTAGACCAGCGGGTTCAGCCCGTGCTCATCTTCATAGGCGGATGCCACGGCCTCGGTCGCGCGCTGCATCTCGCGCATCATGGCGATGCTGTCTTCGCGCGAAGCGCCGTCGAGCATGGCGAAATTGCCCGAAACCGAACTGAGTTCGGGCGCGTTGAAGAAGCGCCACGTCACGTCACCGCGGATGAAGCTGGCGACCTGCGTGGCGAGGATCAGGATCACCGCGGCCAGCACCGGGTAGCGCGCGGCGATGACAAGCCGCATGGCGGGGCGGAAAAGCGTCTCCTTGACCCAGTCGAAGCCGCGGTTCACCACGCGCGAGGGCATGTCGTACCAGTGCGTCTTGGCCGAGTGGGCCAGCGCATGGGCCATATGGTTGGGCAGGATCAGGAAGCACTCCACCAGCGACGCGATCAGCACCACGATGACGGTAAAGGGGATGTCGGCGATCAGGCTGCCGAACCGCCCGCCGACCGAGGTGAGAGCGGCGAAGGCCAGCACGGTCGTGACCGTGGCCGAAAAGACCGGCGCGGCCATGCGGCGGGCGGCCGTCTCGGCGGCGGTGACCGGGTCTTCGCCAAGGTTGCGGGCGCGGTAATCGGCGTGTTCGCCCACGACGATGGCGTCGTCCACCACGATGCCCAGCGTGATGATCAGCGCGAAAAGCGAGATCATGTTGATCGTCAGCCCGGCCACCCACATCAGCGCGATGGCCGCGGTCAGAGCCACGGGGATGCCCGCGGCGACCCAAAAGGCAGTGCGCGCATTGAGGAACAGGAACAGAAGCCCCACCACGAGGGCGAGGCCCAGCAGCGCGTTGTCCAGAAGGATGTTGAGCCGCCCGGTGATCGCCTCGGCGCGGGTACGGATCAGGTCGATGGTGGTGCCCTCGGGCAGCGTCGCCTGCATCTCGGCGGCAACCTCCTGCACGACGCGCTGGATGGCGATGGCATCGCCGTCCTCGGAGCGGTCGACGCGGATCGAGATGGCGGGGTTCTCGCCCACGAAATAGGCGCGTTCGCGGTCGACGCCCTCGGTCTGGACCACGGCGACATCGCCGATGGTCAGCGCCGACCCGTCGGCGTTGGTGCGCAGCGTCAGCGCCGCGATCTCGGCGGCGCTGCGCTGCGCGGCACCGGTTCGGATGCGGGCGTTCGCGGCGTCCACGTCGCCCGCGGGCGAGGTCGAGGCGGCGGCGGCGATCACCTCGGCGATCTCGGCCATGGTCACGTCGTAGCGGATGAGCGAGGCCGAGGGGACCTCGACCACCGTCTGCGGTGCGGCGACGCCACGGATCGTGGCGCGGGTCACGCCCGCGTCGAACAGGCGGGCGACGAACTCGTCCGAGAAGCGGCCCAGCTGCGCGGGCGCGACGGGGCCGGTGATGACAACGTCGGTCACGCGATCCCACCCCGCGCCGCGGCGCACCTCGGGGTCATTGGCGTCTTCCGGCAGGTCGGTGATGCCGTCGAGCGCCTGCTGCACCTCGTCGGCGGCGCGGCCCATGTCCCAGCCCGGTTCGAACTCGAGCTCGATCGAGGTGCGCCCCTCGCGGCTGGTTGCCGAAGACCCGGAGACACCGGGCACGGCCAGAAGGACCGGTTCCATGACCGCGACGATGGCCTCGTCCACGTCCTCGGCGCCCGCGCCGTCCCAGGTCACGACGATGTCGATCTCGTCCGAGACGACATCGGGAAAGAACTGAGCCCGCATCTGCGGGATCGCGGCAAGGCCCGCGACCACCATGAGCACGAGCAGCAGGTTCGCCGCGGTGCGGTGGCGGGTGAAGTAGCTGAGGATGCCGGCACCGCCGGGGGGAAGGCTGCGCATCTGTCAGCTTCCCATCCGGCTCTCGAGGCGGCTGACCATCTGGGCAGGCACCTCGTCCTGTTGCAGCTGGTTCAGCATCTGCGCCTTGACGTCGGAGGGGATGAAGCCGTTGCCCTCGACAAAGGCGATAAGGCGCGCACGGCGTTCTGGGTCGAGCGATATCGTCTCGGGCTCGACCGGCCCGGCATCGGCATCGCGGATCGGGTTGACGCGGATGCCGTCGCCAAGAACGGGCGTGCGCGCCAGCACCACGTCCCGGCCCTGCAGGCCGCGGGCGCGGATCAGCACGTCATCCCCCTGTCGGCGGAGCAGTTGTACCTCGACGGCTTCCAGCCGCTCCTCTTCCCCTAGGACGAGGATCTGACCGTCCGATCCCAGCGCGGTGGCGGGCAGCCGGGCGACGAAATCGAGCGGCGGCTCCTCGACCTCGACCCTGACGAAATCGCCCACGCGGAGGCCGCGGGGGTCGTCGATGCGCGCAAAGAGCAGGCGACCGGATTGCCCCTCTTCCACCGCACCGGATTCGCGGGTCAGCACACCCTCGGCCACCATGTCGAGGCCGAAGACATCGAGGATCACGCGCACGTCTGCCTGTGGCAGCGTGCCCTCCGCCCCGATGAGCTGCACATATTGCGCCGTCGAGATGCGGAAGGACACTTCCAGAGCGTCGGGGTCGATCAGGCGGCCAACCTGTTCGTTGCGGTTCACGAGGCGGCCGGCGACGACATCGACCTCCGACAGCACACCGTCGAACTCGGCGGTGAGGGTGGTGCGCGCCAGCATCCGCTCGGCCTCGGCCAGCGCGATGCGGCGGCGATCCAGCGCCGTTTCACCCTGCGCCACGCGCGCCTCGGCGCTCGCCAGCGCCTGGCGGCGGCTGAGGACCGCCTGCTCGGCGGTGGCGGCGGCGAGTTCCGCGGTCTCAACGGCGGCGGCGCTGCCGACACCGCGCTCGAGCAGGTCCTG
>CBFIFZ010000085.1:0-286 GCA_965661995.1 Roseicyclus sp.
CCAATGCGCGGCCCCCCCGGGCACTGGCCCGGCGCAGGCGGCGGCGACGCGGGCGGGGTCGATCTCGCCCGCGGCAAGGATCGCCTCGCGCATCGGGTGATCGGCGCCCGTCGCGGCAAGGTAGGCCGCATAGAACGGCTCGTCCCAGACGGCGCAATCGCCGCGGGCGGCGAAGGCATACATCATCGCCGTCGACAGGTTGCGCGGCCCCGACCACATCGCGAGATTGACCATGATCCCCTCCGTCTTGCCGCCACCATTCGACATGCCGCGAAGGCGACCGCAA
>CBFIFZ010000085.1:296-11974 GCA_965661995.1 Roseicyclus sp.
CACGTCGGCGTGAGGTCACGCAGCCGTGCATTGCACCCCGCGCGCCAAGGCGGTGTGCTCGGCTCGCTCAACGTCGGAGGACCGATCATGCGCCCCGCCCAGACATGGAAGACCATCGCGCTTACCGCGGCCATCGCCGTGGCGCTCTTGCTGCAGCATGGCCGCGCCCATGCGCAGGACATCCGCACCGCCGTCGTCGCCGGTGGCTGTTTCTGGTGTGTCGAAGCCGATTTCGAGCAGGTGGAGGGCGTGGTCGAGGTGGTGTCGGGGTTCGCGGGCGGAACGGTGCCGAACCCGAGCTACCGGCAGGTCGTCGCGGGCGGCACCGGGCATCTCGAGGTGGTCGAGATCACCTATGACGCCGGCCGCCTGTCTTATGCGCAGCTGCTGGACCTGTTCCTCCGCTCGGTCGACCCGACCGATGCGGGCGGCCAGTTCTGCGACCGCGGGCCCAGCTACGCCACGGCGATCTTCGTCGATGGACCCGAGGAACGGCGCATCGCCGAGGCCGCCCTCGCCGAGGCCGGGCGCGCCCTTGGCCGCGATGTCGTGACGCCGGTGCGCGACGCGGCCACCTTCTACCCGGCGGAAGACTATCACCAGGATTACTACCGCTCGGATGACCTCATCCTGACGCGCTTCGGGCCGCGGCGGAAATCCGTGGCCTATGACCTGTATCGCCAGGCCTGCGGGCGCGATGCCCGTGTGAGGGAGTTGTGGGGCGACGCGGCGCCCTTTGCCTACAGCGGCTAGGGCAATGCGCCCCCGCCCGGCATGCGGGCAGGGGCGGCACCTGACTCAGGATTTCAGTGCGCAGGTATTGATCCCGATCAGGCGATAGAGCGGGCAATAGCCCACGAGGCCGGTGGCCAGCGGCACGAGGCCGACCCAACCCCAGGGGGTCTGCGGGCCGACGAAGACGATCGCCAGAAGGCCAAGGCCGATGAGAATGCGCAATGCGCGGTCGATGGTGCCTTCGTTGCGGGGCATGGGGTGCGTCCTTTCCTGAACTGATGGGACAACCCTAGCGCACACCCCCGAGTCTCCACGGTGACTCTGTCACCGCGTATCTGCGGCAATCCGTTCCAGGCTCGCGCGGTCGGTGATCCGCACGCCGCCCTTTTCCTGCACGACGACACCGCCGCGTGCGAATTCGGCCAGCCTCCGGCTGACGAAGGCCCGGCCAGAGGCCGTCTCGGCCGCCAGCGCCGAATGGGTCGCGGCGACGAAACCATCCGTTTCCAGCCGCATCAGCACGCGGGCGAGCCGCGCGTCGAAGCCGGTCAGCGCGACCTCCTCGACCAGGCGCTGGTATTCTGTGAAGCGCTGCGCCACGCCGTCGAAGACGAGCACGCGAAAGGCGTCATCCTCGGCCAGACGGCGACGGAAGTCATTGGCCGGGATCAATTCACCCTCAACGTCCTCCTCCACCACGCCCTCGGCGCTGTAATGCTGATCCTCGACAAGGCAGGTAAAGGTCTGCAGGCAGACGGTGCCCGCCGTCACGCGGTACAGCACCACCTCCCGCCCGTTGGCCGCGGTCAGGGTCACCCGGATCGTGCCGCGGTCGAGCACAAGGAAGCCGGGGCAGGCGCTGCCGGGCTGGAACAGGACATCGCCCGCACGGGCGGCGAAACGGCGGATCATGGGCGGGCTCCGGTCATGGACCGCGCCAACTTCCCGCGCCGGGCGGGGCCGGTCAACCGGGATTGACGAAACCGCCGTTCCGGCGCAGACCCGCGCCATGACGGAAGATCGCAAGCCCCGCCGCAAACAGGATGTCTACACGCTGGTCGTGGAGGTCGGTCGCAAGTCCGGCGACGGCCTGCCGGAGAAGGCCACCGGTGCGGCGCTCCTGTGCTACGCCGCAGGCGTGGACGAGGCCGAGGCGGTGCGCGAAACCGTGGCGATCCTGAAGCAGGCCGACCTTGCGCCGCTGGATGTCACCGGCCACGGCACCCGCGCCGAGCGCGAAGCCGCCGGCGATGAGATCGCCGAGGAGGAGGCCGCGCTGATGCAGCGCGCCGCCGAGGAGAACGCGGTGATCGTGGCGCAGATGACGGCCTTCTACGACTGACGCCCCCCCTGACGCTCATCACGGGTCATCGCGGCCCGCGGTTGCCCTTCATGCTGGCCGCCACAAGGGCTTGCGCCGCCGAGCGGTCGAGCACGGGAAGGCATGGCGTGCGATCCATCGGTGCGATGCTGTGGCCGCCCGCCCCGTCATCGGCCGCGAGCACGTCGGACAAGAGCGCGGTCTCGACCCCGCAACGGTCCACCGCGATGCAGGCGTGATCGTCGAGCATCAGGTGAAAGAAATCCCGCACCGGCAGGCGACTGTCGCGCAGCGCACCGGGGCTTGCCAGAAGATCACCGGCGCGAACGAGAACGCGCTCCTCCCCGAAGAGATACTCCACCGCCGGGCCGTCGCGCATGATGCGGGTCTCGGGGCTGAGGAACAGGTCATGCTCCAACCCGAAATAGGGCGCACGCAGCCGCACCGGCGCGGACCGGCCAAGGCACAGGCGCGGGCGCCGTTCCACCCATCGCAGCGGCAGCCGCTCGCCCGTCACCGTCGTCAGAAGATCGCCCGCCGCGAGCTGCTCGACCGGCCGGGGCCCGGCCTCGGTCATCAGTAGCGTGCCGGCCGCGATGGCGGGCAGGTCGGCGGCCCTCAGGCCGAAGCCCGCGACAGCCGCGACATGGCAGACCGACAGGAACCGCGGGTCTCGCGGCAAGGCCTCGTCGAGCCGCGCAGCGCGCGCGACACCGGTCCGCACGCGGAAGCCCAGCATGCGGTCGTGGTTCATCAGGTCCACGACATCGCTGCGGCCCCTGGCACAGGCGCGATAGCGCAGCGATACCGTCTCGCCCACCCGGACGAAATCCGACGGTGTGACCGTGTCGACATCGCCGTGGATCAGCCGCAACCGGCCCTCGGCCACGGCGTAAAGCGCCACGGCCGCCTCGGGCGGTGCCGCACCTTGCCACAGACGCACGGCCTTGCGGCGTCCGATCGGGGGCAAGGTCACCTCGAGACAGAGCGTCATGGCCGCCATCGGGCGTGGATCGACCCATTGCGCGGTGTTCAAAAGGCTTGTCCCCGAAGCCCATACCCCGGCCCAGCCGCTGGTCGACAAGGCCTCGGTCGACGGCTGCAGTGACGAGAAAGCCGCGTTCGATGCCACCGCGCTCATGCCACGCCTGCCATGAGGACGCGGGCCTCGCTCGCGCGAAGGCCGCTTCGGGCCGATGCGCCGTAGCCGCTGCGCGTGACGGGATCGATCCGGGGAAACAGCGCCAGAACCTCGGCCTGCACCTCCTCTTCGAACACCGACAGGATATGCGGACCGGGCAGGAAACTCTCGGTCGCCAGCCCCTCGGCATAGATGATCTCGTGCCGGTCGAAGAGCAGGTGAACATACTCCACCTCGCCCCCCTCCTGCACGCGCACCGAGCAACCGTTGACGAGGTCCTTGGCGGCGACCAGCACCTCGTCCTCGGCGAACATCAGTTCCGCCATCCAATGCGTCAGCAGGATGCGGTGCTGCGGCGACACGACGAGGCGCCGGTGATACCCGAAGGTTCCCGCCTCGATGACGATGGGCGCGAACCGGCCCTCGGCCGCCACCTTGCGGCGCCCGATCCAGCGCAGGGGCTGCAGGCCGTTGTCGCGCGTCTCCACCAGGTCGCCGACCTTTAGCCGCTCGATCGGTACCTCGCCCCGCGCCGTCCGGATCAGCGTGCCGGTCGTGAAACAGGGCACGGTCGTCACGGTCACGAAGGCGGTATCGGTCAAACCGGCCGCGTTCTCCGCCGTGTAGGTGAAATTCGTCGTGACCGGCCCGGTCAGCCCGGTCAGCCCCGCAGGGGCCGCGACCTGCAGCGTGCCATTGGCCAACAGCGTGACCTGGTGCCCGCTCGACAGCGTTACCGTATCGCCCGCGGCGACCGGGATGCCGTTGATATGGGTCACGACCGAAATGCCGACACCGTTGCCGTCATTGGCCAGAACGTCGATGGCCGCGACCTGCTGTTCGTTCAGGGTGATCGTGTCGTCATCGGCGAGGAATGCGCCCTGCACGGAATTCGCGGCGATCAGGACGGCACTGTCGAAACTGCTGTCGCCCACGTCCGAGATGCCGAGGGTGAGGGTGTTGACCGCCCCGGTGTTGACCGGGATCAGGACCGAGAGGGTCACGGTGAACCCGTCCATCTCGGTGTTGTAGTCATCGCCCGTGTTGTTGACGAAAAGCGTCTCGTTCTGGGCCTGGTTGACCGAGTTGATCTGCGTGACGTTCACGATGGGCGACGTGACGAGGTCGCCGTTGATCCAGATGCCGAAGGCGTCGTTGAAGACCGACCCGCTGTATTCCGGGTATTCCTCGGAGGCGAAGACGAACTGGATCGAGAGGAAATCCGTGGTCGGGATGAAATCCGCCGTCAGCACCGCCGCGTCCCAGGTCGAGGTATTGGTGATGTCGTCGAAAAGCGGGTCGTTGTCGGCACCGTTCGAATTGAACGAGGTGCCGCTGCTGCGGTTGGGATCGCCGGAGGATTGCGTGAAGTTGTTCACATGCCCCGTCGTCAGGATCACCCCGCTGTCCGAGGGCGTCACCCCCGGCGATATGCTGTTGCCGTTCGTGTAGATCCCCGACGAGCGGTTGTCGCCATCGTAACTTGCACTGATCACCGTGACCCCGTCGCCGAAGATGGTCTGAGCCATCTCCTGGGCCGACGCATTACGGTCGATATCGAGCTCCTGCCCGGTCGCCATCACCACCTACCATGCCTCTGCGGCCGGGGGCTGGTCTGTCGGGAATGCGCAGGCGACGGGCCCTGCCCGCGCCTTGTCTCACTGCTCCGATGCGGTCTGTGCCGCTGCCTGCCCCGGCGTATTTTTACTCGTTATGCCGGGACGTTAGCATGCGCACGTCAAACATTCACAGATTGTTAGGAGTCGGCTGCTTCGCCCCTGCCGGTTGTGCCTTCGCCGCCACAGTATTACGCAAGGCGCATCGCCAACGGAGCCGCGCCATGCCCACAGACCCCGCCCGCCTCACCGCCGATCTCGTCCGCTGCCCCTCGGTCACCCCGGAGGAGGGCGGCGCGCTCACGCTCCTGCAAGGGATGCTGGAAGGCGCGGGCTTCGCCTGCACCCGCGTCGACCGGAACGGCACGCCCAATCTCTTCGCCCGCTGGGGCGCGAAGGGCGCGGCGAAAAGCTTCGGCTTCAACGGCCATACCGATGTCGTTCCAGTGGGCGACGAGGGTGCCTGGACCCACCCGCCCTTTTCCGCGCACGAAGAAGACGGCTGGCTCTACGGCCGCGGCGCGACCGACATGAAATCCGGCGTCGCGGCCTTCGTCGCCGCCGCCATCGACCACGTCACCGACACACCCCCCGAAGGCGCGATCCTCATCGCCATCACCGGCGACGAAGAGGGGCCGGGCCGTGACGGCACCATCGCGATCCTCGACTGGATGGAGGAGACGGGCGAGCGCATGGACATCTGCATCGTGGGCGAGCCGACCTGCGTCGAAACCATCGGCGACATGGTCAAGATCGGCCGCCGCGGCTCAATGACTGCCAAGTTCGAGGTGATCGGCAAACAGGGCCATTCCGCCTATCTCCACAAGGCGCTGAACCCGATGCCCGCGGTGGCCATGCTGGCGCATCGGCTGTCCTCGCATGTCCTCGACGAGGGGACCGACCATTTCGACCCTTCCACCCTCTCGGTCACCACGATCGACACCGGCAACCCGGCCTCCAACGTCATCCCGGCGCGCACCCGGATGACCGTCAACCTGCGCTTCAACGACCTGCACAGTGGCGCCACCCTCACCGACTGGCTGCGGGCCGAGGCCGACCGCGTCGCCAATGAGACCGGCACAAGAATCGAGATGACCGCCCAGGTCTCGGGCGAGGCCTTCCTCACGCCACCCGGCGACCTTTCCGCACTCGTCACCCGCGCCATCGGGCAGGAAACCAACCAGGCCCCGGTGCTCTCGACCACCGGCGGCACCTCGGATGCGCGCTTCGTCAAGGATCATTGCGCCGTGGTGGAATTCGGCCTCGTCGGCCACCGCATGCACGAGGTCGACGAGCGCGTCCTGATCCAGGACATCCATGACCTCAAGCGCATCTACGCCCGCATGCTGAGCAACTACTTCACCCCCCGTTAAGGTTAACGCGCGCCCCGCCCCATCTTCATCCTCCAAATATGGCCGCCGGAGGCTCCCGCACCCGGCCACCCGCGCAACGGCCACCAATTCCCGCATGACGGCCCCACCGGGCCATGCTACGCCACGGGCATGGCCAAGCTTCCCACCCGCGACCAGGTCCTCGCCTGGATTTCCGAACACCCCCACGCGACGTCGAAACGCGACATCGCGAAAGCCTTCGGCATCAAGGGCGCGGCCCGCATCGACCTCAAGCGCATCCTCAAGGAGCTGGAGGAGGAAGGCCACCTCGAGAAGCGCCGCAAGACCTACCGCGACCCCGACAAGCTGCCCCCCGTATCGGTCCTGCAGGTGCTGGCCCCCGACGACCTGGGCGACCTTTTCGCGCGTCCGCTCGAATGGCAGGGCGACGGCCCCGAGCCGCGCATCCTCTTCTCCGCCCGCGCGACCGACCCCGCGGTTGGACAGGGCGACCGCATCCTCGCCCGCCTGCAGGAGGTGCAGGGCGAGGATCACCAGTATGTCGCCCGCCTGATCCGCAAGATCGGCACCAACCCCCGCCGCCTGCTGGGCATCTTCCGCACGGGCGCAGAAGGCGGCCGCATCCTGCCCATCTCCAAGGGCGCCGACACCGAATGGCAGGTCCGCCCCGGCGACACCCATGGCGCCAAGGACGGCGAGCTGGTCGAGGCCGAACAGGCCGGCCCGAAATCCCGCATGGGCGCGCCCCGCGCGCGCATCGTCACCCGGCTGGGCGATCCCGGCGCGGCCCGTGCCGTGAGCCTGATCGCGATCCATGAATACGGCATCCCCGATGCCTTCCCCGATGCCGTGATCGAGGAGGCGGACGCCGCCAAACCCGCAGGCCTGCAAACCCGCGAAGACCTGCGCGACATGGCCCTCGTCACCATCGACCCGTCGGACGCGCGCGACCACGATGATGCCTGCTACGCCCACCCCGACGACGACCCGAAGAACAAGGGCGGCCATGTCATCTGGGTCGCCATCGCCGATGTCGCCCATTACGTCCGCCCCGGCTCGGCGCTGGACCGCGAGGCGAAGAAGCGCGGCAACTCCACCTATTTCCCCGACCGCGTCGTGCCGATGCTGCCCGACCGACTGTCAGGCGACCTGTGCTCCCTGCACGAGGGCGTGCCCCGCGCCTGCATCGCGGTGCGCATGGTGATCGACGCCGAGGGCAACAAGATCGGGCACGAGTTCGTCCGCGGCCTCATGCGTTCGGTCGCCTCGCTCAACTACGTAGAGGTGCAGGCGGCCCAGGACGGCAGCCCGAACGACAAGACCGGCCCGCTGCTCGAACCGATCATCGCGCCGCTCTTCGCCGCCTACGAGGCGCTGGCCGCCGCGCGCAAGCGCCGCCAGCCCCTCGACCTCGACCTGCCCGAGCGCCGGATCGAGCTGAGCGAGGAGGGCGAGGTACTGTCGGTCGGCTTCAAGGACCGGCTCGACGCCCACAAACTTATAGAAGAATTCATGGTGCTGGCGAATGTCGCCGCCGCCGAGACCCTGATCGCCAAGCGCCAGCCGCTGCTGTTCCGCGTCCACGAGGAACCCAGCCCCGAGAAGCTCGACGCCCTGCGCGAGGTCGCCGCCGCCTCGGGCTTCACCCTCGCCAAGGGGCAGGTGCTGCACACCAGCCAGCTGAACCGCCTGCTCGCCCAGGCCGAGGGGACCGAGTTCGACGAGCTGATCAACATGACCACGCTGCGCTCGATGCAGCAGGCCTATTACAACCCCGAGAACTTCGGCCATTTCGGCCTTGCCCTGAAGGCCTACGCGCATTTCACCTCGCCGATACGGCGCTACTCCGACCTGGTCGTGCATCGCGCGCTGATCTCGGCGCATGGCTGGGGCCGCGACGGGCTGTCGCTGGAAGAGATCGAGACACTCGACGCCACCGCCAAGCATATCTCCGAGACCGAGCGCCGCTCCATGGCCGCCGAGCGCGACACCGCCGACCGCTACCTTGCGTCCTATCTCGCCGACCGCGTGGGCGGGCAGTTCACCGGCCGCATCTCGGGCATCGCGCGTTTCGGCGCCTTCGTGAAGCTCGACGAGACCGGGGCCGACGGCCTCCTGCCGATGCGCGCGATCGGCAACGAGTATTTCCACTTCGACGCCGAGAGCCAGACGCTGATGGGCTCCGAATCCGGGCTGACCATCGGCATCGGCGACCGCGTCACGGTGAAACTGGCCGAGGCCGTGCCGATCACCGGCGGCCTTGTCCTCGACCTGGTCGAGATCGACGGGCGGCAAGCCCCGGTGCGGCGTGGACGCGGGAAACCGGGCGGTCCGATGCGGCGCAAGGCGGGGCAGGCGGCGAAAAAACGCTCGAACTTGCGCAAGAAGACGCCGTCCCGGCGCGCCGGGCGTTAAGCCACTTTCAACGAACGGCAGGCAAGACTAGGTCATCCTTGCCGGGGATTGGCCGGAATTGCTGCACGCAAACGGCATTTCGGCTATATTGTTTCGCAATCGAGCACAGTCGAACCAGCACAGTCGGACACAAGACACCAAAGATGCGCCGCCTCCTTCCTGCATGCCTTGCCGGGCTTCTTGCGCTGGCCATTCCCGCCGCGGCTTTCCCGCCCGCCGCCTCGCTCCGGCCCGAGATGCGCCCCGAGATCCGGGTGAGCGCGGCCACCACCCCCCGCGTCACCATCTCGAGCCAGGCGACACGACTCGCCGTCGCACGCTCGCTGCGCCCGCTGACGCGCGGCACCGTGGTGCAGGTCGCGGCCCCTGCACCCGCCCCCGTCGCCGACAGCGGCTTCGCCACCTGGACCCGCGCATTTCGCGCGCGCGCCACGGCGCAGGGGATCGCTGCGGCCACCTTCGACCGCGCCTTCGACGGCGTGGCCGTCAACGCCCGCGTGCTCGAGCGTGACCGCAACCAGGCGGAGTTTTCCCGCGCACTCTGGGACTATCTCGACAGCGCCGTCTCGGACACCCGCGTCGCCAACGGGCGCGCGGCATTCGACCGGCACCGCGATATCCTTTCACGGATCGAACGCCGCTACGGCGTCGAGGCCGAGGTGGTCGTCGCCGTCTGGGGCCTTGAATCCGCCTATGGCGCGATGCGCGGCGAAACCGACATCATCGCCGCCATGGCGACGCTGGCCTACGAGGGGCGCCGCCGCGATTTCTTCGAGGAACAGCTGATCGCCGCCCTGCGCATCCTGCAGGCGGGCGATGTCAGCCCGCGCCAGATGGTCGGAAGCTGGGCGGGGGCCATGGGCCACACGCAGTTCATGCCGACCTCCTACCTCGAGCATGCGGTCGATTTCGACGGCAACGGGCGGCGCAACATCTGGTCGGATGACCCGGTCGACGCGCTTGCGTCCACGGCCAATTACCTGCGCAACCACGGCTGGACCACCGGCCAGCCCTGGGGGATGGAGGTGCGATTGCCCGACGGGTTCGACTATGCCCTGACGGGCGAGCGCGTGAAGCGCGATGCCGGTTTCTGGAATGCACAGGGCGTGCGGCTGGCCGATGGGGGCCGTGTGCCCGATCATGGCGAGGCGTCGATCCTGCTGCCTGCCGGGCACAGGGGCGTGGCGCTGGTGATCTACGACAATTTCCACGTGATCGAGCGCTACAACCCCGCCGATGCCTATGTCATCGCGGTGGGCCACCTGTCGGACCGCATCGCGGGCGGGCCCGCGTTCCGCGGCGGCTGGCCGCGCGGGGATCGCGCCCTCAGCTTTGCCGAGCGCGAGGAATTGCAGCGCCGCCTGATGCAGGGCGGTTTCCACCGCCACAACGTCGACGGGATCGTCGGGCCGGAAACCATCGAATCGGTGCGCCGCTTCCAATCCGCGATCGGCTGGGTGCCCGACGGCTACGCCTCGCTCCGCGTTCTGGAGCGCCTCCGCGGCTCGTAGGGTGGGTGCAACCCACCCCACGCGAACCTTTCGTTAACCCCGCCGTGGCATACATCCTGCCCCAAGGACATGTCCCGGCAGGCGGGTGACGCCCCTGCCATCCACCAGGTATCCGCGCCCCGCCTCCCGCGGGGTCCGACACGAGCCGGACAGGGGTCCGGGGTAGCGCCCGGGCCGATCCACGGACACCGCCTTGGCGGCGCCGCCATTCCATCTCGTCAGACCGGACTGACCACCCAGCTCGAGACACGATCCGGTGCCGACGCGCAGCCCAGGTCAGCCCACCCGGAACGAGGCGGGCCAAGGCCCGGCCATGCGCGTCCTCAGTCGCGCAGCAACTCGTTGATCGAGGTCTTCGACCGCGTCTGCTCGTCCACGCGCTTCACGATCACCGCGCAATAGAGGTTCACGCCGTTCTTCGACGGCATCGACCCCGCCACGACGACCGAACCGCTGGGCACTTCGCCATACATCACCTCGCCGGTTTCCCGGTCGACGATCTTGGTCGATTTCCCGATGAAGACGCCCATCCCCAGCACCGAGCCCTCGCGCACGATGCAGCCCTCGACCACCTCGGAGCGCGCCCCGATGAAGCAGTTGTCCTCGATGATGGTCGGCCCGGCCTGCATCGGCTCCAGCACGCCGCCGATGCCGACGCCGCCCGACAGGTGCACGTTCTTGCCGATCTGCGCGCAGCTGCCCACCGTCGCCCAGGTATCCACCATGGTGCCACTGTCGACATAGGCGCCGAGGTTCACGAAACTTGGCATCAGCACCACGCCCGGCGCGATGTAGGCCGATCGCCGCACGACGCAGTTGGGAACCGCGCGGAACCCCGCGGCTTTCCACTCGCCCTCGCCCCAGCCGGCCCATTTGCTGTCGACCTTGTCCCACCAGCTGCCGCCCTGCGCGCTGCCCGACTGCATCTCCATGTCCTTCAGGCGAAAGCCCAGAAGCACCGCCTTCTTGGCCCACTGGTTCACGTGCCAGTCGCCGTTTTCCTGCCGCTCGGCCACGCGCAGGCTGCCGCTGTCGAGCGCGGTCAAGGTCGCCTCGATCGCCTCGCGGGTCTCACCCTTGGTGGCGGGGGTGATGGTGTCGCGGGCTTCCCACGCGGCTTCGATGGCGGCTTCCAGCTGGGCGTTGGACATGGTCGGGGCTCCCTACGGGTTCAATGGCGTCGCGCGCGGCTATAGCTGGCGCGCCCCCGACTGGCAATCCGGGCGCGGTCGGGCTAGGTCACGACGGTAGTGCGCGAAAGGACAGACCATGAAGGACGACCCCCGCGGACCGTTCCGCCACGCTGGCCAGGATCTCGAGTCCACCCGCCACCTGCCCGACACGCCACAGGCGCGCTCGCGCGCCTATCGGCTGGCCTTCGACGACCCCGATTTCCTGCTCCGCGACGAGCTGCGCCCTGTCCGCCTGCAGCTGGAAATGCTGAAGCCACAGCTGGAGCTTGACGAGCGCGGGATCAATTCGACCGTGGTGCTCTTCGGCGGCGCGCGCATCCCCCGCCCCGAGGCCAAGGACAGCGCCAAGAGCGACACGCTCCGCGACATGAGCCGCTACTACGATCAGGCGCGG
>CBFIFZ010000086.1:0-11919 GCA_965661995.1 Roseicyclus sp.
CATCGCAGCCTTCGCCCTTGCGGCCCTCTTGGCCGTGGGCACTTCGATCCTGCTGGCAATGGCGACCGAGCGGCGGTCGGTGGACCTGGTGCGCGACACCCTGCACGACGCCGGCATGGGCTGGGTCGAGGTCTCGGCCAACGGGTTGCGGGTGTTTCTGGACGGCACGGCTCCGAGCGAGGCCTCGGCCTTTCGCGCCAGCTCGCGCGCTGGGACGCTCGTGGACGCCGACCGCGTGATCACGCGGATCGAGGTCGCCCGCCGCGAGGACGTGGCCCCGCCCCGCTTCTCTGTCGACATCCTGCGCGGTGCGGATGGCATCCAGGTGATCGGGCTGGTCCCGGCGGAAACCGGAATCGCCCGCATCGACGCCGCGATGGCCGTGGTCGCAAACGGGCTCGAGGTGACCAACCTGGTCGAAACGGCGGATTACCCCGTCCCGGACAGCTGGACCGCCGCGCTGGACTACGGGTTGCGCGCCCTGCAGGAACTGCCGCGGTCCAAGGTCACGGTCTATGCCGACGCGGTCGAGGTGCAGGCCATGGCCGAGAGCGGCGAGGAGCGGACGGCCTTCCTGCGCTCGCTCGAAACCAGGCAGCCCGAGGGGGTCGAGGTCATGCTCGACATCTCGGCGCCGCGCCCGGTCATCACGCCATTCACGCTGCGCTTCGTGATCGGCCCCGATGGCGCGCGGTTCGAAACCTGCGCCGCCGACACCGAGGCCGCCCGCAATCGCATCCTGGCCGCGGCCGAAGCGGCGGGGGCCGAAGGGCCGCTGACCTGCCAGATCGGCCTTGGCGTGCCGACGCCGCAATGGGGCCAGGCCGTGGTCGCAGGGATCGGCGCGCTCTCGCAACTGGGCGGCGGCACCGTCGCCTTTTCGGATGCCGACGTCACGCTGATCGCCGCCCAGGGCACCGAACAGGACAGGTTCGACCGGGTGATCGGCGAGTTGTCGGGCGCTCTGCCCGATGTGTTCTCGCTGGACGGGGTCCTGCCGGAACCGGCCGACGATACCATCAGCGCGGGCCCGTCCCGCCTGATCGCGACGCTGAACGAGGAGGGCAGGCTGACCATGCGAGGCCGTCTGCCGGACGGGCCCGTGGGCCGCTCGGTCGAGGCCTATGCCCGTGCGCTCTTCGGGATGCAGACCGCGGATGTCGCAACGCGCGCCGTCGGCGATCTGCCCGGCGGCTGGTCGATGCGCGCGATGGCGGGCCTCGACGCGCTGTCGCAGCTTAGCGACGGCACGATGGTGCTGGAGCCCGAGACGCTGATCCTGCGTGGCCGGACGGGCAACCCCGACGCGGTCTCGGACCTGACGCGGCTCCTGGCCGAGGCGCTGGGGCAGACGGCCTCGTTCGAACTGGACGTGGCCTATGTCGAAGCGCTCGATCCGATCGCCTCGCAGCCGACGCCTGAGCAATGCGTCGAGCGCATCCGCGCGATCCAGGCCGAGGGCAAGATCACCTTCGATCCCGGCTCGGTCGAGATCAACGAAAGCGCCGGCACGATCCTCGACCGGATCGCCGGGGTGCTGCCGGACTGCCGCCACGTGCGGATGGAGATTGCCGGCCACACCGACAGCCAGGGCCGCGAGGAGATGAACCTCAACCTCAGCCAGTCGCGCGCGGATGCGGTGCTGAACGGGCTTCTGGCGCGCGGCGTGCTGATCTCCAACCTCACCGCGCAGGGCTATGGTGAAAGCCAGCCCATCGCCTCGAACGAGACCGAGGACGGGCGCGAGCAGAACCGCCGGATCGAATTCCGCCTGCTCACGGCGGCCAGCGATGACACCGCGGGCTCCGGGGAGACGGGAGGCACGGCCGAGGGCGAAGCGGGGACCGACGACATCCAGCGTGGCGGCGGCGGCCCGCCGCGGCCCGAGATCACACCCATCCCGCGACCCGACAGCATCGTGGAAAGAGCAGAGGCCGCACAGGAGTATGTGCCATGAACCGGTTCGAATTCGTCCTCGCGATCGCGATCATCCTCTTCGTGGCCTTTGTCCTCGGTTGGCTTGCGCATTGGCTGCTGGCGCGCTTCAACCAGGTCTCCAGCGCCGATCTCGACGAGATGGACGCACTCGCCAAGGCGCTGCACGACGCCGAAGAGACACGCGACCAGGCCATCGCCTACCTGCAACAGCGCGAAGCCGAACTGACCGGCCAGCTGAGCCAGACCGAGGCCGAGCTGCGCGCCGCCATGGACGGGTTGCGAGAGGCGCGCCACGAAACCGAGGAACTGCGCCGTTACATCGAGTCGCTGGGCGTCGGTCAGGGCTAGCTCGGGTCAGTCGCCCGTGGTCCAGCGGGCGAGCGCGTCCTCGTCCTCGGCCCGCGCCTCGACCCATGCCGCGCCGGAGGCAGTGACCTCCTTCTTCCAGAAGGGCGCGCGGGATTTCAGGTAATCCATCAGGAACTCCGCCCCGGCGAAGGCATCGCCCCGGTGCCGGGCGGCGGTGGCGACCATCATGATCGGATCCGCGGGTTTCAGCGGCCCGTAGCGGTGCAGGATCATCGCATCGGCGAGCTTGAACCGGGCCATCGCCTCGGCGCGGATCTCGGTCAGGGCCTTTTCGGTCATGCCGGGGAAATGCTCGATCTCCATCACATCGAGATCGCCCGTGGCGATATCGCGCGTGATACCGTAGAAGCTGACGACTGCGCCCGCGCCCGTCACCCCGGCAGCGAAGGCGTTGAGCTCGGCCCCCATGTCGAAGGGGGCGGACTGGACGCGGACCGGCTCGGGCATAGGCCTCAGCCCCCGGTCATCGGCGGGAAGAAGGCGACTTCGCGCGCGCCCTCGAGGCTCGCGTCCATCTCGACCAGGTCCTGGTCGATGGCCGCCCGGATCGATGCGGTGTCAGAGAAGGCATAGGCATAGCCCTCGTCGCGGGCGCGGAGTTCCGCGATCAACTCGGCGACGGTCCCGGCCTCGGTCTCGACCTTTTCCGAGGCTGTGCCGACACGCTCGCGCAGCCAGGCGAAGTAGCGGATGTCGAGTTTCATCACGTCTCCCTCAGATGCGGCATGGCCTTGCGGAAATAGTCATAGCCCGTCACCAGCGTCAGCGCCGCGGCGAGCCAGAGCAGCACAAGCCCCCCGTAGGAGGTGAGCATCAACGCGTTGTATTTCCAGATCAGGCCGACATCGTCGGCGATCTCGCCCGACAGGATGCCCGACACGATCTCGCCGTTCATGCCGAAGGTCTGCATGATGAAGTAATGGTCGAAGAGGCCCCAGGCGAAGAGCATCGTGATGGCCACCATCTGCACCATGGTCTTCCACTTGGCCAAGGGCGTGACCTTGAGCGTACCGGCCGTGTGCCCGAGGTATTCGCGCAGGCCCGAGACGAAGACCTCGCGGAAGAGGATGGCGGTGACGGGCACCAGAAGCCATGCGGTGACGCCGTGGATGCCGAGGAGCACCGCCAGCGCGATCACCACGACGGCCTTGTCGGCGATCGGGTCGAGCATCGCGCCGAAGCGGCTGATCTGGTTCCAGGCGCGGGCGAGGTAGCCGTCGACGTAATCGGTGAGCGAGGCGCCGAGAAACAGGAACATCGCCACCCAATCGGCCCAGGGCCGCGGCAACAGGAGGAAGACCAGCGCGACCATGGGCGCGGCGATCATCCGTCCGACGGTCAGGATATTGGGCAGGGTCCAGCGCATGCGCCACGTGTAGCGCGCGCGCGGCACAGAGGGAAGCGTCCGGTCGAGGGCGGTGACACGCCCTTTTGAAAGGGCGTTCTGACGCGATTTCGAAATCGCGTGCTGAAGGCCTTTCGAAAGGCCTTGCCCGCTCACCCCCGGAAGTGTTTCGAGAGCTTCAGGCCCTGCCCCTGGTAGTTCGACGCGATCCCCGCGCCATAGAGCGTCGCGGGCGGCCCGGCCATGCGCTCGTAGACCAGCCGCCCCACCACCTGCCCGTGCTCCAGCACGAAGGGCGCCTCGTGGCATCGCACCTCCAGCACGCCGCGCGCGGGCACGCCGTGCCCGAAACCCGGGTCGAAAAAGCCCGCGTAATGCACCCGGAATTCGCCCACCATCGCAAGGTAGGGCGACATCTCGGCGGCGCAGTCGGGCGGGATCGTCACCGCCTCGCGGCTGACGAGAATGTAGAAGGCGCCGGGGTCCAGGATGATGCAACCTTTTTCGCCGCGGACCTCCTCCCAGAACTCGGCCACGTCATGGGCGGCGATTTTCGTGAGGTCTATCACGCCCGTATGCGGCTTGGCGCGGTAGCCCACGATGCCCGTCTCGGTTGGCGTCAGGTCGACCGAGAAGCCCAAGCCCTCGTCGATCACGGGCACCCCGTCGACCAGCGGCGTCTCGGCATGGCGGGCGGCCAGCTCGGCATCCGACAGCACGGCCTGCCCGCGGCGGAACCGGATCTGGTTGAGGCGCAGCCCCGGCGCCACCTTGACCGAGAACGACCGCGGGCAGATCTCGGCATAGAGCGGGCCGGTGTAACCGGCTGGAATCCGGTCGAATTCCGTACCGCCATCGGCAATGACACGGGTCAGGCAATCGACCCGGCCGGTCGAGCTTTTCGCGTTGCACACGGCGGTGACATCGGCGGGCAGGTCCAGCGCCTCCATCAGCGGCACGACATAGACGCAGCCCTTTTCCAGCACCGCGCCCTCGGTCAGGTCCATCCGGTGCATCTCGAACTCGGCGATGCGGTCTTCGACCTTGCGGCCCTTGCCCGACAGGAAGGAGGCGCGCACGCGATAGGCGACCGTGCCCAGCCGCAGATCGAGGCTCGCGGGCTGTACCTGCCCCTTGTCGGGCGCGTCGCAGGTGACGCGGCCCGCGGCGATCATCGAGGTGATGGCGTGATCGGGCAGCACCCCGTGGCTCTGATCGGTCATCGCAGGCCCCCTTGTTACCCCGCCAAGAAAAAACCGCCCGCGCCGGGGGCGCAAGGCGGTTTTCGCGGCCCCGCTGGCAGGCGGGGTAGTGTTGGTCGGGCTAGCAGGACTTGAACCTGCGACCTTCCGTCCCCCAGACGGACGCGCTACCAGGCTGCGCCATAGCCCGACGTTCGGCCCTTCTACTCATTTTGCCGGGGGGCGCAAGGGGTCAGGTCGGCGGATCTGCCCGGAGCCTGTCGCGCAGGGCGGCAAGCGATCCGCAGAGCCGCGCCCGCGCGTCGGCGCGAAGGCGCGGGGACCCGTTCAGGCGCTCACCGAGCCGGGCGAGGACATCCGAGAAGGCCGGGGCCTCATGCGTGGGCGGTGTGTCGGCCACGTCGTCCGGGTCGCCCTCCGGCTCCGGTTCCGGTTCCGGCTCGTCCTGTTCGGCGACCGGGCTTTCCGCCACGGGCGTGGCGTCATCCTCGATCCACTCGGCGGCGTCATCGCCGTCGATCACACCGGTTTCGTCAAGCTCTACCGGCGGCGACAGGGCCGCGATCGCCGCGACGCCCTCTTCGCGGATCATCTTCTGAACGCCGCGGATCGTCAGGCCGCGGTCGTGCAGCAGCACCTTGATCCCGCCCACCAGTTCCATGTCGGCAGGGCGATAGTAGCGCCGCCCGCCCGCGCGCTTGACGGGCTTGATCTGCGGAAACTTCGACTCCCAGAACCTCAGGACATGCGCGGCCACGCCAAGCCAGTCCGCGACCTCGCGGATCGTTCGGAAGGCTTGCGACGATTTCGACATGGCCGGTTTGCCCCGCCTCTGCTCGATCCTTAAGCCACAATCGGCGCGCCGCATGTCGTCCTGCGCGCCGTCCTCAGCCGCGGTTGCCCGCCGCGACCCGGTCCTTCATGAGGTGAGACGGCCGAAACGTCAGCACGCGACGCGGGCTGATCGGCACCTCTTCCCCCGTCTTCGGGTTGCGCCCCACCCGGGCGGATTTCGACCGCACCGAGAAGGTCCCGAAGGACGAGATCTTCACCTGTTCGCCCTCGACAAGGGCGTCGGACATCAATTCAAGCACTCTTTCAACAAGCTGTGCGCTTTCGTTGCGCGACAGGCCGACCTCGCGGAACACCGCCTCGGAAAGGTCCATCCGTGTCAGCGTCTTATTCGCCATCTGTTCTGTCCCCCTAGAGTGGCGACAGGATGAGGGAAGGGATTTCTCAAGTCAATCGAGAGACTTGCAGCGCGGCGTTTATCCGCCGTCCGAGGTGCCCGCGCGCCTACCAGCGCATCACAACCGCGCCCCAGGCCAAACCCCCGCCGATCGCCTCGGCGACCAGCAGATCGCCCGGCTTGATCTGGCCGCGGGCGACACCCACCGACAGCGCGAGCGGGATAGAGGCGGCCGAGGTATTGCCGTGATCCTGCACCGTCACCACGACACGATCCATGTCGACACCCATCTTCTGGGCGGTCCGCGTGATGATCCTGAGGTTGGCCTGGTGCGGCACGATCCAGTCGACATCATCCGCACCCAGCCCGGCCTTCTCCAGCGCGGTATGGGCTGTTTCCGCAAGCTTTTCAACGGCATGGCGGAAGACCTCGCGGCCCTCCATGCGCAGCACGCCGGTGGATTGCGAGGAGGAGACGCCGCCATCGACATAGAGCAGGTCGCGGTAGCGGCCGTCCGAATGCAGGTCGGTGGCGAGGATGCCGCGGTCGTCGGAGGTGCCCGCCTCTTCGCGGCCTTCGAGGATCAGCGCGCCCGCTCCATCGCCGAAGAGAACGCAGGTGCCGCGGTCGGTCCAGTCCATGATCCGGCTGAAGGTTTCGGCCCCGATCACCAGCACGCGCCTGGCCTGTCCCGAGACGATGAGCGCGTTGGAATTTGCCAGCGCATAGACGAATCCGGCGCAGACCGCCTGCACGTCGAAGGCGAATCCCCCCTCCATCCCGAGGCCCGCCTGCACCATAGTCGCGGCCGAGGGAAAGGTGAGGTCGGGCGTGGAGGTGGCGACGACGATCGCGTCGATGTCGGCCGCCGTCAGCCCCGCCATGTCAAGGGCCGCCTGCGCGGCGGCGACGGCCATCTGGCTCGTCGTCTCGCCTTGGGCCGCGAAATGGCGGCGTTCGATGCCCGAGCGGGCGCGGATCCACTCATCGGTGGTGTCGAGCGTCGCCTCGAACTCCGCGTTCTCGACAACGCGCTCGGGCAGGTAGTGACCGACACCGATTGGAACTGCCCGGATCATGCCCGCCCCGCCTCTGCCTGGATTGCCGCCGCAGCGGCCTGTTCCGCCTCGGCGATTCGTGCCGCCAGCCGTCCGCTGAGGCCCGCCGCCGCCAGCCGTGCGGCCAGCTTGATCGCAGCGGCGACCCCGGTTGCGTCGGCCGAGCCATGCGACTTCACCACCGTGCCGTTCAGCCCGAGGAAAACGCCGCCGTTCACCCGGCGCGGATCGATGCGCTTGGACAGCCGCCGGAGCGAGGTATAGGCCAGCAAGGCCGCGATGCGCGAAAAGGGCGTCTTGCGGAACGCCTCGCCCAGCAGCTCGCGGATGAGCCGCGCCGTGCCTTCGCCGGTCTTCAGCGCGACGTTGCCGGTGAAGCCGTCCGTGACGATCACGTCCACCTCGTCCGAGGGCAGGTCACCGCCCTCCACGAAGCCCACGAAATCGAAATCCGCGGCCAGGCTGACGCGCTCGATCAGCTCGGCGGCCAGCTTCAGCTCGGCCCGTCCCTTGTGCTCTTCGGTGCCCACGTTCAGCAGCCCGACGCGCGGGCGCTTCAGGTCGAGGCCGTTGCGCGCATAGCTCGCGCCCATCAGCGCATATTGCAGCAGGTCCTCGGCATCGGCCCGGATATCGGCGCCCACGTCGAGCATCACGTTGAAGCCGGACGGGTTCCTCGAGGGCCAGAGACAGGCGATAGCCGGTCGGTTCACGCCCTCGATCTTCCGCAGGCGCACCATCGACAGGGCCATCAGCGCACCGGTGTTGCCACAGCTGACGGCGGCCTGCGCCTCGCCCGAGCGCACGGCCTCGATGCAGGACCACATCGAGGTGTCCTTGCCGTGGCGCATCACGTGGGACGGCTTGGCATCCATCGTGACCACGCCGGTCGCGTGGCGGATCTCGCACCGGTCGATAAGGTCACGACGCCGTTCTATGAGCCGCTCCAGCTGGGGGCGGTCACCATGCACGATGAACCGCAGCGCGGGGTTCTTGCCGGCCGAGAGCGCCATACCTGCCACCACCACCGACGGCCCGAGGTCTCCACCCATCGCGTCGATGGACAGGACCGTACCGGGAATGTCCTTGGTGGTGAGTGCCGTGCCCTCGCTCATGCCACCGGCCGCCTCGCTGCTTCGGGCGCCCTGTCGGCTCAGGCCGCGTCTTCGTCGAGGTCGATCTCGTCGGCCTGGGCGATGACGTCGCGGTCATTGTAGGTGCCGCAGGAAGGGCAGACGTGGTGCGGGCGCTTCAGCTCGCCGCAGGACGGGCACTCGTTGGGATTGGCGCCAACCAGGGCGTCATGTGCGCGGCGCATGCCACGCTTGGAGCGCGTCACTCGATTCTGGGGGACAGCCATGTCACAACCTCAAGTCTTGGGGGCGGCCGCATCGCGCACCGCCCGGGTGCAGTCAAAAAATCTCGTCTCTCAGGTCGCCGTCGGCGTCCCCTTCGCGGGCCTGTCTGGCCTGCGCCGGGTGGCTGGAACGGGGCGGATGACCCGCGCCCGGAGCCGGGGGGCGAATGAGGCCGGGAACATACTCCGATTCCGGGGCCATGCAAGCCCTTTTCCGGACGGTGTTTCAACCGTCCCCATCGGCCTCCTCCGCGCCCTTCAGGCGGTCGCGAAGGGCTGCCAGACCGGCCAGCGGCCTGGCCTCCTCGTCGGTCATCGGCGCGACGCCGGGTGCGGCGAAGACCGCCTCTCCCAGTTCCGCGCCAGCGGCCCGCGGATACTGCGGCAGGGCGAGCGCCAGCGCCTCGGCCAGCACCGCGAACAGGTCGAGCGCGGCCGGCAGCGGCTCGGCGCTGTCATCCTCTGGCATCTCGACCTCCTCGCCCTCGGGCTCGGGCATCACGGCGAGATAGCGGCGCGCGACCGGTTCATCCAGCCGTGTCGTGACCGGCTCGGCGGTGACGACGCAGGGCTGCACCACGGTGGCGCCGAGGCTTGCCTCGAGCCGCCAGTCGCGCTTGCCTTCGGGCACCAGCCGCCCCGTAAGGCGCAGCTTGCGCAGGCCGAGCAGGCCAAGCTCCGCCGCAAGCCTTTCGCGCGCCGCGGCGTCCGGGACGAGCTCGAAGGCTCTGTCCGTGCTTCGCGGCAGGCGCGCAAGCGCGAACGTCGCGTCTTCCCGTTGCATGTCTCGGCCTCCTCGCGTCCTTGCCCTGTGGGCCGGGGTAAGTTAAGCGGATAGAAAGCTTTCGGCGCCGCTGCAAGGGTGACAGGCAGGCGGGGCCGACAGGATCGAGGCAAGAGGGCACGCATGAACATCTTTGGCGGCGCAATCCGGAAAGGTCTTGTGGGGGTCTTGCTGGCCGTTGCGCTGGCGGCCTGTTCGGCGACCTTCGACAATCATGGCTACGTGCCCCCGCCCGAGAACCTGGCGGAGATCGACATCGGCGACAGCCGCGAGGCCGTGGTCGAGGCCGTGGGCACCCCCGGGGTCGCCGGCGTGATGCGCGACGAGGCGTGGTTCTACACCGCCTACAGGATGCGCAACTACGCCTATCGCGCCCCCGAGGTGGTCGAGCGCCAGATCATCGCGGTCTCCTTCGACGCGGGCGGGCGCGTCTCGAACATCGAGGAATTCGGGCTCGAGGACGGCAATATCGTCCAGCTGTCGCGCCGGGTCACCACGAGCTCGGTGCGCGAGGTCAGCTTCCTGTCGCAGATCCTGTCGAATTTCGGCCGGATCAACGTGGCCGACGCGCTGGCGGACTGATCTTCGCGTGCGGCGGCCCTTGTCGCGTCGCCGTCATGGTCGCATCCTATGCCGGGCCCCGTGAAGATCAGGGGCCGGCAAGGCAGGAGCAGGCCGATGTGGACCCTCGCCAAAGGGCGCTACCAGGCGCGTCTCGCAGAGACCGACGGCGATCTCGAGGCCGCGCAGCGGCTCAGGACGCGCGCCTTCCGCGGGCCGGGGGCCGAAACCCTCGATGCGGATGACTTCGACCGGGCCTGCACCCACATGCTGGTCGAGGAGGTCGCGGGCGGGCGGCTTGTCTGCTGTTTCCGGCTTCTCCCGCTGCGCTCGGGCGCCGAGATCGGGCGCAGTTACTCGGCGCAGTTCTACGAATTGTCGGCGCTGGCCGATTTCGATGGACCGATGGTGGAGATGGGGCGTTTCTGCATCCACCCTGACGTGCATGACCCCGACGTGCTGCGCGTCGCCTGGGGGGCGATGACGGCCTGGGTCGACCGCGAAGGGGTCGAGATGCTCTTCGGCTGCTCCTCCTTCCACGGCACCGAGGCGCGCGACTACTACGACGCCTTCGCGCTGCTGCGCGACCGGCATATCGCGCCGAAGCGCTGGCTGCCGCGGGTCAAGGCGCCCGCCGTCTTCCGCTTCGCCAGTCGGCTGCGGCGCAAGCCCGACCTCAAACGCGCGCAGGCCAAGATGCCGCCGCTTCTGCGCACCTACCTGCTGATGGGGGGGTGGGTCAGCGACCACGCCGTGATCGACCGTGACCTCGGCACGCTTCATGTGTTCACCGGGCTCGAGATCAGCGCCGTGCCGCCGTCGCGCGCCCGGCTTCTGAGGGCGGTGGCGGGCTGAGGCGGCGCGCGATCCGCGCGAAAGGTCGCGTCGCTCAGGGCATCGCGCATCCTCCGTGGTCTTCGCCGCCGTCCCGCGCCGCATGGTGCAGGCGGCGGGGCAGGGCGCAACTCGAGAGCCAGCTGCCGCCAAGGCGGCGCAGCCGCGCCCCGGTGCCGAGCTTGAACCGGGCAAGGCCCGCGGCCCTGTCGGGATCGGCAAGGCCCAGGTCGATCACCTTCACCCCGGTCGCCTGCAACGCCAGCATCGCGCGCCACATCAGGACGGGCCCGGCCGAGGCCGCGCGCCCCGCGGCATCGGACCAGCCCACCTGGTAAGTGGCCGTCCGGCCATGCCGGAAGAAGAGCATCGCGGCGACGGGGCCGTCTGGACCACGCGCGATGAACAGCTGCCCGGCGTCGGGTTCGGCGGCCGCAAGCGCCGCGATCATCTCGCGCGGCAGGGGGCGGTAGCCCAGCCGCCGCGCCGCGCGCGCCTCTGCTGCAAGCAGCCAGTGGTGCGGGTAGGGCGGCATCGCCACCTGCGTCACGTTCAGGCCTTGCGCCAGCCCGTGCCGCAGCCTGTTGCGCCATTTGCCCCGCATCGCCGCCAGCATCGCCCCTTGTGACGGGGCAAGCGTCAATTCGGCGATCTGCCGGGGCCGGGCGATGCGGCGGAACCCGGCCCCGGCCAGCGCCGCGGCGCTGCCTTCGTCCTCGGCATGGACGACAAGGTGCCGCGCCCCGGTCCGCGTGCGAAGCGACAGCGCCGTGGAAAGCTCCAGGCGCTGCGGCCCGCGCGAGATCAGCGCGACCTCGCCCAGCAGGGGGAATCGCCGCGCGACCAATCGAACGGGGCCGGAGGGCAGGTCGAGCCTGCGGCACAGCCCGCCCAGCGTTGTCACGGCACGGGCATAGAGCGCGGATTGCTGCAGCGGCTCGCGAAAGCAGGCCGAAGCGTCAGGGGGATCGCCGGGGTGGCCGAGGTCGAACATGGCGGCAGCCTGCCACCCATGTCCTTAGAAAGGCTTAACCGCCGCTCAGTCCGCGAGGATCACGAGCGCGTGCCGCTTCGTGCCCGCCGACAGCTTGATCGGCTGCGCCAGGTCATCCGCCCCGATCATCAGCCCCGCATCGGTCAGCGCCGCGTCGTTCATCCGCGCGCCGCCCTCGGCGATCAGGCGCTTGGCGTCCTTGCCGGATTTCGCCAGCCCCGAGCGCGTGATGAGCTGCGCGACCGAGATGCCCTCGGCCAGCTCCTCGGCGCTCAGCGTCAGTGTCGG
>CBFIFZ010000087.1:0-11801 GCA_965661995.1 Roseicyclus sp.
CTCCACCTCGACGCGGGGGATCCCGCCCCATCCCAGCATGCGCCGCCTGATGTCCTCGGCGAGCGCCTTGAGGTCCGAGTCCGTAACGTCGGGGCCGACGGTGAGCGCCACGGAAGCGACAGGGTCCACCCGGCCGAGTTGCTCCAGAACCGGGGGTTCGGCCTCTTCCGGGAAGTCCGTTATGGTGTCGATCGCTGCCTCGACGTCCATGACGAATTGCCTGAAATCTGCACCTTGACGCATTTCCACCGTCGTCAGGGCAAGAGACTCGCGCGCCAGGCAGATCACTTCGGATAGATTCTGCGTCCCGTCGAGCGCCGCTGCGATGGGTTGGCAGATCGATCGCGCCACTTCTTCGGACGTCGCGCCGGGATTTGCCACGCTGATCTGCACGGTCCGCGGGTCGATGCGCGGAAACGTCTCCCGCAGGAGCGACGGGAGTGCGACCACGCCCAAGACCAGGAACAGCGTCATCAGGATATTGGCGGCCGTCGGATGGGTCGTGAAATACCGGATCATTCGTCCACCCCGTTGCGGTCAGGCGGGCCAGCCGCGGCGGTCGTGGCGCTGGCGGCGAGACGGGCCTCGGTTTCGGTGTCGCGTTCCGGAGCAAGCAGCAATCCCGGGATCGCCGGTGACGGCTCGGTCACGATGACGCGCGTTCCCTCGGCCAGGCCTTCGGAGGAGACGATGGCGAAATCGTCCTGCTCAAAGCGGATATCGACTTCGGCGAAGGCAAGCCTTTCGTCCTCGTCGATGATCATGATGCGTCCGTTCTCGACGGCGCGGCGCGGCAGCAGGACCACCCCATCCACGGCCTGACCTTCGAGGTAGACTTCGACGAACATGCCTTTGATCAGGGGCGGCCGCGCCCCGGCGCCCGCGGGGCCGTAGGGATCGGCCACGGTCACGATAACCCCGATCGACCGCGTCTGGGGATCGACGCCATCGGTGATGCGGTCCACCTCGGCGGGCCATTGCGCATCGAAGCCGTCGGCAGTGAGACGCACGCGGGCCGTAAGTCTTTCGCGGTTCAGACTGGATGGGGCAAACGGGTTCCCGCTATCCGCAAGGATGAGCCGGTACAACTGGGCCATCGACTGCGGTGCGACCTGCGCATCGATTTCCGCGGTGGCCACGCCATCGAGTGTTCCGATCCGGCTGCCGGGACTGACGAACTCCCCGATGTCGGCATCAGCCGCCGCGACCCGGCCGTCGAAGGGGGCGAACAGGTTGGTCCGGTCGAGATCGAGGCGGGCCTGGTCGAGGGATGCCTCGGACACCGCGAGGGCTTGTTCGAGCGCGTCGCGCTGGGCAGGCACGAGTTGCAGCTGGTTTTCCAGGGATTGCACGGCAGCGTGCTGACCAAGAACGGACCTCTGTTGCGCCTCGAGGGCGGATGCGGCGAGTTGACCGCGCTCGGCCAGCTGACGCTGCCGGCTCAGTTCGCGTTCCGCAAGCTCCAGCGCCTGGCGTTCGATGTCGAGAAGCGCACGCGTGGCTTCGGCATTGGCGTCGAGTTCGGCAAGTTGCGCGGCACCGCTGCGGACATTCGCCTCGGCCTGCGCAACGGCCAGTTGATAGGCTTCCGGATCGATCCGAGCGATCTCCTCGCCGGCCCGGATGGTGCCACCGCGGACGAACCCGGGATGAAGGGCGACGATGCGGCCCTGGACCTGTACAACCGCATTCCAACTGCGCCCCGGCTCGACGGTTCCAAAGCCGGAAATGCGCGGCACGAAGCTTCGTGTCTCCGCAACGATGTAGGCCACCGGCACCTGACGTTCGGCAATCTCGCGGATCTCGGGCTGGGACCTGTTCGCCGTGGCCCAGTAGACGACGAAAAGGCCGGCAATCACCGGCGGCAGGATCAGAAGGCGTTTCAACAGCACGATGCGTCCCTTTTCTTGTCGCGCGGCGCACGGGGGGTGCGAAGTCGTGCGCCGCGCTCTCTTCAGGGGGCTACCCCTGCGATTGCTGTCCAACGGACTGCAGTTCTGATTGCGTCAGGACACCGTCACCATCGGCATCGACGCGAGAGAAGGCCCTGTCGTAGAGGCCCGCACGGACGATCTGCGCGGCACGTCCGATGCCGTCTTCCGCATTGAGGTTGATCAGAACCTCGAACTCGTCGCGGGTCAGCATACCGTCGGCATTGGCGTCTGCCTGGGCGAGGTTCTCGACCACCAACTGCTGCTCGGCGGCCGAGAGGGTCTGAGCATGGGTCTCGATCAGCGCCACCGTGACCAATGCGCCAAAGGCAAGACCACCTGTCAGAACGGCTTTCATCTTCGTTTTCCTTTCGAAGCTGTTTGCGATCCCGACGGTGACCCGCTCACGGGCAGTCTACCACGGTTCCGCTGGCGTCGATGCAGGTCACGGACCGCGAGCCGCCGGCGCCGACCTCGTAGGCGCCTTCGACCGTCGCAGACTGGCCTTCGGTGCCGGTGTAGGTCGCGTCACGCGCATAGGCGCCGTCATCGAGGCTCGCGGCCCCGCTGTAGCTGCCATTCACGCCGGATGCATCGAGGGCACTGGCGCCGCTCCAGTTTCCGTCCGCGTCGCGCTCAAGTGCGCGGCGCCCGCTGATTGAGCCATTCTCGCCGGTCGCTTCGGTGCCTGCGACGCCACTGAAGCTGCCGTCCGATCCCCAGATCGCCGCGCGGCCGGTACAGCCGACGGCCTGCGGGTTCTGAGCGCATCCACCGATGCCCATGGCACCGTTGCCCTGGCCGTCGCCGGCGGCGAAGCCGCTACCAAAGATGCCAGTGCCCTGACCGTTGCCGGCGGCGAAGCTGCCTCCAGCGGCGCGGCCACCCTGACCGTTCGAAATGGCACCGCGCGACCCGGCGACGGCACCGTTTGCCCCGGCGGCAGCCCCGGCGCGAAAGCCTGCGCCCTGGGCTTCCGCCGGAACGGGAACAACGGCCGTGAGGGCGAGTGCGCCGAAGATGAGGGCGAACGCCGGAATCGCGGCGCCGGCACGTCGGGTCGAATTGGAATGGATTTGCATGTTTCTCTCCTTCTTGGGTTGGATCGGCACCGCCAACTGGCGTGCGCCTCGTGAACAGGGAGAAGACTTGCAGGCGGTTTTTTCCCGCGGATGTCCGCAGAGTTGCAAACCCGAGGATGGACGGGGTTTCTTGTTGCAATTTGTTGCAAGCTGAAATGCGCCGGAAATACGGTGGCCTTAGTTTGCACCGTCATTGCGCGGCACCGCGCGCGTTGACACCCGGAGAGATCACAGTGTCCAGGTGGCCAGTCATGTCTGAACCCCAGCACCCCACGACCGAATCGCCCACCCGTATCGCCGTGGTGGAGGACGATCACGAAATCCGGGACCTCGTCGTCGCCTATCTTGAACGCGAGGGGTTCGCGCCGCGCGGCTTTGTCGATGGTCGGGAATTCGACGCGGGCCATGCGGACTTCAGGCCGGACCTGCTGGTCCTGGACCTGATGATGCCGGGCGAAGACGGGCTGTCCATCTGCCGACGGATGGCGCCGAGATTGCCCGTGCTGGTCCTGTCCGCGAAAGGAGAGGACATCGATCGCATCATCGGCCTGGAAATCGGCGCAGACGACTACCTGGCAAAACCGTTCAACCCGCGCGAACTCGTCGCTCGTATACGCGCCATTCTGCGTCGGCGGGGTGTGGTCGTGATCGACGCGATGCGGCCATCGACCCCGATGGAAGCGCCAGATGCCACGCCGCGAGAGATCCTGCACTTCGAGGGATGGGTCCTGGATGTGGACGGTCGCCATCTGACCGCGCCGTCCGGCACGCACACGCCGTTGTCCTCCGGGGAGTTCATGCTCTTGACCGAGTTCGCGCGGCGCCCCCGGCGGGTTCTCAGCCGCGACCAGCTGCTCGACCTGACCCGTGGACGCGAGACGGATGCCTTCGACCGGGCCATCGATGTGCAGCTTTCGCGCTTGCGCAGGAAGATGTCGGCACATGGCGGGGCGGGCCTGATCAAGACCATCCGGAACGAAGGGTACCTGTTCTCGGCAGACGTCAGGCGGACGGACATGGACGGGCAATGAGATGAAGGCCCGCTTCTTGCTCCGGCAACCCTGGACAGCACGCATCCAAGGTGTGCGACGGTTGGGACTGCGGACGCTCGTCCTGACGATATTCGCGCTGGCGCTGCTCAATATCACCGTTGCCATTGCCACGCGTCTGTCGGCCCCTGATCTCGACAGTGGCCTCACGGGTCCGCCGATCATGCGCCAGATCGCCGCCGCCGCCCGCCTGATGGACGAACTGGAGGACGACGGGAGATCCGAGGCGCTGGCTGCGTTGAGTTCGCCGGTTCTGCAGTTCTCGCTGAGCGAGCGATTCGATGACACGCCGCCCGTCGAGAACCCGGCACCGGTCTTCGTGCCGATCATTTCGATGTACGGGGCCTTGCTGGGCGACAGGCCGTTCAGCGTGTACCGTCGCAGCGGCGATGGTACGGGCCTTTTGCGACGGGCGACCCTTCGGGACGAGCTCATCATCGTGATCAGGCTGGCCGACGGGTCGGGGCTTGTCGTCTCGAACGGCGAGGAGTACCGGCGACTCGTCGCGTCCTATGGCGTGACCTTTGCGGTCGGAACCCTGAGTGTCATCCTGATCGGCCTGATGACCTGGGCGAGCCTTTCCTACGCGCGGCCGCTGGAACAGCTTGCCCGCGCCTCGCGGAGTTTCGTCGAGGTGGCGAACACCAAGGCGCGGCTCGAGCCGCTGCCTGAAACCGGCCCGAAACCCGTGCGGGAACTTGCCGCGGCGCTCAACATCGCCCGCGAGAGACAGCTCCGTGCGATGGTGGAGCAAACCACGACCCTCGCGGCAATCGCCCATGACCTGCGCACCTACCTCACGCGGCTCAGGATGCGCAGCGAATTCATCGAAGACCCCGTGCAACGAGAAAAGCTCGCGCGGGATATCGAGGACATGTCTCGACTGATCGACGATACCCTCCAGCTGGGAAAGGGTGCCGAGAAGCAGCTCGACTTCACTCGGGTCAACCTGGCCGAGTGGCTTTCGGACCTGGTCGCCCGTCGGGCCGAGTTGGGCGAGGCGATCACCGTCGATGCGTCGGGGCCGGTGATCACCGCCGACATCGCAGCGCCCGAGCTCACGCGTGTCCTGAACAACCTCGTGGACAATGCACTGCGCTATGCCGGGTCGGCCTCCGTCGCGGTTTCACAGGTCGGTTCCGACACCGTCGCGATCGACGTGCTCGACGACGGTCCGGGCGTTCCGGCGGATTTCATCGCCGAGATGACAAGTCCCTTCACCCGGATGGAGGCTTCGCGGTCGCGGGATACGGGCGGCGCGGGTCTGGGCCTCGCGATCGCAAGGGCCCTTCTGGATCAACTCGGGGGTGGCCTGAGCCTGTCGAACCGCGATGGGGGCGGGTTCAGTGCCAGGGTGACACTGCCGACAAGCGCCAATGGCGCCTCGTCCAAGGACGCTTAGCGTGCTTGCGCCTCGTCTGGCGCTCCGCGCCGAAGGAAACCCGCTTGAAAACGCCACCTGAATGACCGAGGAAGATGCCGCTCAGAACCACGGGGCCGTTCTGCCCGGTGCGCCTAAGCCGAGTGGAGCCGATGACACAAGAAGATCGTCCCGAACGCCCTGGAGAAGGCGAGATGACGACCCGGTGGTTCGTCGCGCGCACGAAGCCGAACGGGGAAACGCGGGCGCTGACCAACCTGTCGCGCCAGGGCTTTCACGCGTTTCTTCCACAGGAGCAGCGACAGGAGAAACGCGGTCGGCGCCAGGTGATGGTGCTGAAACCCCTGTTTCCCGGGTATATCTTTCTCGCGCTTGATCTCGACCGGCCCGGTTGGACGGCGGTCAACAATACCTTTGGTGTGCTCAGGCTGGTGGCCTTGCATGATGGGCGCCCGTCCCCGCTTCCTAACGGGGCAGTGGAAGAACTGCTTCAAAGGACGGACGACAAGGGTCGTCTCTTGCCGCCGGAAGAGATCGCGATCGGAAGCCGGATGCGCCTTGTGCAGGGACCCTTCGCCAACTGGGTGGCCGAGGTCGTGGCCGCGCCGGATGATACACGTATCAGCTTGCTGCTCGACCTGATGGGGCGGAAGGTCACCGTGACAACGTCTCGGTCCAACCTCGCGAAACCGTCATTCGTTGATCGGGACGATTGAAACAGGCGGTATCCTGACCCCGTTGGCCCGGGCGTCACCGGGCAAACCGGTGCCGGTCACTCTGCCGGGTGCTTCGAGAGGGGTGGCGTCGCCTTCCATCGCTGACGGCCGAGACGTCCGGTCCGCGCCAGGTTGGTCACCACGAAGTAGCTGACGAAGAACAGGCCGACGAGGCCGACGAACGCGCCGAAGGCAAGCGCAGGTTGGTTCCAGAGCATGACCCCAAGCCATGCAGGCGCCACGATGAACGGCAGCAACACGAGCGTCGTCATCGGGTTCGAGACATGCCGCTTGTCCCGGCCAAGCCAGGCGATCTCGAGGCAGCGCATGACGAGTTGATGCACATGCAAACGGTCAGGCTGCATGGCAGGCTTGTTGCCCAGCCCGCGCCGGTAGATCGCGAGAAGCGTGTCGGCGATGGGCCAGAACATCGTCAGCAGGATTGCCCAGGGTGTGACATCGGGATGGTTGATCACGATCGCGACGCCAAACCACGCCAGCACGAAGCCGACGGTATAGGCGCCGGCATCGCCGAGAAAGATCCAGCCGAAGGGATAGTTCAGGATAAGAAAGCCGGCGATGCCGAGCGCCAGCAGAACGGTGAAGACCATCATCGCGTCGTAGCCGGAGGCATCCGAAATCCACGCCAGAGCGATCGCGCAGACAAAGGCCACCACCCCGGCCAGGCCGTTCACGCCATCGATGAGGTTGAAGGCGTTCGAAATCCCGACGACCACGAAAATCGTCAACGGGATGCCGAGAAGTCCACTCGCCATGATGGGGTCCAGCAGGGACCAGCCGATTCGCGGCACCCAGGCGTCGAGCAACACGATCACGAGCACGGAGGCGACCGTGGCGGCAAACAACCTGCCCTTGGGCGGCACATGCCAGCCGAGGTCTTCGGCGAGCCCAGTCGCGAACAGGATGCCCGCGGCCAGCAGGAACTGGACATAAGCCGATTCGATGGCAATGGGTGCGAAGGAGGTGGTGGCGATCAGTACGGCGAAGATCGCGATGCCCCCGACCCGCGGCGTGACCACCCGATGCGCGGACTGGACACTGGTCAGGTCGCCTTCGCGTCCTGCCAACCTGCGGATGCTGCTCGACAAAAGAATGAGCGCACCGCAAACAGCCGCGGAAAGGGCGAAAATCAGCCAAACGGACGTGTCGGCGAGGGCAAACGGAAAAATCATGGCAGGCTCAAATTTGGCAACTGGATACACAATTGCGTGTGTCCGATACTTTCGAGTAGAAAGCGCGCCCCGCCCGAGTCAAGGAAGAACGGGGTGTCTTCTCCGGCGACGACCGACCGCATGATGCAGCGCGGACACGCTGCGCTGCAGAAAATCGGCGGGGCGATTGGGGCGCTCTGTTGGGCCGGGGATCGACCCGCGTGACCGGTAAAGTCTGTCCCCGGCCGAGCGCGGCTTGCGCGCGGTTTTTTCCAGGCGCTGAGCCGTATCTCCGACCTGTCGCAGCCGCCGAGCAGTGACGCCTTTCGCGTCGGCCGATGCACAGGGTCTTTCGCACATGCCGTGCGAAGATCGACCGGGTCGGTGCGGGTTCACGGGAAACTTCGAAAATATTGAGCATGCCCACCATGCGGGCGAGCTGCACAAAAAACGAGCGGCGACAGAACGGCGCGCTCGTCTGCCGTGCGCCGTGATGTGACCCGTTTGTCTTGTCGCGAATATGGGATTGCCAGACGCGCTCGGTTGACAGGCTGATGTCTCCCAAGCATTCTTGGGCCAAATTGCTGGAGTTGTTGTCATGAAGCGTCTTGGTCGTACGAAGCTCATTCTTCTGTCGTCGTCGGTGGTGATCGCGCTGGCGGGGTGTTCCGTTGCGCCCGGGCCGCACACCGATGCTGCAACTGCTTTGGTGCCGAGCATGTCGTCACAGTCGAGCGTCGGCGTGGCAGAGGGCGACACGCGGCTTGTGTCCTTCGTGGACAACAACCAACTCTTCGAGATCGAACAGCAGCTCGTGTGTTCCGTCGATGGAGCTGCGCGCCAGAGTTCTGCCTGCCCCTGCACCTGGGTGGCGCTGTCCAGGGCGCCTGTCGCCCAGACAGCTGCTCAGGCCTATGACGGGCAGCCCTGCGTCCAGCTGGAAGCGCAAAGCACGCAGGGCCTTCGCAATCTGGCCCAACCGGGCACCGCGGGCATTGTTGCGGGTGCCGGTCTTTTGCTGCTGCTTGGCCTGGCGGGCGGTGGTGGCGGTGGTGGATCCGCGGATGGCACGTGACAACGGTGCAGCGCCAATTTTCCGGTGTCTAGCTCATGCCCCGTTGCGGAACGATATTTATTCGATCGTCCTGTGACCCGGTCAGGGAGATGCGCTGAAAAAGCCCGGTCAGGTAGGTGCGCGTGACACAGTGGACGTCCCTCAAAGGGCAGTTGATAGATACCCTGGGCGTCGATCGCGATCTGCTACATGTGCCCTTCGGGATCGTGCTCTTTTCGCTGCTCGTTCTCATCATGTGGCGGCGTGCCGATCGTCTGACCTGGGCTCTCTTCGGGCTGCTGCTCCTGCAACTGATGAACGAAGCCTTCGATGCCGTTCAATGGGTCCTGTGGACGGGGCGTATTCCCTGGTCGGAAGCCGCTCGGGACACCGCTGTCACGCTTGCCGCTCCACTCGCCTTTGTCCTCGCATCATCGGTGACCCGCCGTATGCATGCCCGGAGCGTGCCTGTCGAAGAGTGCACCGATCAGCGCCGCGCTGTGCGAAGACTGCGGGACCGGCCCGTGACCTCGACCGACGGCGATGTCGCATGAGGGGTGTCGCGGTGAGGGCCGTGTCTTTCGTGGCGACGCCGCAACACTGCCTGTGAGGGGGCAGCCCGAGATGGACACCCTCTTCTTCATAGCCTCGAAACCCCTCGGTGCGGCCCTCAAGGTCGAAACCTGGCTCGTGCTGGGTGCGATGTTGACACTTTGGGCGGTGCGACGCGGCCGACTGCGCCTTGCGCGCCGCAGCTCTGCGGGACTGATGGTGGCCCTTTTCCTGATCGGAATGGTGCCGCTGGGCGATCTGCTCTTGCGGCCCATCGAACGAAGCTTCCCCGTGATCGAGGCCCCGGGCGGCATCGACGGGATCATCGTCCTGGGGGGCGGCGAGGATGTGGCGGCCTCGGTGTTGGCGGGGCAGGCCCAGCTTGGCGAAGGCGGCGACCGCTACCTCGCGGCCCTTGCCCTGGCCCGGGCCGCGCCCGAGGCGCGCATCCTCTTTGCCGGGGGAAGCGGTCGATTGCGCGACATGGGCGGTGATTTCGTGTCCGAGGCGGCGATTGCCGAGCGGATCTTCCTTTCGCAGGGGATCGCGCCCGGGCGCCTGCTCGTGGAAAGCCGATCGCGCAACACCGCGGAGAATGCGCGTCTTGCCCGCGCGCTGGCCCAGCCGGCCGAGGGGGAGCGCTGGGTGCTGATCACGAGTGCGTTTCACATGCCGCGTGCTGTCGCCAGTTTCGCAAGCGCGGGGTGGGAGAGCATCCTGCCCTATCCCGTGGACTACCGCACGCGCAGTTGGCGGGACGGTCTCGGCTGGAACTTCGGGCGCAACCTGGGCGTGCTGAACACGGCGATTCGAGAGTGGGTCGGACGTGCGGCCTATGCGCTGACAGGACGGTGAGGCGGCTGATCGCATGCATGTCCTGATTTCCGTGAATGCCGCGTGGAACGTCTGGAATTTCCGCCGACCGCTGGTCGAGGCGCTGATCGCCGACGGCCATTCGGTGACGGTTCTGGCACCACCCGACGACACGGCGGCGAAGCTGGAGGCGCTGGGGTGCCGGATCCGCCCGCTCGAGATGAGCGTGAAGGGGATGAACCCGGTGCGGGACGCGAGCCTGCTGTGGCGTCTCCGGCAGGAATTCGGCGCCTTGCGTCCCGATGTCGTGCTCAGTTTCACGATCAAACCCAACCTCTATGGCGCCCTGGCGGCGAAAGCGGCGGGCATTCCATTCGTGCCGAACGTGACCGGGCTCGGCACCGCCTTCCTGTCGGGCGGGGCGCTCGAGCGTGTGGCGGTGACACTTTACCGGCGCGCCTTTCGCGGGTTGCCGGTCGTGTTCTTCCAGAACGCGGATGACCGGTCGCTGTTTCTTGGGCGCGGGCTGGTGGGTGATGCCCAGGCGCGGCTGCTGCCGGGGTCCGGGATCGATCTCGCGCGGTTCGCGGCGGCCCCCTATCCCGAGGCGGAGGGCGGACCCGTTTTCCTGATGATCGCGCGGCTGCTGCGCGACAAGGGGGTGATCGAATATGTCGATGCCGCCCGTATCGTTCGGCAGGCCCATCCCGAGGCGCGGTTCCGACTGCTCGGGGCCGCGGGTGCCGCCAACCGCTCGGCGATCGGGATCGAGGCGGTCCGGGGCTGGGAGGCCGAGGGGGTCATCGAGTATCTCGGCACCATGGACGATGTGCGCCCGGCCATCGCCGAGGCGCATTGCGTCGTCCTGCCCTCCTATCGAGAGGGGGCGCCGCGCACGCTGATCGAGGCGGCCGCGATGGGGCGCCCGCTGGTTGCGACCGATGTTCCCGGATGCCGTTCCGTGGTTGCCGACGGGGAGACGGGCCTTCTATGTGACGTCAGAAGCGCCGAGAGCCTGGCCGAGGCCTGTTTGCGCATGCTTGCGCTCGGGCCGGAGGCGCGGGCCGCGATGGGGATGGCGGGCCGCCGAAAGATGGAACGTGAGTATGACCAGGCGATCGTGGTGCAGGCCTACCGGGATGCGATGGCTGACGTGACGGGCCGCAGGGCCGGTGCGGGAAGGAACGGGGGCGAAGCCTGATGACACGCGTCTTGATCACCGGCACGGCCGGGTTCATCGGATTTCACCTCGCGCGGCTGCTGCTCGACGAGGGGTTCGAGGTGCATGGCTTCGACGGCATGACGGATTACTACGATGTCCGCCTGAAACGTCGCCGCCATGCCATGCTGCTGCAAAAGCCCGGCTTCGCCGCGACGGAGGCCATGCTGGAAGACCAGGAGGCCTTCGACCGCGTGGCCGATGCCGTCCGCCCCGACGTCATCGTGCATCTCGCGGCGCAGGCCGGGGTGCGCTACAGCCTCGAGAACCCGCGCGCCTATCTCGATGCCAATGTCATCGGCACCTTCAACGTGATGGAGGCCGCGCGCAGGCTCGAGGTGCGCCACCTGCTCATGGCCTCGACCTCGTCGGTCTACGGTGCGAACGACGAGATGCCCTTTACCGAGACGGAGAAGGCCGACACGCAGCTCACGATCTATGCGGCGACCAAGAAGGCAAACGAGAGCATGGCGCATGCCTATGCGCATCTGTGGGACCTGCCGACGACGATGTTCCGCTTCTTCACGGTCTACGGCACATGGGGCCGCCCCGACCTTGCGCTTTACAAGTTCGTCGATGCCATCCTCGATGGGCGACCCATCGACATCTACAACAACGGCGACATGTACCGCGACTTTACCTATGTCGACGATCTCGTGCGCGGCATCCGCCTGCTGATCGATGCGGTGCCCGAGCGTCCGGCGTCGCGGGATGACATCGAGCCGGGTGACAGCCTGTCCCCCGTCGCCCCCTTCCGGGTCGTGAACATCGGCAACTCGCAGAAGGTACGCCTTCTCGACTTCATCGACGCGATCGAGGAGTGCCTCGGGCA
>CBFIFZ010000088.1:0-11540 GCA_965661995.1 Roseicyclus sp.
GCCAAGCTGAACGAGGACAACGGCTCGGGCTCGCTGACGGCTCTGCCGGTCATCGAGACCCAGGGCGGCGACGTGTCGGCCTTCATCCCGACCAACGTGATCTCGATCACCGACGGCCAGATCTTCCTCGAGACCGAACTGTTCTTCCAGGGCATCCGCCCCGCCGTGAACACCGGTCTGTCGGTGTCCCGCGTGGGTTCGTCGGCGCAGACCAACGCGATGAAGTCGGTCGCGGGCTCGGTGAAGCTGGAGCTGGCGCAGTACCGCGAAATGGCGGCCTTCGCCCAGTTCGGCTCGGACCTCGACGCGGCCACCCAGCGCCTGCTGAACCGTGGTGCGCGCCTGACCGAGCTGATGAAGCAGCCGCAGTATTCGCCGCTGACCAACGCGGAAATCGTCTGCGTGATCTTCGCCGGCATCAACGGCTACCTCGACAAGCTGCCAGTCGGTGACGTGGGCCGCTTCGAGCGTGGTCTGGTGACCTTCCTGCGCTCCAAGAAGCAGGACGTTCTCGACTGGATCACCAACGAGGATCCCAAGGTCAAGGGCGACGCCGCAGACAAGATCAAGGCCGCGATCGACGAATACGCCGCCGATTTCGCCTGAGGGGTCTGACAGATGCCCAATCTCAAGGACCTCAAGAACAGGATCGCGTCGGTCAAGTCGACCCGCAAGATCACCAAGGCGATGCAGATGGTCGCCGCCGCGAAACTGCGCCGTGCGCAGGAGTCGGCGGAGATGGCGCGCCCCTACGCGGAGAAGATGGAGGCCGTCATGTCCGGCCTCGCCCGCGCCGTGGGCAATGCCGAGGGCGCGCCGCGCCTTCTGGCCGGCACCGGCAAGGCCGACGTGCATCTGCTCGTCGTGATGACGGCGGAACGCGGCCTGTGCGGCGGTTTCAACTCGTCGATCGTGAAGCTGGCGCGCACGCGCATCCACGAGCTCTTGCGTGACGGCAAGACGGTCAAGATCCTGACCGTCGGCAAGAAGGGCCGTGAGCAGCTCAAGCGCGACCACGCCGACAAGTTCGTCGGCCACGTCGACCTGAGCGAGGTCAAGCGCCTCGGCTACGCTGATGCCGCCGGCATCGCGTCGGACATCCTTGGCCGCTTCGACGCGGGCGAGTTCGACGTCGCCACGATCTTCTTCAACCGCTTCCAGTCGGTGATCAGCCAGATCCCGACCGCGACGCAGATCATCCCGGCCCAGTTCGACACGGCCGAGGATGCAGGGGAAGACACCGGCCCGCTCTACGAGTACGAACCCTCGGAAGAGGCCGTGCTGGAAGACCTGCTGCCGCGTGGCGTGGCCACGCAGATCTTCACGGCATTGCTTGAAAACGGCGCCTCGGAGCAGGGCGCGCGGATGTCCGCGATGGACAACGCGACCCGCAACGCGGGCGACATGATCGAGCGGCTGACGATCGAGTACAACCGCTCGCGTCAGGCCGTCATCACCAACGAGCTGATCGAAATCATCTCGGGCGCCGAAGCGCTCTAAGAACCGGAGACACGACACATGGCAAATGCAGTCGGAAAAATCACACAGGTCATCGGCGCCGTCTGCGACGTGCAGTTCGACGGCCATCTGCCCGAGATCCTGAACGCGCTCGAGACCGACAACAACGGCAAGCGCCTGGTTCTCGAGGTTGCACAGCACCTCGGCGAAGGCACCGTGCGCTGCATCGCGATGGACGCGACCGAGGGCCTGGTCCGCGGTCAGTCGGTCACCGACACCGGAAAGCCGATCTCGGTTCCCGTGGGCACGGCCACGCTCGGCCGCATCCTGAACGTCGTGGGCGAGCCCGTGGACGAAGGCGGTCCGGTCGAGGCGGACGAGTACCGCTCGATCCACCAGCCCGCGCCCGAATTCAGCGACCAGTCGACCGAAAGCGAGATCCTCGTGACCGGCATCAAGGTGGTCGACCTGCTCGCGCCCTATTCCAAGGGCGGCAAGATCGGCCTCTTCGGCGGTGCCGGCGTGGGCAAGACGGTTCTGATCATGGAACTGATCAACAACATCGCCAAGGTGCACTCGGGCTACTCGGTCTTCGCCGGCGTGGGCGAGCGGACCCGCGAGGGCAACGACCTCTATCACGAGATGATCGAGTCGAACGTGATCAAGCCCGACAACCTGGCCGACAGCCAAGTGGCGCTGGTCTACGGCCAGATGAACGAACCGCCGGGCGCACGTGCGCGCGTGGCACTCACCGGCCTGACGCTGGCCGAGCAGTTCCGCGACGCCTCGGGCACCGACGTTCTGTTCTTCGTCGACAACATCTTCCGCTTCACGCAGGCGGGCTCCGAGGTGTCGGCGCTTCTGGGCCGTATCCCCTCGGCCGTGGGCTACCAGCCGACGCTGGCCACCGACATGGGTCAGATGCAGGAGCGCATCACCTCGACCAAGGCAGGCTCGATCACCTCGATCCAGGCCGTCTACGTTCCCGCGGACGACCTTACCGACCCGGCACCGGCCACGACCTTTGCCCACCTCGACGCCACGACCGTTCTGTCGCGCGCGATCTCCGAGCTGGGCATCTACCCGGCCGTGGACCCGCTCGACTCGACCTCGCGCCTGATGGACCCGCAGATCGTGGGCGAAGAGCACTACCAGGTCGCCCGTGACGTGCAGGGTATCCTCCAGCGCTACAAGTCGCTGCAGGACATCATCGCGATCCTCGGGATGGACGAACTGTCGGAAGAGGACAAGCTGACCGTGGCCCGCGCCCGGAAGATCCAGCGCTTCCTCAGCCAGCCGTTCGACGTGGCCAAGGTCTTCACCGGCTCGGACGGTGTGCAGGTTCCGCTCGACGTCACGATCGCGTCCTTCAAGGCCGTGGTCGCAGGCGAGTACGATCACCTGCCCGAGGCAGCCTTCTACATGGTCGGCGGCATCGAAGAGGTGATCGCCAAGGCCGAACGCATGGCGGCCGAGGCCGCGTAAGGGGGCCGAAATGGCTAAGATGCAATTCGACCTGGTCTCGCCCGAGCGGCGCCTCGCCTCCTTCGAGGTGGACGCCGTGCAGATCCCCGGCGCTGACGGGGACATGACGGCGATGGCGGATCATGCGCCGATGATCACCACGCTGCGTCCCGGTGTCCTCAAGGTCGAGGGCGCCGCAGGCAACGCGGAGACGGCCTATTTCGTCACCGGCGGCTTCGCCGACGTGGCGGGCCCTTCGGTCACGGTGCTTGCCGAGCGCGCGCTGCCGGTCAGCGAAGTGACGGCGGAGATGATGGATGGCTTCATCGCCGAGGCGCGCGAGGCCCATGAAAAGGCCCGCGCGGACAGCGACGCGCCGCAGAATATCGCGGATGCGACGGCCAAGCTTCTGTCCGACATGGAGGCCGCGAAGGGCCACATGATGGGCTGAGCGCCCGCACACGATACACGGATTTGGCCCCTGCAGCGTGCTGTGGGGGCCTTTTTAATGGTCATTGCCTAGCTTTTGCCGGTATCTGTCCACGGGTCGGGCATAGTCGCCGGGCATCCTGAAGGGATCGAGCGGAACGGACCACGCGGCGTATGAAACGTCTTTCTCACCATCTGATCGGCGCCGAACAGGGCTCGATCATCATGTTCAGCGACTTCGAGGACAACGGCCCGATGTGGACCGGCGATGGCCCGCGCGAATCGCGCCGTGCCGTGACCTTTTCCGAGGCGTTCCGGACGCAGCCGATCGTGCAAGTCGCGATTTCGATGTGGGATACGGGCGGCGACAGCAACCAGCGCGCCGACCTGCGCGCAGAGAACATCACGCCCGAGGGGTTCGACCTCGTGTTCCGGACCTGGGGCGACAGCCGCGTCGCCCGCATCCGCGCCGACTGGATGGTGCTGGGCGAGATCGCCGCCGAAGACGACTGGCAGCTCTATTGAGCGAGGCGTTGTGCTCGTTCAAACGGGGATGCCGATATCGACCTTGCGACCTGCCGACATAGGTAGACGACGACAACTGATTGGTCGTGGCCTGGGGCCGCGCCGTACATCCATAGGTGAACCATGTCGATCAAGCGCCGTCCCTTCCTTCTCGGAGCTCTTGCCGTGGCGGCATGCGCGCGTGTGCCCGCCTCGCCCGACGGTCCACTCGACCCGATCACTCTCGATCGTGCCTTCGCGGGCCGGGCCATCGGGGCCGGCGTTTTCCGGGTCGACCTGACCGGGTCGGAACGCCGGTTCACGGCGCGGCTCGACAGCCGACTGGTCGGTGATCGCCTGACCGTGGTCGAGGATTTCCTTTACGATGACGGTGAGGAAAACCGCCTGACCTGGGTGTTCGACCGGGCCGGTCCGGGCAGGTGGACAGGTCGGCGCGAAGACACCGTCGGTGTGGCCGAGGTTGTCGAACTCGGCAACGAGATACGCCTGTCTTACACCGCCGATTTCCGCTCTGGCGAGGACGTCACGCGGCTGGGCTTCGAGGACGTGATCTATTTCGGCCCCGATGGTCGACTGATAAACGATGCCATCGTGACACGGTTCGGTATCCCCGTCGGGCGCGTGCGCTTCGAGATGCAGCCTGTCTGACGCCGTGCCAACCCTGAGAAGGGAAGGAGGGACGGCCACCAAGCACCGCGCGGTCTGCATTGCCGCAGGGCAGGTGACGGTGCCGCACGCAATCTTGCCTTCCCGGCGCGCCCGACCGATAGCGGGTGCATGACCCGCCCGACTGGCCCCTTCCTCTTCATCCTCGCCACCCTGATGATCGATGCCATCGGGATCGGCATCGTCTTTCCGATCATGCCCGAGTTGATGGACCGGGTCGGAGCGGCGGATGCGGGGCAGGGCGCGTTCTGGGGGGGTGTCCTGCTGGCGTCCTACGCCGCGGCGCAGTTCATCTTCGCGCCCATCGTCGGCTCGATCTCGGACGCCTACGGGCGCAAGCCGGTGTTGCTGGCCGCGCTGGCCTTTCTTGCGCTCGATTACGTCATCATGGCGCTGGCCGATACCTTCTGGCTGCTTCTCATCGGGCGCACGCTCGCGGGGCTGGCAGGGGCGACCTACATCACCGCCACGGCCTATGTCTCGGACATCACCCCCCGCGAGGGACGCGCAGCGCGCTTCGGGCTGATCGGGGCTGCTTTTGGCATCGGCTTCGTGCTTGGCCCCGCGCTTGGCGGCGTGGCCGCGGCCTGGCATATCTCGGCGCCATTCTGGCTGGCGGCGGGGCTGGCGGCGGTCAACCTCGCCTTCGGCATCTTCGTGCTGCCCGAGTCGCTCAGGCCCGAGAACCGCCGCCCCTTCGGCGCGCGCGACCTGAACCCGTTCGGCACGATCTTTCGCGCCTTCCGCGTTCCCGGCCTTGCCATCCCGCTGATCTGCCTTGGCCTCTTCGAGTTCGCGAACATGGTCTATGTCACGCTCTGGAGCTTCTGGGGCCGCGAGGTCTTCGGCTGGTCCACGCTGGTGATCGGCCTGTCGCTGTCGGCCTATGGCCTGCTGGCCGCGCTGTCGCAGGTCTTCGTCATGCCGCGGGCCATCGCGGTGCTGGGCGAGCGGCGGCTGATGCTGGCAGGGCTTGCGCTGGCGCTGGTTGCTTTCGCGGGGTTCAGCGTCACCACGGCGCTCTGGGCCGTCGTGATCCTGCTGCCGCTGTCGGCGCTGACCGACCTCGTGCCGCCGACCCTGACGGCGATGGCCGCCAACAGCGTGGACGAGGACCGGCAGGGTATGGTTCAGGGCGTGATCGCGGCGCTGGCCTCGCTGGCGGCCGTTCTGGCGCCGCTGGTCTTCACGCCAGTCTTCGGCGGTTTCGTGGGCGAGGGGGCGCCGCTCTACTGGCCCGGCGCGCCCTTTGCGCTGGCAGCCCTGATCGTGGCGGCGATCCTGCCCGTCGCCTGGCGGCAGGCGGCGCGCTAGCGCCTTAGCGGCCCCACATCCCCTTGGGATAGAGCCCCTCGTAGATCGGCACGAGGCTGTTCGTGTCGAACAGCGAGGACACGCTGGTGCCGTTCCAGATGTTCACGATCGCCTGTGCGAACATCGGTGCCGTCGGCAAGACGCGGATGTTGGGGCAGGCCGCCACGGCCTTGGTCGCCTCGATCGTGTCGGTGATCACCATGGATTTCAGAACCGATCCGGTGATCCGCTCGACCGCGGGGCCACTCATGACCCCGTGGGTCGTGTAGGCGTGGACCTCGGTCGCGCCCGCCTCCATCAGCACATCGGCCGCCTTGCACAGGGTGCCGGCGGTGTCGCACATGTCGTCGACGATGATGCATTTCTGCCCCGCGACTTCGCCGATCACGGTCATTCCCGCGACCTCGCCCGCCTTCTCGCGGCGCTTGTCCACGATGGCGAGCGGCGCGCCGATCCGTGTGGCCAGTTCCCGCGCGCGGGCCACGCCGCCCACGTCGGGCGAGACGACCATCACGTCGGACATGTCGCCGTTCATCTGGTGAAGGATGTCGAGCGCGAAGATCGGCGAGGCATAGAGGTTGTCCACGGGAATGTCGAAGAAGCCCTGGATCTGGGCTGCGTGCAGGTCCATGGTCAGCACCCGCTCGATGCCGCCCGCGGTCATCATGTTGGCGACCATCTTGGCGCTGATCGGCGTGCGCGCCTTGGTGCGGCGGTCTTGCCGCGCATAGCCGAAATAGGGGATCACGGCAGTGATCCGCGCCGCCGAGGACCGGCGCAGCGCGTCGGCCATGATCAGAAGCTCCATCAGGTTGTCATTCGCGGGCTTCGAGGTCGGCTGGATGATGAACATGTCCTCGCCGCGGACATTCTCGAAGACCTCGACGAAGACTTCGCCGTCGTTGAAGCGTTCGACCCTTGCATCGACGAGCCCCACCTGCATGCCCCTGTGCATCGACATCCGGCGGCTGATCGCGTCGGCGAGCGTGCGGTTGGCGTTCCCGGAAATCAGTTTCGGGTCTTGTGCAGGCATGTCTGGTGTCCCTTGTGGCAGCCGTCCCCGGGGCCCCCGGCCCGGGTTGTTGACACCCCCTAGCACCCGTCTACTGTCCGCGCAAAGCCGAAAAGAAAGGGGCGCCGCACATGGCCCGCATCGATTACTTCTTCTCCACGGTCTCGCCCTACACCTATCTTGCCGGCATGCGCATGGAGGAGGTTGCGCGCCGACACGGCGCGACCGTCACCTACAAGCCGATGGACCTGACCGGCGCCGTCTTCGCGCGCACCGGCGGTACCCCGGTGAAGGAGCGTCACCCCGCGCGCCTCGACTACCGCCTGCAGGAGTTGCGCCGCCAGTCCGCGAAACACGGCCTGCCGCTCGATCTCGACCCGCCTTACCGGGCCGTGAACCCGGCGCCCTCGTCCTACGCCTTCATCGCCGCGCAAAAGGCCGGGGGCGGCGACCTGGGCGCGCTGGTGCATGCGCTGACGGGTGCGGTGTGGCGCGACAGCCGCGACATCGCCGAGGATGACGTGATCGCCGATTGCCTGGAAGCGGCGGGCTTCGACCGCGGTCTGGCCGGGATGGGGATGCTTGCGGGTGCCGAGGATTACGTCCGCAACACCGAAGAGGCGGTGAATGCGGGTGTCTTCGGCGCGCCCTTCTACATCGTCGATGGCACCGAGAAATTCTGGGGCCAGGACCGGATCGAGGACCTGGAGCTGCATCTCGCCGGAAAGCTGTGAGCGGGTTCGCCCGCACATGGGGGCAAGGGGCTGAACCGGCCCTTCTGCTGCATTGCTCGCTCGCCCATTCGGGCGCGTGGGATGGTGTCGCGCGGGCGCTGTCCGACCGGCTGACGCTGACCGCGCCTGATCTCGTGGGTCATGGGCGCGGCCCTGACCGCGACCCGTCGCGCGACATCCACGACCAGGCGACCGAGGCCGCGGCCCTGCATCTGCCAGAGAGGCCCTGCCACCTGATCGGCCACAGTTTCGGCGCGACCGTGGCCCTTCGGCTGGCGCTCGATCACCCCGAGCGGGTGGCAAGCCTCACGTTGATCGAACCGGTCCTCTTCGCCGCCGCGGCTGATCACCCTGCCGCGCGCGCCCATGACGACGCCATCGCCGGGCTTGGTCCCTTGATCGAGGCGGGCGATCGGGAGGGGGCAACGCGGCTGTTCCTGTCGCTCTGGGGCGGCGGCGCACCGCTCGATGCCATTCCCGAGGCGCAGCGGCGCTACATGATCGACCGGATCTGGGTCGTCCCGGCCTCGACCCCCTCGCTGCATCACGATAGCGCGCGCCTGCTGTCGCGTCTGGGCAAGCTGACCTGCCCGGTGCTGTTGATCGAAGGGGGCGAGAGCATGCCGGTGATCTCGGCGATCCAGACAGCGCTCGGCGCGGCGATCCCCGGTCACAGGCGCGTCGTGATCGGCGGGGCCGGGCACATGGCGCCCCTCACCCATCCGGGGCCGGTCGTATCCGCGGTCCGCGATCTTCTGGACGGTGTCGGCTGACCGTCGGCCTCAGCCCGCCCAGGCCGACAGCAGCGCCTCGACCTCATCGGACGTTTTCGACCAGTCGCAGACGATGCGGCAGCGCACGGGCTCGTCATGGCCGGCATGCTCCATCGCGCCGCCCGGAAAGGTGCTGTACCGAGCGCCCGCCGCGAAGGCCCGCTCATGCGCCTCCCGTGGCAGCTCGAAGAACCCGAGGTTCGCGGCCACCGGATGCGCGATGCGCGCGCCCGGTACGCGCGCCAACCCCTGCACCAGCTGCGCCATGCGTGCATTCGCGGCGCGGGCCATCTCCAGCCACAGACCATCCGCGCAATAGGCGCCCATCTGCGATGAGAGAAACCGGTGCTTGGAGAAAAGATGCCCCCCGCGCTTGCGCCTGAGTTCCAGCTCGCGGCCCTTGGCGGGGTCGAACAGAACCACAGCCTCGACCCCCATGCAGCCGTTCTTGGTCCCCCCGAAGCTGACGGCATCCACGCCCGCCTTCCAGGTCATCTCGGCCGGGCTGCACCCCAGCGCCGCGCAGGCATTGGCAAAGCGCGCGCCGTCGAGATGGACGGGCAGGCCATGGGCCCGCGCCACGTCGGTGAGCGCCCTGATCTCGTCTAGCGTGTAGACCGTGCCCCGCTCGGTGATGTTGGTCAGCGTCACCGCACCGGGCTGCACGCCCTGCACGCCCCGGTCGGCGGCTTCGCGGATGGCGGCGTCGAGGGCCGCGGGCGTCATCCGGGCGTCGTCGCCGTCGACGAGGAGAAGCTTGGCGTTGGAATAGAACTCGGGCGCGCCGCACTCGTCCTCTTCCACATGGGCGACGCGGTGACAGAAGATGCCGTCCCACGGCTTCACGAGACAGGCGAGCGCCAGCGCATTGGCGACGCTGCCCGTGGCCACGAACTCCACCGCCGCCTCGGGCGCCTCGAAGAGCGCCCGCACCGCGTCCCGCGCCCCACGCGTGATATCGTCATTGCCATAGGGCATGGCGCTTCCTGCGTTGGCGGCCACCACCGCCTCCATGATCGCTGGATGCACCGGCCCTGTGTTGTCGGAGGCAAAGTTCACGTGCCCGGCTCCTCGATGATGTACTCTTCCCAGTCTTCTTCCGGCACCTCGAACTCGGGCACCGACAGGCCGCGCACGCTGACGCCGGCCTCGTGCACGCTTTCGGGGTCGCCCGAGACCAGCGGATGCCAGTATTTCAGCGGCTTGCCCTCATGCAGCAGCCGGTAGGCGCAGGTCTGGGGCATGAAATAGGCGACATCGCCCATCGTTTCGGGCGTCAGGCGGATGCATTCGGGCACCAGCATCTTGCGGATCTCGTATTGCCCGCAGCGACATGTCTGATCGTCGAGCAAGCGGCAGGCGACGCGCGTCAGCGCGACCTCGCCCGTCTCCTCGTCTTCCAGCTTGTTCAGGCAGCATTTGCCGCAGCCGTCGCAAAGCGCCTCCCACTCCTCGGGCGTCATCCTGGCCATCGGCACGCGCTCCCAGAACCGCTCTCTCAAAGCGCCCCCAGGATCTTGCGCGCCGCGACGCTGTCAGCATCCATCTGCGTGATGAGCGCACCCAGCCCGTCGAATTTCGCCTCGCCGCGCAGCCAGTCCACCAGGCCCACCGACAGGTGCTGCCCGTAAAGGTCGCCCGAGAAATCGAAGAGGAAGGTCTCGAGGTTCGGCGTCTCCCGCTCGAACATCGGCCGGATTCCGAGGTTGGCGACCCCGTGATAGGTGCCCTTGTGCGGCCCCGACAGCACGTCGACCAGCACGGCATAGACGCCAAGGCGCGGCACATGGAGGCCGTCGAGCCCCATGTTCGCGGTCGGATAGCCCAACTCGCGCCCCCGTTTCTCGCCATGCAGCACCGGTCCCTCGATGCGATGCCAGTGTCCCAGCATGTCGGCGGCGGCCCGCGGGTGCCCCTCGCTCAGGGCCGCGCGGATCGCAGTGGAGGAGACGGCGCCGGTCTCGGCGGTCAGCAGATCGGCCACCGTCACCTCAAAGTCGAAGCGCGCGCCGAACTCCCGCAGCATCTCCGCCGTCCCGACGCGCCCCTTGCCGAAACAGAAGTCCGCCCCCACGACCACATGGCTCAGGCCAAGTCCCTCAGCCAACACGTCGCGCGCGAACTCCTCCGCCGTCAGCGACGAAAGGCGCGCGTCGAAGGGCAGCTCGGCCAGCAGCTCCACTCCCAGCTTCTCCAGCCGATGCGCCCGCGCCTCCGCATTCATCAGCCGGAAGGGCGGGGCGTCGGGGGCGAAGAACTCGCGCGGATGCGGCTCGAATGTCACGACACCAAGCGCCGCGCCCGGGCGGCGGGCAAGGTCGATCACATGCCTGTGGCCAAAGTGCACGCCGTCAAAATTCCCGATCGCGGCCGAGGCGCCGCGGTCGTCGGGACGGGTATACTGTGGGTCACGCAGGATCCGCATGGGGGGACGGGTAGCCGCCCCCGCGGCGATGCGCAAGCGGGCGGCGTCAGTCGAACTTGCGCGAGGGCGCGAGGACGACGGCCTCGCCCTTCAGCACGACGGTCTTGCCGACGCGGCAATGGGTGGCCAGCGTCACGCGGCGCCGCGAATGGTCGATCTCCATCACCTCCACCTCGGCATGGACCATGTCGCCGGGGCGCACGGGAGCCATGAATTTCAGCGTCTGGCCGAGGTATACGGTGCCATGTCCCGGCAGCTGCTCGCCGATCACGGCCGAGATCAGTCCTGCGGTCAGCATGCCATGTGCGATGCGCCCCTCGAAGATCGTGTCGCGGGCATAGTCATCGTCCAGGTGAACCGGGTTCCGGTCGGTCGAGACCTCGGCGAAGAGCTCGATGTCATGGTCGGTGATCAGCTTCTGAAGCGAGCGCTTCATGCCGATCTCCAGATCCTCGATGACGATCGTGCCGGTCATGATGTTGTCGAGCATGGGCTGAGTCTCCTGCATCTTGTCGCCCTCTTACGCCAAGATAGGGCAGTTCTGCAATGCAGAAAGTAATAAAATGCGCCGGAGGTGCATCTTGTCGCAATTATGTTGCGCAGCGACTTCCCTTCATCTTTCCCCAAATATGCACGGCACGCGGGCGCCCACCCGCGCGGCATCGGGCAACCGACCCACGCGTGCCACAGGGCCCGGCGGGCGTGCGCCCGCCGCCGGGTCGGCGCGCGGAGCGCGGCGA
>CBFIFZ010000089.1:0-11503 GCA_965661995.1 Roseicyclus sp.
ACGTGTTCGAGGCCGCGGGCCTCGACCCCAACACGCCGCCCACCACCTGGGCCGAGGTCGAGGAATTCTCGCGCCAGATCGTGTCCTCGGGCGCGGCCGAATGCGGCTTTACCTCGCGCTGGGTCAGCTGGGCACAGCTCGAAAACTTCTCGGCCTGGCACAACCAGCAGATCGGCACGCTGCAAAACGGCTTTGGCGGGCTCGAGACCGAGCTGACGTTCAATGGCCCGGTGCAGGTGCGCCATTGGGAAAACCTCGCGCGCTGGGAAGATGAAGGCCTCTACCGCTACGCAGGCCCCGGCGGCGGCAATGACGCGGGCCCGGCCTTTTATTCGCAGACTTGCGGCATCATGATGGAATCCTCGGCCGGTCGCGCAGGCGTCATGGCCAATGCCACGGATTTCGAGGTCGGCTTCGGCATGCTGCCCTATTACGATGACGTTCCGGGCGCGCCCCAGAACTCGATCATCGGCGGCGCGACCCTCTGGGTCCTGTCCGGCGGCAGCGAGGAAGAGCAGCGCGGCGTCGCCGAGTTCTTCAACTTCCTCTCCTCGCCCGAGGTACAGGCCCAGTGGCATCAGGATACCGGCTACCTGCCGATCACGCAGGCCGCCTATGAACTGAGCCAGAGCCAAGGCTACTACGACGCTAACCCCGGCGCCGACACCTCGATCCGCCAGATGACGCTGAACCCGCCGACTGAGAATTCCCGTGGTCTGCGCTTTGGCAACTACGTCCAGATCCGCACCGTCATCGACGAGGAATTCGAGCGTCTGCTGTCGGGTGCCGTCGACGCGCAAGGCGCGCTGGACGCGGTGGTCGAGCGTGGCAATGCGCTGATCCGCGACTTCGAGGACGCCAACGGCTGATCCTGTTGACCTGATCATCGGCCCGCGCCGCACCTGTTGCGGCGCGGGCCTTTCAATCGCGTCCGCGGCGCGTGCATGTCCAGCTTGGGGGCAGGATGCAGACCAAACGCACGATCTTCGGCAACAAGGGCCTGCCCTACCTGTTGCTGGCACCACAACTCGTCATCACCTGCATCTTCTTTCTGTGGCCCGCCGCCCAGGCCGTGCGCCAATCCTTCCTGCGGGAAGATGCCTTTGGCCTGAACTTCACCTTCGTGGGCCTGCGCAATTACGAACGCCTGCTCGAAAGCCCCGAATATCTCAACGCGCTCAAAGTAACGGTCATCTTCTCGGTCTCGACCGTGATCCTCGCGCTCGGCGTCTCCCTCGTCCTTGCGCTGGCCGTCGACCGGATGATCCGCTCGGGCCGCGCCTATACCACGCTGCTGGTCTGGCCCTATGCCGTCGCGCCCGCGGTTGCGGGCATCCTGTGGTGGTTCATCTTCAACCCCACCATCGGGATCATGCCCTATATCCTCGAAAACTGGTTCGGCTATGACTGGAACCACCTGCTGACGCCGTCCGACGCCATGATCCTCGTGGTCGTCGCCGCCGCGTGGAAACAGATCAGCTACAACTTCCTGTTCTTCCTTGCGGGCCTGCAATCCATCCCCAACAGCCTGCGCGAGGCCGCCGCCATCGACGGCGCGGGCCCGTTCAAGCGGTTCTGGACCATCACCCTGCCGCTCCTGTCGCCGACGACCTTCTTCCTGCTCGTGGTCAACATCGTCTACACGCTGTTCGAAACCTTCGCCGTGATCGACGCCACCACCGAGGGCGGGCCGGCGCAGGCCACCACCATCCTTGTCTACAAGGTGTTCCGCGACGGGTTCGTGGGCCTCAACTTCGGGTCGTCGGCCGCGCAATCGGTGATCCTGATGGGCCTTGTCATCATCCTGACCGTGATCCAGTTCCGCTACGTGGAACGGCGCGTGACCTACTGAGGGGGCGGGGATATGGTCGAAAATCAACGCTGGCTGGATTATCTCGCCCATGCCGTCCTGATCCTGGGCGTCGTGATCGTGGCATTCCCGGTCTATGTCGCGGTCATCGCCTCGACCCATGAGCCGAGTGCCTTCATCACCGGGACAATCCCGCTTCTGCCGGGCGGCAACGCGGTCGAGACCTATTCGGGCGTCTTCGCGGGCGGTGTCGCCTCGCAGATGTCGGTGCCGATCGGGGTGATGCTGACCAACTCCATGATCATGGCGCTGGCCATCGCCTTCGGCAAGATCGCGATCTCGATCATCTCGGCCTTCGCCATCGTCTATTTCCGCTTCCCCTTCCGGGTTCTGGCCTTCTGGATGATCTTCATCACCCTGATGCTGCCGGTCGAGGTCCGGATCGTGCCGACCTTCGAGGTGATCTCGAACCTCAACATGCTCAACAGCTACTACGGGCTGACGGTGCCGCTCATGGCCTCGGCCACGGCGACCTTCCTCTTCCGGCAGGTCTTCCTGACCATCCCCGACGAGATGATGGAGGCCGCCCGCATCGACGGCGCGGGGCCGATGAAATTCTTCAAGGACATCCTTCTGCCGATGTCGCAGACCAACATCGCGGCCTTGTTCGTGATCCTCTTCATCTACGGCTGGAACCAGTATCTCTGGCCGATCCTCGTGACGACCGACGACAGCTACCAGACCATCGTTGCGGGCATCAAGCGCATGGCAGACGTGGTCGACAGCGAACCCTTGTGGAACTCCATCATGTCGGTGACCGTGCTGGCCATGTTGCCGCCGGTCGCGGTCGTCATCTTCATGCAGCGGCTCTTCGTGAAGGGCCTTGTGGACAGCGAGAAATAACCATGGCCGAGCTGAAAATCCGCAATGTGGGAAAGACCTATCCGGGCGGCGTTTCCGCCGTGAAGGGGGCCTCCGTCGATATCGCAGACGGCGAGTTCATCGTGCTGGTCGGCCCCTCGGGCTGCGGCAAATCCACGATACTGCGCATGATCGCGGGGCTCGAGACGATCACCGAGGGCGAGGTCGAGATCGGCGGGCGCGTCGTGAACAAGCTGGAACCGGCAGAGCGCGACATCGCCATGGTGTTCCAGAACTACGCGCTTTACCCGCACATGTCGGTGCGCCGGAACATGGAATACGGGTTGCGAAACCAGGGCATGCCGCGCCCCGAGATCGACAAGCGCATCGCCATGGCTGCCGAGACGCTTCAGATCACCCAGTATCTCGACCGCAAGCCCCGGCAGCTGTCGGGCGGCCAGCGGCAGCGCGTCGCGATGGGCCGCGCCATCGTGCGCGAACCGGCGGTGTTCCTGTTCGACGAGCCGCTTTCGAACCTCGACGCGAAGCTCCGCACCCAGCTGCGCGCCGAGTTGAAGGACCTGCACACGCGGCTGGGGGCGACCTTTGTCTTCGTGACCCATGACCAGGTCGAGGCGATGAGCCTTGCCGACCGCATCGTCATCATGTCCGAGGGCAAGATCGAGCAGATCGGCACGCCGATGGACCTTTACGAACGTCCCGCAAGCCGCTTCGTGGCCGAGTTCATCGGCGCGCCGCCGATGAATGTCTACGAGATCGGCTCGCCCGCCGGTCAGGCGATGGCCGCACTTGCAGGCGGCGCGCGGCCCGGCGCGGGCGCAGTGGGCGTCCGCCCCGAGGCCATGCGCATCGTCCGCGAGGGGCCCGAGGCCGAGGTGATGCTTGTCGAGGCACTGGGGGCCGAGACGCTGATCCACCTGCGCCTCGGCGGCGACCGCCTGATCCTGCGCGACGGGCGCGGCAGCCTTCTGAAGGAAGGCGGCCGGGTCCATGTCGGGGCCGACGCGGATGCGGTGACCTTCTTCGATGCCGAGGGCCGCGCAATGAGTGCGGAGGCCCGTTCGCCAAGTCTGAGCGTGGTGGAGTAACGCCTACTCGGCCGCCTTCGGCGTCTCCTCGTCGGCCAGCGCGACCCAGGCATCGAATTGAGACAGGAACACCCGGCCCGTCAGGTCCTGGAGGAAGTGCGACTTCTCCAGCCGGTCCATGACCGGACCCTTCACCTCGGACAGGTGCAGCGTGATGCCGAGGTCCTTGAGCCGCAGGTTCAGCGCCTCGAGCGCCTCGAGCGCGGAGAAGTCGATCACGTTCACCGCCGAGCACATCAGAACGACGTTGCGGATGTCCTTGTCGCTGCTGACCCGGTCCAGCACGTAATCGTCGAGGAACCGCGCGTTGGGGAAGTAGAGGCTTTCGTCGATGCGGATAGTCAGAAGCGCCGGGTCGGTGTCGACCACATGGCGGTGGATGTTGCGGAAATGCTGGGTGCCGGGGACAAGGCCCACCTCGGCGACATGGGGCTTCGAGGTCTTGTAGAGATGCAGCAGGATCGACAGGACCACCCCCGCCGACACGCCGGTTTCCACGCCCAGGCCGAGGGTCAGCAGGATCGTCGCCGTGACGGCGGCGAAATCGGCCTTGGAATAGCCCCAGCTGGTCTTGAGGATCGAGAAATCGACAAGGCTCAGGACAGCGACGATGATCGTGGCCGCAAGCGTCGCCTTCGGCAGGAAGAACACCAGCGGCGTCAGCGCCAGCGCCGCGATGGCAAGGCCCACGGCGGTGAAGGCCCCCGCCGCCGGCGTCTCGGCGCCCGCATCGAAGTTCACCACCGAGCGCGCGAAGCCGCCCGTCACCGGGTAGCCCCCGGTGAAGCCCGCGCCGAGGTTGGCGGCGCCAAGGCCGATCAGCTCCTGGTCGGGGTCGATGCGCTGCCGCTTTTTCGCGGCGAGCGTCTGGGCGACCGAGATCGACTCGACGAAGCCGATGACCGAGATCAGCAGCGCCGGGATGAACAGCGCGCTGATCAGGTCGGGCGAGAAACTGGGCATGGTCAGTGGCGGCAGCGATTGCGGCACCTCGCCCACGATGGCGACACCGCGCTCGGCAAGGCCGAAGGCGAAGACGGCAAGCGTCGTGACCACGACCGCGCCCACTGGCCCCGCCTTTTGCGCGACATCGGCGAGCCTGGGCCTAACGCCCCGCGCGATCAGGAAGGGCTTCAGCCCCTTGCGCACCCAGAACAGGAACAGCGTCGCCCCCACGCCGATGGCGATGGTGATCGGGTTCGCGTCGTTCATGTTCTCGTTGAGGGTATAGAGCACCTGCGGCAGCGTGTGGCCGTGCGCGTCGATGCCGAGGATGTGCTTGAACTGGCTCACCGCGATCAGGATGCCGGAGGCCGTGATGAAGCCCGCGATCACCGGGTGGCTCAGGAAATTGGCGAGAAAGCCCAGCTTCAGAAGGCCCATCGCCAGCAGGATGCCGCCCGACAGCACCGCCAGCGTCAGAGCGGCGATGGCATAGCCCGCCGTCCCCTGCTCGGCCACCTGCCCCACGGCGGCCGCGGTCATCAGCGACACCACGGCGACGGGGCCTACGGCCAGCGCGCGCGACGTGCCGAAGATGGCGTAAAGGATGATCGGCAGGATCGAGGCATAAAGCCCCGCCTCGGGCGGCAGCCCCGCCAGCAGCGCGTATGCCAGCGATTGCGGGATCAGCATGATCGTCACGATCACCGCCGCGATCATGTCGTTCTGGAACGTGTCGCGGTTGTACTCGCGGCCCCACTCGAGCGCGGGCACGTAGCGTCTTGCAAGGGCGATCAGGTCGGTCTTCATGCCGGTCGGTCTTTCTTGTGTTGGGGCGGCCCGAGGGCCGGACCGCCCGGGAGCGTCTCAGCGTGCGGTGACCTTTTCGGGCTTCACCATCCATTCCTTGCCGCGCAGCATCGCCTTCCAGTAGAAGGGCGGCAGCACGGTTTCCTTGAGGAACCAGGCCGCGCGGGTGGGTTTCGTGCCGTCGATCAGCCAGCGCGGGAAGCTGGGCAGAAGCGTGCCGCCATAGCCGAACTCGGCCAGCACGATCTTGCCCTTCTCCACCGTCAGCGGGCAGGAGCCGTAGCCGTTGTAGATCGCCGTGGGCGAGCGGCCCTCGATATCGTCGGCCACGTTCTCGGCCACGATGGGTGCCTGCATCCGCGCCGCCGCCGCCGTCTTGGCGTTGGGCGCGTTCATTACGTCGCCCAGCGACCAGATGTTCTCGTAGGTCTTGTGGCGCAGCGTCGCCTGGTCCACGTCGACCCAGCCTGCGGGGTCCGCCAGCGGCGAGACCCGGATGAAATCGGGCGCCACCTGCGGCGGAACGACATGGAGCATGTCGAACTCGACCTCGACGGTGCGGGCCTCCTTCTCGGGCTCCCTGACCTCGAACCACGCCTTTTTCGCCGGGCCGTCCACGGCGACGAGGTTGTGGAAGAAGTTCAGATCGGCCTTGTAGCGGTTCATGTAGCTCTGCAGCGCGGGGACGTAATCCTTGACCCCGAACAGCACGCCGCCCGCGTTCATGAACTGGATGTCGATCCGGTCGAGCACCCCCTCGCGGTGCCAATGGTCGCCCGAGAGGTAGAGCGCCTTTTGCGGCGCGCCCGCGCATTTGATCGGCATCGGCGGCTGGGTAAAGACGGCGCGCCCGCTCCTCAGGCCCTTCACCAGCTCCCAGGTGTAGGGGGCAAGGTCGTAGCGGTAGTTCGAGGTGACACCGTTCTGGCCCAGCGTGTCCACCAGCCCCTCGACCTTGTGCCAGTCGAGCTTGAGGCCCGGCGCCACGATCAGGCGGCGGTATTTCACCACGCGGCAGCCGTCGAGGATGACGGCGTTGTCCTTGGGCTCGAAGGCCGCGACTGCGGACTTGATCCAGTGAACGCCCGCGGGGATCAGGCTGCCCATGGTCTTTGCGGTCTTGGGCGCCTCGAAGATGCCGCCGCCCACCATGGTCCAGCCGGGCTGGTAGTAGTGGATATCGGCAGGGTCGATGATCGCCATGTCGAGGTTGGGCTTGCGGGCCTTGAGCGAGGCGGCCACCGCGATGCCCGCGGCCCCGCCGCCGACGATCACCACGTCGAACTGCGCGTCGGCGCGGTCCGTCGGTGTCTTGCCGCCATTGGCGATGCGGCGCACGACGCCGCCCATGTCGTAGCCCGCGGCCTGCGTCGCGGCGAGGATGTCGGCCACCGGTTTGCGGCTGGCCACCGCCAGCGACCACAGCGTCGCCGAGCGGGTGCCGGTCCGGCAATAGGCGAGGACTGGACCGGGAAGGTCTTCGAGAAGCTTGCCGAAGGCCGCGGCGTCGTCATCCATGACCTTGCCGGCCACGATGGGCAGGTAGCGCGCCTCGAGCCCCAGGGCCTTGGCCGCCGTCTCGATCTCTTCGAAGTTGGGCTGGTCCATCCCCTCCCCGTCGGGACGGTTGCAGATGATCGCGCGGAACCCGTGGTCTTTCGCGGTCTGCAGATCCTCTGCGGTGATCTGGGGGCTGACCGACAGGCCAGACGTGATCGTTCGGGCGTCCATGGCGGAGCCTCCTCCTCGAAAAAATCGCTCCCGTTGGGGATGCGGCGGGGGGCAAGTACCCCCCCGCCGCCGGTCAGCGCCTCAGAGTGCGTTGACCGGCACCTTGAGCATGGGGCGGCCGTCCTTGTCTGTCGGCACGGCACCTGCGCGCATGTTGACCTGCAGCGAGGGGATGATCAGCTTGGGCATGTCCAGCTGGGCATCGCGCTCGGTGCGGAACTTGACGAAGTCGTCCTTCGACTTGCCGCCGCCGACGTGGATGTTGTGCGCCTTCTCGTCGGCCACGGTGGTTTCCCACTGGATGTCACGGCCGTTGGGGCCGTAGTCGTGGCACATGAAGAGCCGCATGTCGTCGGGCAGCGCCAGCACCTTCTGGATGCTGTCGTAGAGCGTGCCCGCATCCCCGCCGGGGAAGTCGGCGCGCGCCGAGCCGCCATCGGGCATGAAGAGCGTATCCCCGACAAAGGCCGCGTCGCCCATGACATGGGTCATGCAGGCGGGCGTATGGCCCGGCGTGTAGATCGCGAAGGCGCGCATGCCGCCGATCTCGTAGGTATCGCCATCCTCGAAGAGGGCGTCGAACTGCGAGCCGTCGCGCTGGAACTCGGTGCCTTCGTTGAAGACCTTGCCGAAGGTGTCCTGCACCACGGTGATGTTCTTGCCGATGCCGATCTTGCCGCCCAGCGCCTGCTGGATGTAGGGCGCGCCGGACAGGTGGTCGGCATGGACGTGGGTCTCGATCAGCCACTCGACCTTGAGGCCCTTGTCCTTGACATAGGCGATGATCGCATCGGCGCTGTCATAGGTGATGCGGCCGGCGGCATAGTCGATGTCCATCACGCTGTCGACGATGGCGCAGCTGTTGGAGTTGGGGTCCTTCACGACATAGGAGATCGTGTTGGTCGCGGGGTCGAAGAACGGTTCGACCTCGGGGCGGACGTTCATGTTCACGGAATTGTCGGTCATGGTCGTGTCTCCTCCGGATGGATCAGGTGGTCGCGGGCTTGGGCCGCGAGAGGGATTGCAGGTAACGGGCGGCGAAGATGCCGGCGAGCATGGCGGCGGCGAAGGCGAAGACCTCCCACCGGCCGGTGCCGAGCGCGGGCAACGCGCCACCGGGGCAGAAGCCCGCGATGCCCCAGCCGATGCCGAAGACCGCAGAGCCGCCGAGAAGGCGCGCATCGAGGTTGCGGGCGGTGGGCAGCATGAACTTGCCCTCGAACAGGGGCCGCGCGCGGCCGAAGACGATGCGGTAGCCGATGGCCGCGGTGATGAGCGCGCCGCCCATCACGAAGGCGAGGCTGGGGTCCCAGCTGCCCGCGACGTCGAAGAAGTTGATGACCTTGGCGGGGTTCGCCATGCCCGAGATGACGATCCCGGTGCCGAAGATCACGCCGATGATGTAGACGAGGATGAGATGCATCTCGGTCAGCCTCCGATCACGTGGCGGACGACGTAGACCGTCACCGCGGTGGTTGCCATGAAGGTCAGCGTCGCCGCGATCGAGCGCGGCGAAAGCCGTGCCATGCCGCAGACACCGTGGCCCGACGTGCAGCCCGAGCCATAGGTGACCCCGATGCCCACGATGAACCCGCCGATCAGCAGCATCGGCGTCGAGACGGGCACGGTGATCTCGGGCATGCCGCCCGTGGCCAGCCAGTAGACGGCGGGGCCTGTGACCATGCCAAGCAGGATCGCCACGCGCCAGCTGGCATCCGCCATCGAGGCGGGGGCGAAGATACCGGCGAGAATGCCTGTCGCGCCCATCACGCGACCGATGACGAGCATCAGCAGAACCGACGCAAGTCCGATCAGCACACCGCCGCCAAGCGATTGCCATGGGGTGAAGGCTGTTTCGATCATGCCTGGCCTCCGGCGCGGGTCACCGCGCATAGCTCTACGTTTGCAGTCATGGGGACTGTCTCCTTCCTGTTCGCTGAATGATGAATACCGAGTCGGGCGACGCCAATCAGTGATCTAGTCACACAACGCGGCGGACGGCGCAGGGAATCCCTGAATTCACATCCAACGAGTTGATTATAAAAAGAATATTTTCTTCAAGAAAATGCAGGCTGAGGCGCGTTCAGCTCTCGGCGAGCTTCCTCAGCCCGTCGCAGTCGAGAATCTCGACCGTTCCGCGGCCCTGCGCGACCCAGCCGCGGCGCTGGAACTCGGCCAGTTGGCGCGAGATGACCTCGCGCGCGGTGCCAAGTTCGGCGGCCAGTTGCGCATGGGTGGCCTTGAGCACGCCGGTCTCCGCGCGCTCGATGATCTTCTGCGCCAGGCGGATGTCCATCCGGCGAAAGGCGATGTCCTCGATCACGTGGAACAGGTCCGTGATCCGCCGCGAATAGGCGCGGAAGACGAAGTTGCGGAACTCCTTCGAGGTCGAGACCAGGTCGTCGAACACGGCCCGCGGGATCGCGGCGGCCACGATGTCTGTCTCGGCCACGCCCTCGGCCGAGTAATCCTCGTAGGCCAGCATGCAGGCCGTGGTCAGCACGCAGCTTTCCCCGGCGATCACACGGTAAAGCACCACCTCACGCCCGTTTTCGGCCAGTTGCTGCACGCGGACCGTGCCGTCGAGCAGCAAGAGCATGTTGTCGGGCGACTTGCCCGGCCCGAAGATCACCGTGTTCGCGGGCACGCGGATCACCTGGCTGCGCGAGGTCAGCACGTCGCGGATGCGCGGCTCCAGCCGGGAGAGGCCTTCGAACCGGTCGATCCAGTCGTGCTGTTCGGCGATGGCGGGCATGGCAGGCGGTTCCTCGGCGGCGTCCTTATGCATCCTGCACCTAATCGGTGCGCCGGGCAATTGCATCCCCCTGCCGCAGGCCGGACGAGACGCGCCCTGCGCGGTCTGTGCCGCCCGAAATATGGGCAGACGCCATTTACGCGGGCGGGACGGGTGGACAGCGCGTGAAAGCTATACATACTCGCGCCAATAATCACAACGAACAGGGAGTTTTCACCATGACCACCCGTTTTGCCGCCTTTGGCGCAGCCTTGCTGGCCACCACGGCGCTGACCGCTTCGGCGGTTTCTGCCGAAACGCTTCGCTGGGCACGCGCCGCCGAGGCGCTGACCCTCGACCCGCATTCGCAGAACGAGGGCCCCACCACCACGCTGATGCACCAGATCTACGAGCCGCTGATCGTGCGGAACATGGAAGGCGCGATGGAACCCGCGCTCGCCACCTCGTGGGCGCCGTCGGCAGATGACCCCAACGTCTGGGTCTTCACCCTGCGCGAGGGCGTGACCTTCCACGGCGGGCAGGCGTTCACCGCAGAAGACGTGGTCTTCTCGCTCGACCGTGCGCGCACCGAGACCTCGAACTTCAAGGAGCTTCTGACCGGCGTGACCGAGGTCCGGGCCACCGGTGACTACACCGTCGAGATCGTGACCGACGGCCCGAACCCGCTTTTGGCCAACAACCTGACCAACATCATGATGATGGACGCGGGCTGGGCCGCCGAGAACGGCGCCGAAGCGGTGCAGGATTACGCCGCGGGCGAAGACACCTATTCCGCGCGCAACACCAACGGCACCGGTCCCTTCGTGCTGCAGAGCCGCGAGGCGGACGTGCGCACGGTGATGACCCAGAACCCCGATTACTGGGGGATGGACGAGTTCCCGATGGACGTGACCGAGATCATCTTCACGCCGATCCAGAACCCCGCAACCCGCGTGGCGGCTCTTCTGACCGGCGAGGTGGATTTCATCCAGGACGTGCCGGTGCAGGACCTTCAGCGTGTGTCCGAGGCCGACGGCATCGGGCTGGCAACGGCGGCGCAGAACCGGGTCATCTTCTTCGGCATGAACGTGGGTGACGACGACCTGACGCTCGACAATGTCGAGGGGGCCAACCCGCTCGCCGATATTCGCGTGCGCCAGGCGATCGACATCGCCATCAACCGCGAGGCCATCCAGCAGGTCGTGATGCGCGGCCAGTCGGCACCCGCGGGCGTCATCTCGCCCCCGCCGGTGAACGGCTGGACCGCCGAGCTTGACGCCTACCCCGCCTATGACGTGGAGGCCGCCCGCGCGCTGATGGCCGAAGCGGGCTATGCAGACGGTTTCTCGATCCAGCTGGATTGCCCCAACGATCGCTACATCAATGATGAAGCAATCTGCCAGGCAGCCGTGGGCATGCTGGCCCAGATCGGGATCACCGCGAACCTGTCGGCCCTGCCCCGCGCCCAGCACTTCCCGCTGATCGCCAACCTCGAGACCGACTTCT
>CBFIFZ010000090.1:0-11466 GCA_965661995.1 Roseicyclus sp.
CATCGACAGCGCCGCGGCGGGGCTACTGCCGCAGATCCTGCCGCTCTTCCGCGACGAGGCCCCCGACGTCACCCTCCGCCTGGAGGAGCGCAAGACGATCCAGCTGATCCCCCGCCTTCTGTCGGGCCGCCTCGACCTTGCCATCCTGCGCCCGCCAGACCGCCGCGACCCACGCCTCGTGACCCGCACGCTCCTGTCCGAAAGCACCGTCGTCGCCCTGCCCGAGGGGCACCCGCTGGCAGACCGCGAGAGCCTGAGCGTCGACGACCTGTCCGACGCGCCGCTGATCGTGCCCGACCGCCAGTCGCGCCCGCACAGCCACGACCTGACCATCAAGCTGATGCTGGAGAACGGCCACAGCGCGCGCATCGCCCAGATCGCCGAGGAAAAGCACACCATCGTCGGTCTTGTCGCAGCCGGCCTTGGCCTTGCCGTGGTGCCGCGCTGGTCGGCGCAGGCCCGCGTGGACGGCGTGGCCTTCCGCCCGCTCCTGACGCCAGAGGGCCAGCCCATCCGCCGCCTGCACCTCGCCGCCGCATGGGCCGCCGACGTCCGCGACCCGCTGCGCGACCGCTTCCTCGACTGCCTCGAACGGAACCTCGACCGCCTCGCCGCGCTCGCCTGAGCCTGAGCCTCAGCCCTTGCGATCCGCGCCCAGCGCCGCCGACAATTCGTCTGCTGCCGCCGTCACCGCATCGGCCAGCCGCGGCGTCTCGGCCTCCGACACCCGGCTCACCGGGCCGGACACCGACAGACCCGCCACCGCCTCGCCGTTCCAGTCAAAGACCGGGGCGGCGATGCAGCGCATGCCTTCCGTCTTCTCCTCGTCGTCGATGGCAAAGCCGCGCGCCCGCGTCTCCTGCAGATCGGCGCGCAAATCGCCCGGATCGGTCAGCGTGCGCGCCGTGAACCGGTCCAGCGGCGCCGTCGCGATATAGCGCGACAGCCGGTCATCGGTCATCTGCGCCAGCAGCGCCTTGCCGATCCCCGAGGCATGCATCGGCGAGAGAGAGCCCGGCGGAAAGAACGCCCGGATCGAGGCATGGCTTTCCACCTGGCTCACGAAGAGCACGTGGCTTTCCCGCGCGATCCCGAGGTTCGCGGTCTCGCCCGTCGCCTCCATCAGCTTGCGCAGGATCGGCCGCGCCCGATCCACCACGGACGTGCGGCGCAGGTAGCGCGCCCCGATCAGGAAGGCGCGCGGCCCGATGTGCCAAAGCTGGGCGGCGGCGTCGAACTCCACCAGCCCGCGGGCCTCGAGCGTCGTCAGGATGCGATAGGTCGTGGCCGGCGACTGCTCGGTATCGGCGGCCAGCTCCGACAGGGTCGCGCCCTGCATCGTCGAAAGATGCTCGAACACCGCCATCGCCCGGTCCAGCGACTTGATCGTGTTCTGCTCGGTCTTGTCGTCCCAAGCCTTGGGCCGGCCCCGCGCGCGGCGGGGGGATTCGGTAGCCTGATCTTCGCGCATCGAAGCCTCGCTGCAGTGCAGTGAAAAACGCTTTCACTGCGCGAAAAATACCAAGTCATTGATTTTCAACAAACTCACCTCACAATAGCATTTCTGAAAAACCTTTTCAAAAAAATTGTGCGCACGCATGTCAACACGTAGTTTGCCCCCAGAGATGAGGAGACGGCACCCCATGAGCTTTCAGAACCCGGTTTTCATTCCAGGCCCCACGAACATGCCCGAGAGCCTTCGGCGCGCCTGTGACATGCCCACGCTCGACCACCGCTCGAGCCTGTTCAAGGACATCCTGCACCCCGCCCTCGACGGCGTGCGCCGCGTGATCAAATCGGCGGATGCGCAGGTCTTCGTGTTCCCCTCCACCGGCACCGGCGGCTGGGAAACGGCGCTCACCAACACGCTGAACCCCGGCGACACCGTGCTGGCCGCGCGCAACGGCATGTTCTCCCACAAGTGGATCGACATGTGCCAGCGCCACGGCCTGACCGTCGAGATCGTCGAGACCCCCTGGGGCGAAGGCATCCCCGCCGACCGCTTCGAGGAAATCCTGACCGCCGACACCGGCCACCGGATCAAGGCCGTTCTCGCCACCCATAACGAGACCGCCACCGGCGTGAAGTCCGACATCCCCGCCGTCCGCCGCGCGATCGACGCCGCGAAACACCCGGCACTGCTCTTCGTCGACGGCGTCAGCTCGATCGGCTCCATGCCCTTCGAGTTTGACGGCTGGAAAGTGGACGTCGCCGTCACCGGCAGCCAGAAGGGCTTCATGCTGCCCGCGGGCCTCGGCATCGCGGTCTTCTCGAAGAAGGCCATGACGGCCGCCGAAACCGCGGGCCTGCCCCGCACCTATTTCGACATCCGCGACATGGCCACGGGCTATGCCGCCAACGCCTATCCCTACACGCCCTCCGTCGGCCTGCTGAACGGGCTCAAGGAAGGCTCCGCGATGCTGCTCGACGAGGGACTGGAGAATGTCTTCGCCCGCCACACCCGCATCGCCACCGGCGTGCGCGCCGCGGTCCATGCCTGGGGCCTGAGCCTCTGCGCCGTCCGGCCCGAGCTCTACTCGGATACCGTCAGCGCGATCCGCACGCCCGAGGGCTTCGATGCCGCCCGGATCGTCAGCCTCGCCAGCACCCGCTACGGCGTCGCCTTCGGCGCGGGTCTCGGACAGGTCGCGGGCAAGGTCTTCCGCATCGGACACCTCGGCATGCTGACCGATGTCCTGGCCCTCTCGGGCATCGCGACCGCCGAGATGGTCATGGCCGACCTCGGCCTCGACATCACGCTCGGCTCCGGCGTCGCCGCCGCGCAAGAGGTTTACCGCAGCACCGCGACCCCCGTCGCGCTGGCCGCCGAATAAGGGAACGAGATCATGAAGGACGCACTCACCACCCATATCCCCGATTTCGACGACGTGATCGCCGCGCATGAGCGGATCAAACCCTACATCCACCGCACGCCCGTTCTGACCTCGCAGTTCATGAACGAGCTGACCGGCGCCGAGCTGTTCTTCAAATGCGAGAACTTCCAGAAGGCCGGCGCCTTCAAGGTCCGCGGCGCGTCCAACGCGGTCTTCGGCCTGACCGAGGAACAGGCGGCCAAGGGCGTGGCGACGCACTCGTCGGGCAACCACGCGCTGTCGCTCTCCTACGCGGCGGGCCGTCGCGGCATCCCCTGCCATGTCGTAATGCCCCGCACGGCCCCCGAGGCGAAAAAGGCCGCCGTGCGCGGCTACGGCGGCACGATCACCGAATGCGAGCCCTCGACGACGAGCCGCGAGGCCGTCTTCGCCGAGGTCCACGAGCGCACCGGCGCGGATTTCGTCCACCCCTACAACGACCCCCGCGTGATCGCGGGCCAGGCCACCTGTTCGCGCGAGCTTATGGAACAGGTCGAGGGGCTGGAGCAGGTCATCGCCCCCATCGGCGGCGGCGGCATGGTGTCGGGCTGCTGCCTGACGCTCTCGAACATCGCGCCGAACGTGGAGATCTACGCCGCCGAGCCGGAACAGGCCGATGACGCCTACCGCTCCTTCAAGGCGGGCCATATCATCGCCGACGATGCGCCCAGCACCATCGCCGACGGGCTGAAGGTGCCGCTCAAGGAAAACACCTGGCATTTCGTGTCGAATTACGTGACCGACATCCTCACCGCCACGGAGGAGGAGATCATCGACGCGATGAAGCTCACCTGGCAGCGCATGAAGATCGTGATGGAACCCAGCTGCGCCGTGCCGCTGGCGACGATCATCAAGAACCCGGACGTGTTCCGCGGCAAGCGCGTCGGCGTGATCATCACCGGCGGCAACGTCGACCTCGACAAGCTGCCCTGGATGTAAGGCCATGCCGGGCAGACGGCCCGGCCTGCATCCAAACCCATCTGTAGGCCGGGCCGTCTGCCCGGCATCCGAACCAAACCGGAGAGACCCATGAAAGACGTCATCGACATCGAAACCCTGGAAGTCGGCTATGACATCCCCGCCCTGCCCGGCATGGACGAGAGCGAGATCCAGACGCCCTGCCTGGTCCTCGACCTCGACGCGCTGGAGCGCAACATCAAGAAGATGGGCGACTACGCCGCCGCCCATGGCATGCGCCACCGCGTGCACGGCAAGATGCACAAGTCGGTCGACGTGGCGCAACTCCAGGTCGAGCTGGGCGGCGCCTGTGGCGTCTGCTGCCAGAAAGTCTCGGAGGCCGAGGTCTTCGCCCGCGGCGGCATCAAGGACGTGCTGGTCTCGAACCAGGTCCGCGACCCGGCCAAGATCGACCGTCTCGCCCGCATGCCGAAACTCGGCGCCCGCACGATCTGTTGCGTGGACATGCTGGACAATGTCGCCGACCTCTCGGCGGCCGCCCAGAAGCACGGCACGACCATCGAATGCCTCGTGGAAATCGACTGCGGCGCGGGCCGCTGCGGCGTGACCAGCACGCCCGCCGTGGTGGAGCTGGCCAAGGCGATCGAGGCCGCGCCGGGCCTCAAGTTCGCCGGCATCCAGGCCTACCAGGGCGCGATGCAGCACCTCGACAGCTATGACGAGCGCATGGCCAAGACCACCATCGCCATCGACATGGTGCGCGATGCGGTCGAGGGGCTGAAGGCCGAGGGGCTGGAGTGCGATATCGTCGGCGGCGGCGGCACCGGCTCCTACTATTTCGAGAGCAATTCCGGCGTCTACAACGAGCTTCAGTGCGGCTCCTACGCCTTCATGGATGCCGATTACGGCCGCATCCTCGACAAGGACGGCAACCGCATCGACCGCGGCGAATGGGAAAACGCGCTGTTCATCCTGACGAGCGTGATGAGCCACGCCAAGGCCGACAAGGCCATCGTGGATGCGGGGCTCAAGGCGCAGTCGGTCGACTCGGGCCTGCCGGTGATCTTCGGGCGTGACGATGTGCAATACGTCAAGTGCTCGGACGAGCACGGCGTCGTCGCCGACCCCGAGGGCGTGCTCAAGGTCAACGACAAGCTGCGCCTCGTCCCCGGCCATTGCGACCCGACCTGCAACGTCCACGACTGGTATGTCGGCGTGCGCGGCGGCAAGGTCGAGGTGGTCTGGCCCGTCTCGGCGCGGGGCAAGGCCTACTGATGGACGGCGGACAGATGAGCCAACATGAGCTGGTGATCGTGCCGGAAGGCATGATCCCCGGCCTCCTGACCCGCGAGGCGTCTTTCGACGCGGTGGAAAAGGTCTTTGCCGCCATGGCGGCGGGCGAGGCCGCGAATTTCCCCGTCGTGCGCGAGGCGATGCCGACCGAGGATGCGCTCTACGGCTTCAAGGGCGGCGTGGCGCCGGGCATCCTCGGCCTGAAGGCCGGGGGCTACTGGCCCCACAACCTCGAGCGGCGGGGGCTGATCAACCACCAGTCCACCGTGTTCCTCTTCGACCCCGACACGGGCCGCGTGAAGGCGCTTGTGGGCGGCAACTACCTGACCGCGCTTCGCACGGCGGCGGCCTCCTCGGTGTCGATCCGGCACCTCGCACGGGACGACGCCAAGGTGCTCGGCATGGTCGGCGCGGGCCACCAGGCGACCTTCCAGATGCGCGCGGCCCTCGAGCAGCGCGCGTTCGAGAAGGTCATCGGCTGGAACCTGCATCCCGAGATGTTGCCGAACCTGCAAAAGGTGGCCGACGAGGCCGGCCTCCCCTTCGAGGCGGTGGAGCTTCCCGGTCTGCGCGAGGCCGATGTGATCATCACGATCACCTCATCTTTCGCGCCCTCCTTGATGGCCGATCATGTCTCGCCCGGCACGCATCTCGCCTGCATGGGAACCGACACCAAGGGCAAGCAGGAGGTCGAGGCGGCGCTTCTGGCGCGCGCCACCGTCTTCACCGACGAGGTCGCGCAATCGGTCACCATCGGCGAAGCGCAGCATGCGGTGGCAGCGGGATCGATCACCGAGGGCGACGTGACGCCGGTGGGGGCCGTGATCAACGGCACCCATCCGGGCCGGACAAGCGCGGACGAGATCACGCTTTTCGACGGCACCGGCGTGGGCTTGCAGGACCTGGCCGTCGCGGCCTCGATCGTCGAGACGGCGGTGGCCGACGGCACGGCGACCCTCGTTCCGCTCTGATCCCGAAAGGGGGCGCTCCCGCGTGTTCGACCATGGCTGCGCCATGGGTCTCACAGCTTGGGCCCGGCACCCGCTGGCGCGGGTGCGGGAGTGCGCTGTTTCGGATAGCGGCGCGGGGTGTCGGTGCCGCTCCCGAATTGGGGGCTCTGCCCCCGTCCCGTGCCGGGACTCCCCCGGGATATTTTCGAAACGGAGAAGCAGGGGATCGCGCGCCCGTGTCAGGCGTCGCGCACGGTCCAGGGGGTGTCGAACCAGTGTTCCTCGAGGTTCGCGCCCGCGCCGATGCGGTCCACCACGGCGAAAAGCCCCGGCGCGTGCAACGGTGTCAACACCCCGTGCCAGGTGTTCCGGGCGATGTTGATGCCCTGCCCCGCCGTGCTGCGAAAGGCCAGCGGCCTGCCGGGGGTTCCGCCGTTGTCGGGGGCGACGATCACGAGGAACGGATCATGCGACATCGGCAGGAAGGCCTGTGAGCCGAGCGGATGGCGTTCGACCATCTCGAGCGCATAGGGCAGCGCGCGGGTGTCCGAGCGGAAGAGGCTGATCCCCGCCCGCCCGTCGCCGAACTCGAGCCGCGCGCGGTCGTGCCAGCGCCCGCAGAGCCCCTGGTTGATCAGCTTGTCGGGCGCGCCTTCGGTCTCCAGCACCTCGCCGTAGCGGGCGAAGCCTTCGGCTGTCAGGGGGGCGATCATGATGTCGCGGCTCATCCCAGCTTCTCCTTCAGACGCAACTCGGCGATGCGCTCGACCTGGCGGCAGGCCTCGGCGAATTCCGTCTCGCGGTCCTGCGCGAGGCGGCGCTCGAAGGCCGACAGGATCCCCGCCTTGTCATGGTCGCGCACCGCGATGATGAAAGGGAAGCCGAATTTTTCCGGGTACGCCGCGTTCAGCCGGGTGAAGGCGCCGCGCTCCTCGTCGGTCAGCGCGTCGAGGCCCGCGCTCGCCTGTTCGGCGGTCGACTCGGGCGTCAGGCGCTTTGCGGCGGCCAGCTTGCCCGCAAGGTCGGGGTGGGCGGTCAGCACGCCAAGCCGCTCCGCCTCGGAGGCCGTCCGGAAGACGCGGGCCAGCGCCGAATGGACGCCGCGGGCGCTGTCATGGGTCGGCCCCAGCTCCAGCGCATGGGCGCGCTCCGCGATCCACGGCGAATGCTCGAAGATACCGCCGAATTCCGCGACGAACGTCGCCCGGTCCATCTCGGAGGCGCGCACGCGCGCCACCGGCGGATGGGTCGCGGCCCAGTGCTCGGCGATCTGCAACCGGGTCGCGAACCACACGCCTTCATGCCCCGCCATGTAATCGACCGCGCGCTTGAGCGCCTGCGCCCGACCGGGCCGCCCCGCCAGCCTGCAATGCAGCCCGATCGACATCATCGCGGGGCGGCCCGCCAGACCCTCGGCATAAAGGCAATCGAAACTGTCGCGGATATACTGTTCGAACTGCGCGCCTTCGGTGAAGCCCGCGGGAATCGCGAAGCGCATGTCGTTGATGTCGAGCGTGTAGGGGATCATCAGCTGATCCCGCTCCCCGAAGCGCCGCCAATAGGGCAGGTCATCGGCGTAATCATCCGCGATATAGTCGAAAAGCCCCGTCTCGGCGGCCAGCGGCACCGAGTTCATCGAGCTGCGCCCGGTGTACCAGCCGCGCGGGGGCGCGCCCGTCACCTCGGTGTGGAGCGCAATCGCCTCGAGCATCAGGGCGCGCTCGGCGGCCTCGTCCATGTCCTTGTGCTCGATCCATTTCAGCCCGTGGGAGGCGATCTCCCATCCTGCGTCCTGCATCGCGGCGACCTGTTCGGGCGCACGGGCCAGCGCGCTGGTGACGCCGTAGACCGTGACGGGCAGATGCCCCAGCATCCGGTGAAGCCGCCAGAACCCGGCGCGCGCGCCGTATTCGTAGAGCGATTCCATGTTCCAGTGCCGCATACCCGGCCAAGGCTGGGCGCCGGTGATCTCCGACAGGAACCCTTCCGAGGCGGCGTCGCCGTGCAGGATGTTGTTCTCGCCCCCTTCCTCGTAGTTCATCACGATCTGAACGGCGATCTTCGCACCGCCCGGCCATTGCGGATCGGGGGGGGTCGGACCGTAGCCTGTCAGGTCTCGGGGGTATCTGTGCATCGCTCGCGCCTCCGGATGTGTCCCCTTCAGGCTTGGCCAAGCGATGCGGGGGTTGCAAGGGGCTTGGACCTGCGAAAGGGTCGCTTCGAGCAGAGGAGATGCAAGATGCCCGGATTCCTGACCACCCATGTGCTCGACACCGCGCGCGGCTGCCCGGCCGAGGGGCTGAGGATCACGCTCTACCGCGTGTCGGGCAAGTCGCACCGCAAGATCGCCGAGATGGTGACCAACACCGACGGGCGCACCGACGCGCCGATCCTGCCCCATGACGCCTACCAGACCGGCACGTACGAGCTGGTGTTTCACGCCGGCGACTACCTGCGCCGCACCGGGCAGGCCGGAAAGGAGCCGATCTTTCTCGACGAGGTGCCGATCCGCTTCGGCATGGCCGAGATGGACCATTACCACGTGCCGCTGCTGCTCTCGCCCTACGGCTACTCGACCTATCGGGGAAGCTGACGGGGGCGATAGGACCATCCTATCGATGGCGCACAGTCGTGACGCAACGTTCAATCGGATTTTCGTTCCACAGCCGCGGCAACTGCGCTAGCGTCCCCGGCCAGTAAGGTGACATGAGGGGGAGGCTCATGGAACATCCGGGACGGCCTTGGACGGCCTTTTACCGGGCCGGTGCGCGTGTGGACATCACCGAGACGGCCTATCGCAACCTCGCGGACATGATCCGCGCCGTGGCCGAGACCTACGGGCGCAAGCCCGCCTTCACCTGTTGCCTGCCCAACGGCATGAACGGCACGCTGAGCTTTGCCCAGGTCGACGAGATGTCGGACGCGCTGGCCGCCTACCTGCGCGAGGTCGCGGGGCTCCGGCAGGGCGACCGCGTCGCGCTGCAGATGCCCAATTGCCTCGCCTTCCCGGTCGCCGCCTTCGGCGTGCTCAAGGCGGGCTGCGTGCTGGTCAACGTCAACCCGCTCTACACCGCCGAGGAAATGGCCAGGCAGTTCGAGGATGCCGAGCCGCACGCGCTCATCATCGTCGACATGTTCGCCGACAAGATCCCCGCGGCCACCGCCGGTCACCCGATCCCCAACGTGATCGTCACCCGCGTGGCCGAGTTCCTGCCGGTGCTGCCCCGCGGCATCGTGGGGCTGGTGCAGAAACACTGGGACCGGTCGGTGAAACCGATCGAGACCGCCCATATCCGCCTGCCCGACGCCATCGCGGCCGGGCGCAGCCACGTGGCGAGGGATCACGTGGAGGTCGACGCCTACCACCAGTCCGTCACCGGCGAGGATATCGCCGTGCTGCAATACACCGGTGGCACCACCGGTGTGTCCAAGGGCGCGATGCTGACCCATGCCAACCTGCTCGTGAACATGGAACAGGTGATGGAGCTTCTCGTCGGCGACCTCGAGAAAGGGACCGAGGTCGCGCTGACCGCGCTGCCGATGTACCACATCTTCGCCTTCAACGTGAACCTCCTGGGCTTCTGGTGGCTGGGCGCGCGCAACGTGCTGATCCCGAACCCGCGCCCGTTGATGAACCTCAAGCGCGCCTTCGAGAACTACAAGATCACCTGGATGAGCGGGGTGAACACGCTCTTCAACGGGCTCACCAACGAGATCTGGTTCACCGACTCGCCGCCGAAACACCTGAAATTCTCGTCGGCCGGCGGCATGGCGCTGCAATCCTCCGTCGCCGAGACATGGGCGCGGATCACCGGCTCGCCCGTGATCCAGGGCTACGGCCTGACCGAAACCTCGCCCGTCCTGACCTTCGAACCACTCGGCAAGGCGCGGCCCGGCACGATCGGGGTGCCCATTCCGGGGACCGAGGTGATCTGCCTCGGCGAAGACGGACAGCCCGTGCCGCAAGGCGAACCGGGCGAGATCGCGGCCCGCGGCCCGCAGATCATGAAGGGTTACTGGCAGAAGCCCGACGAGACCGAAAAGGTCATGCAGGGCGACTGGTTCCTCACCGGCGACATCGGCGTCATGGACCCCGACGGCTATGTCCGGATCGTCGACCGCAAGAAGGACCTCGTCGTCGTCTCGGGCTTCAACGTCTACCCCAACGAGGTCGAGGACGTGCTCGCAGCCCACCCCGCCGTGCTGGAAGCCGCCGTGATCGGCGTGCCCGATGAGGCGACGGGCGAGGCCGTCAAGGCCTTCATCGTCTCCTCCGATCCCGGCCTGACCGAGGCCGCCGTCCGCGCCTACGCCAAGGAGCATCTGACCGGCTACAAGATCCCCAAGCGGGTGGAGTTCCGCGACGAGCTGCCGAAATCGAACGTCGGCAAGATCCTCAGAAAAGACCTGCGCGCCGAGGAACTGGCCCGCATCGCGGCCGAATAACGGGAGGCCCTGCATGGTTGACGAGTTTACCCAGACGCTTCTGGGCATCATGGTCGCGGTCATCATGCTGGGCATGGGCGCCTCGCTCACGCCGCGCGACTTCTACCTCGCGCTCAAGCGCCCCTACGGCCTGATGATCGGCGTCGTCGCGCAATACGGCATCATGCCCTTTCTCGGCTTCCTCCTGGTCAGCTTCCTGACCCTGCCCGAGGCCATCGCCGTGGGTGTCCTGATCATGGCCTGCATGCCGGGGGGGACGACCTCGAACATCTTCACCTATTTCTCCAAGGGCAACCTTGCGCTGTCGGTGCTGATGACTGTCACCTCGACCGTGACCGGCGTGATCCTGATCCCGATCATCCTTCTGCTCTACGCCAATGTGCTGGGCCTCGAGATCCCGCGCGAGGATATCATCCGCGTGTTGATCGTGCTGCTCGTGCCCGTGGCCATCGGCATGGGGCTGCGCAAGCTCAACGCCAATGTCGGCGCGGTGATCGAGTTCGGCGGCTCGATCCTCGCGCTCTTTTTCATCCTCTTCATCATGGTGACTTGGGTGCCGCAGAACTGGCAGTTCCTGCTCTCCACGACGCCCGCGACCTATGTCGCGGCCATCGCGCTGGGGCTTGTCGGCATCACCATCGGTTATCTCTTCGCCAAGACGCTGCGCCTGCACCCGAGGAACGCACGCACCGTGGCGCTCGAGACCGGCATCCAGAACGGCCCGCTGGCCATCGCCATCATCGCCTTCACCTTCGCGGGCGACGAGGCGCAAAGCTACATGGCGGTGCCCGCGCTCTACTCGCTCTTCATCGTGATCGTCTCGACGCTGGTGACGCTGGTCTTCCGCCGCGCCAACACGGCCGCCGAACAGAAGATGCCCGACAGCCTGCTCTGACCGGACGTCCCAGCGTGGGACGCCTGTCGGAGCACGGAAAATCAACGACTTGCAGGGGCGCCTTCAGGGATTGTTAATCTCTGCCGCCCCT